>JBAULH010000028.1:0-13228 GCA_049578085.1 Candidatus Deferrimicrobiaceae bacterium
AGCAAGGAGCGCGACTGAGGCATACCGTTGAGTATGGTGAAGAAGCGCAACGAAGATGGAGCGGATGCAGCGGCGCTCGAATGCCAAGATATTTGCGAGGCGGTGCACTAGACCTGGACGATGGCCCCGGTCGGGCAAGCGTCCAGACAGGATCCACAGGCGGTGCACTCGTCGTTGATGGTGATGGCCATGCTGTGTTTCCTCCTTCTGCTGGTTCCGTATGACGGAAATGGCCCGACGCGATGCGTTCAGACCTCCATGATCTCCTGTTCCTTCGTCTTCAGGATCTCGTCGATCTTCTTGACGTGGCTGTCCGTCTCCTTCTGGATCCGGTCCTGCCACCGCTTCATCTCATCCTCCGAGATCTCCTTCTTTTTTTCGCTCTCCTTGATCCGGTCGATCGAATCGCGCCGGATGTTCCGGACCGCGATCCGCGCTTCCTCAGCCATCTTTTTTACCACCTTGACGAGGTCCTTGCGCCGCTCCTCGGTCAGGGGAGGGATGGGAATGCGGACGATTTTCCCGTCGCTGGAAGGGTTGAGTCCCAGGCCGCTTGCCTGGATTGCCTTTTCGATCGAACCGACCATCTTGGTGTCCCAGGGGGTGATCGTGATCAGCCTGCTCTCCGGGACGGAGAGGGTGCCAACCTGCGCCAGCGGAGTGAGCGTCCCGTAATAGTCCACCTTGATCCCGTCCAGGAGGGAAAAAGACGCTCTCCCCGTCCGGATCTTCCCCAGTTCTTTCCGGAAGGCGTCGATGGATCTCGCCATCTTCCCGCCCGTGTCCTTGAACAGTGCTTCCACTAGTGACCTCCCCGGACCACGGTGCCGATCTTCCCCCCCATGACCACCCTCCGAATGTTCCCCCTCTTCGTAAGATTGAATACGACGATCGGAAGGTCGTTGTCCATGCACAGGGATATCGCCGTGGCGTCCATCACCTTGAGGTTTCTCTGCAGGACGTCGATGTAGGTAAGCTCCTTGAACTTTTTCGCATTCTTATGGAGCAGCGGGTCCTTGTCATAAACCCCGTCGACCCGGGTGGCCTTCAGAATGGCGTCCGAGTTGATCTCCATCGCGCGGAGGGCGGCGGCAGTGTCCGTCGTGAAGTACGGGTTGCCGGTGCCCGCGGCGAAAATGACCACTCTTCCTTTTTCCAGGTGCCGCAGCGCGCGCCGCCGGATGTACGGCTCGGCGATCGACCGCATCTCGATGGCGGAGAGGACACGCGTCACCACCCCGTCGCGCTCCAGCCTCTCCTGCAGCGCCAGGCTGTTGATGACGGTCGCGAGCATCCCCATGTAGTCGGCGGAGGCGCGGTCGATGCCGTACTCGCGGCTCGTCTGTATCCCCCGGAAGATGTTCCCGCCTCCCACCACCAGGGCGACCTGGACGCCCAGGGAGGTGATTTCCCGGATCTCCTTCGACAGATCCGCGAGGATGCCGTCATCGATCCCGTACTCATGTTTGCCCAAGAGGGCCTCGCCCGACAGCTTCAGCAGGATGCGTCGATACACCGGTTTTCCCACGGAACCTCCGGTAGGCCAGCGTAGCGGGGGACACTCCTGGTTTTTTCATCGAGGGAAAAGGGAGTATCCCCCCCCAGAAAATCAGGACCGTCCCCGCCCATTCTCATCCCCGGTTCAGCTGCTTCGCCACTTCTGCGGCCAGATCGTCGGAACGCTTCGTAAGCCCCTCCCCCACCTGGAACCGGGCGAACCGGCCGATGCGTACGGCGACTCCCCTTTTCGCGGCCATCTCCTTCAGCAGGTCGTTCACGGTGCGTTCGGGATCCTTGATAAAGGACTGTTCCAGCAGGCAGAAATCGCCGTAGTACTTCTCGAGTTTTCCCTCGGCGATACGGTCCAGGATCTTCTCCGGCTTCCCCGCCGCGAGCGCCTGCTCGCGATAGATCGCCTTCTCCCGCTCGACCGCCGCCAGCGGAACATCCTCCCGGGAAACGTACAGGGGGTTCCCCGCGGCGACCTGCATCGCCATGTCCTTGCCGAGCGCAACGAACTCCGCGTCGTCCAGCCCTGCGCCGAGGAGTTCCACCAGAACCCCGATCTTCCCCCCCGCGTGGATATAGGGAACGGTCACCCCACTGGCTCCCGCCGGCAAGGCAAAGCGGGCGAAGCGGCGGAACGAGATCTTCTCCCCGATCTTCGCCACCTTCTCGTTGAGCACGGTTCCCAGGGGAACTCCCCCTTCCCCCGGGAGGAGCAGCGATTCCTCGACGTCCTTTGGTCCCTTCCCGTTCACCGTCGCGGCCACCTGCCTCGCAAACTCCTGGAAATCGTCGGTCTTGGCGACAAAGTCGGTCTCGCAGTTTATCTCGACAAGCGTCGCGGAATCCGCTGCGACGTAGGCGGTGACGGTCCCTTCGGAAGCGATCCTCGACGACTTCTTGGCCGCTGCGGCCAGCCCTTTCTTCCGAAGCACATCGACAGCGGCCTCCGTGTCCCCTCCCGATTCGGTAAGGGCCTTCTTGCAGTCCATCATCCCCGCGCCGGTCTTCTCGCGCAGCTCGCGTACCATTTCCGCGGTTATCTGCATCTCCGTCCTCTCTCGGTCGAATGTCGGTCTTGTGGAGGTTATTCCTCCGCCGCGGCGGGAATCGTTCCGGCTGCGCTATCCTCTGCAGTCTCTTCTTCCGTGGAGATAAGCGCCATCGTGATTTCCGGCGCTTCGGTTTCCTTGTCCGCCGCCGACGCCGTCTTCTCCTCGTACGCCGCCTTCCCCTCGATAATCGCGTCCGCGACCTTTCCCAGAAACAGCTTGATCGCCCGGATGGCGTCGTCGTTCCCCGGGATGATGTAGTCCACAAGGTCCGGGTCGCAGTTGGTGTCGACGATGGCGATGATCGGTATCGAAAGTCTCCTCGCCTCCAGGACCGCGATCTCCTCGCGCGAGGGATCGACGACGAAGATGGCGTCGGGAATGCGCCGCAGATCCTTGATGCCGCCCAGCACCTTTTCCAGCTTGGCGCGCTCCTTGGTGAGCTTGAGGACTTCCTTCTTGGGGAGTTTGTCGGCCGTGCCGTCCATGGTCATGTCGGTAAGCTTCTGGAGCCGGTCGAGGCTCTTGCGGATCGTCTGGAAATTGGTGAGCATGCCTCCCAGCCACCGGACGTTCACATACGGAGTGGCCGCGCGCTTCGCCTCCTCCTCGACGGCCTCCTGGGCCTGCTTCTTGGTTCCCACGAACAGGACCGTCTTCCCCTCCGCCGCCAAGTCCCGGACGAAATCGTAAGCGGCACGGAACATCTTCACCGTCTGCTGGAGGTCGATGATGTAGATCCCGTTGCGTGCTGTGAAGATGTACCTCTTCATTTTCGGGTTCCACCTCTTCGTCTGGTGACCGAAGTGGACCCCCGCCTCCAGCAGCTGCTTCATCGTGATAACCGAACCTTGCCCGTTTGCCATGTCTTCCCTTCCTCCTCGTTTCGGGGTTGTTCCTCCGGGCGTTCCACCCTTCCCCATCCACCCCGGTCGATCCGGGGCACCCCGGGGAAAGTCCCGCCCGTGGGAGATAAACGGCTAATTTATCATATGTATCATAAACGAATCGGGATTCTCAAGAATTAATGGGCGCCCCTCACGTCCGGTAACCGGCATTGATCCGGATGTAGTCGTGCCCCAGGTCCGAGAAGAAGACGAAATAGCTGCCCTTGCCCAGCCCCAGGTCCACGTCGATCCCGTACGCCTGTTTCCGGATCTTCGGGACCGCCCGGCGCACAGCCTGGGGAGCGATCTCCATCCCCCGGCGCATCACCTTTTCCCCCGCGAAGGACAATTCGGCGCGGCCCGGTTCGATGGCGATCCCGGACCGCCCGACGGCGGCGATCACGCGGCCCCAATTGAGGTCCGCTCCGAAAACCGCTGTCTTTACCAGCGGGGACGTCGCCACGGCGCGGGCGGCCGATTCCGCGTCCCTGTCGCTCCTTGCCCCTTTCACCGATATCCGCACGACACGCGTCGCCCCCTCCCCGTCGCGGACGATCATCAGCGCCAGATCGAGCAGCAACTCCCGAAGCACCCCGGCGAAACCGCTGAGATCCTTCCCCTCGAGTCGCGGGAGCCCGCAGGCGCCGTTGGCGAAAATCGCCGCCGTGTCGTTGGTGCTCATGTCGCCGTCCACCACAATCCGGTTGAACGACAGCTCCACGGCCTCACGGAAGACCTTCCGGAGGTCGGCGGCGCGGACAGCGGCGTCCGTAAACACGTAGGCGAGCATCGTGCCCATGTTGGGAGCGATCATGCCGGCTCCCTTCGCGATCCCCCCCAGAGTGACGGTTCCTCCGCAAACCCGGAGCTTCCGCACCACGCGCTTCGGGTACGCATCGGTCGTGAGAATCGCATCGTTCGCCCGGGGGATCCCTGCGGGCGAAAGGGAGGCGCACAGCCGGGGGACCGCCGCCAGGATTTTTTCCGCTGGAAGGGGCACGCCGATTACTCCCGTGGAGGAGACGAGAAGGGAACCGTCCGGGAGCCCGAGCGTTCTGCATGCTTTTGCGGATATCCTCCGTACCGCCGACAGCCCTTCCTTGCCTGTGCACGCGTTGGCGTTTCCGCTGTTGGCAACCACGCCGCGCAAGGCCGACCGGGACGCAAGGCCCCTGGCCCATACGACCGGCGCCGCGGCGACCTTGTTCCGTGTGAAGAGAACGGCGGAAGTGCACGCCCGGTCGCTCACCACGATCGCGAGATCGGGCTTTCTGCCCTTCCGGATCCCGCACCAGAGGCCGCCCCCCCGGAAACCGGGCACAACGATCTTCCCCGCGGCGGGCACCCCGTCACGCCCCCATGCCGCAGCACTTCTTGTATTTCTTCCCCGAGCCGCAGGGGCATGGATCGTTGCGCCCCACCTTCTTCGAGGCATGACGCTGGGTGGTCACCCCCGCACGAGAAATGTCCCCGCGGGAGAGGTTGACTCGGCGGGGGGGAGCGGGCGTCGACCGCGCGGCCTTCTGGGGCTCTTCCTCCCGCTGAACCTTCACGTGGAAGAGGCGCTTGAGCGACTCCGCCTTGATCCGGAACACCAGATCGGCAAACATGTCGAACCCTTCCCGCTGGTACTCCTTCAGCGGGTCCATCTGTCCGTATCCCCTGAGACCAATCCCCTCCTTGAGGTGGTCCATCGAAAGGAGGTGGTCTTTCCACAGCGCGTCGATCGTGGAAAGGAGGAACATCCGCTCGAGGTAACGCATCGCATCCTCGCCGTACTCCTCCTCCTTCTTCCGGTAGGCGGAATGGGCCCCCTCCTCGATCCGGGACGCGAGCTTATCCCGGGTCAGCCCCTGCACCTCGCTCTCCGGAATCTCCAGCCGGTACCCGAATTGGGCAAAGGCGGCGTCCCGCAAGCCGGAAAGGTCCCACTCCTCCGGGTGCGTTTTCTCCTCCGTGAAGCGCTCGACGTGATCCTCGGCGACCTCCTCGGCCATTTCCATCACTACGTCCCGCTGACTTTCCCCCGAGAGAACATCCCTGCGCATGTCGTAGATGACCGTTCGCTGCTTGTTCATCACGTCGTCGTACTCGAGGAGGTGCTTCCGGATGTCGAAGTTGTGGCCCTCCACCTTCTTCTGCGCGTTCTCCACCGCCTTGTTGATGAGGTTGTGCTCGATCGGCTCCCCTTCCTCCATCCCGAGCTTCTCCATGAGGGGGGAAATCCGGTCCGATCCGAAGATACGGAGGAGGTCGTCCTCGAGGGACAGGTAGAACCGGGACGACCCGTGGTCCCCCTGTCGCCCTGCGCGGCCGCGGAGCTGGTTGTCCACCCGCCGCGACTCGTGCCGCTCGGTGCCGATGATGTGGAGGCCTCCCTTCTCCTCCACCCCCTCGCCGAGCTTGATGTCCACCCCGCGCCCGGCCATGTTCGTGGCGATCGTCACCTTGCCGGGCTGGCCCGCCTCGGCGATGATCTGCGCTTCCCGTTCGTGGTGCTTGGCGTTCAGGACGTTATGGGGGATGCCGTGACGGTTGAGGATGCCGGACAGGCGCTCCGATTTCTCGATCGATACGGTCCCGACGAGGACCGGCCTGCCTGCCTCGTGAAGGGACAGGATCTCCTCATAGGAGGCCTGGAACTTCTCCTTCTCGGTGCGGTAGATCTGGTCCCGGAGGTCTTCCCGGATCATCGGCTGGTTCGTGGGAATAACCACCACATCGAGGTCGTAGATCTGCTTGAACTCGACCGCCTCCGTGTCGGCGGTGCCGGTCATGCCCGCCAGCTTGTCGAACATGCGGAAGTAGTTCTGGAAGGTGATCGTGGCGAGAGTCTGGTTCTCGTTCTCGATCCTTACCCCCTCTTTCGCCTCCACGGCCTGATGCAGACCGTCCGACCAGCGCCGTCCCGGCATCAGCCGCCCCGTGAACTCGTCCACGATGACGACCTGGCCGTCCTTCACCATGTAATCGACGTCGCGCTTGAAGAGGATGTGGGCCTTTAGCGCCTGGTTCACGTGGTGGAGGATCTCGATGTTTCTCGGGTCGTAGAGATTTTCCACGTTCAGAAGGCGCTCGATCTTGGGGATCCCCGAGTCTTCCTCCAGCAGGACGCTGCGCGCTTTCTCGTCTACCTTGTAGTCCTCGTCCTTTTTCAAAAAGCCGACAATCGAATTGATCCTGGCGTACTTGTCTGTCGACTCCTCGGCCGGGCCGGAGATGATGAGGGGGGTCCGGGCCTCGTCGATCAGGATCGAATCCACCTCGTCCACGATCGCGTAGTGGAGGTCTCGCTGGGCCATATCCTCCCGGCGGAACTTCATGTTGTCGCGCAGGTAGTCGAAGCCGAACTCGTTGTTCGTCCCGTAAGTGACGTCGCACCGGTAGGCCGCCTGCCGCTCCGGATCGTCCATCCCGTGTACGATCACTCCCACGGAAAGACCGAGGAACCGGTAGATCGCCCCCATCCACTCCGCGTCCCGCTTCGCCAGATAGTCGTTCACGGTGACGAGATGGACTCCACGCCCCGTCAGGGCATTCAGAACAAAGGGAAGGGTGGCGGACAGGGTCTTCCCCTCGCCGGTCCGCATCTCGGCGATCTTTCCCTCATGCAGCACCACACCGCCCACGAGCTGGACGTCGAAGTGGCGCATGGAGAGAACGCGCCTGCTCACCTCGCGGACGGTAGCGAAGACCTCGGGGAGGAGTTCCTCCAGGGACTCCCCATTCGCAAGCCGCTGACGGAACTCCGCCGTGCGCGCCGCAAGGCGGTCGTCCGGGAGGTTCGCCACCGAGGTCTCGAGGGAATTGATCCGGTCGACGAGGGGCCGAATCCGTTCCAGCACACGATCGTTGGCCGTGCCGAACACCTTTTTGAAGATATTTTCCAGCATCGAAGAGGTCCTTATATTGGCTGCCGGCTCTAAAAAAAAAACGCTCCGACGGGGAGGCGCCCCGGGAGCACGAAGTACTCCGTTTCCCGATCGTATAGAAGGGGAGTACCTGGTGACTGCGCCCTTTCCCTCCTAATTCAGGAAGCGGACCGGGTTCACGGGGAGGCCGTTTACGTGGACCTCGTAGTGGAGATGAGGGCCGGTTGTCCGTCCCGTGTCGCCCACCTTCCCGATCTGTTCCCCTCTCAGCACGCTGTCGCCCTCCTCGACCAGCCGCTCCGAAAGGTGTGCGTAGACCGTTTGGTAGCCGTTCCCGTGGTCGATGACGACGAGGTTTCCGTACCGCGGCTCGAAACCGCACCGGACCACCTTGCCTCCCCCCGCCGCCCTGATCGGACTCCCCTTCGGGGCATCGATATCCAGGCCGTGATGAAAGACTTTGGTGGCCGTGAAGGGGGAAACACGGACACCGAACCCCGACGCAAGCACTCCATGGGCCGGCCACAGGGAAGGCAGACTCTCCAGGTAGGTCCTTTGGACGTCAAGTCTTTCGCAAATGACCTCGAGTTTTTTCCCGTCCACCAGGAGACTTTCCTTCAACTGGTCGCACCGAAGATCGAGGAGGCTGTCCAAGCGGTTCGTCGCAGAGGTCTCGGGCGTTTCCGCCCCGCCGATCCCCATCCTCGCCGCGGTTTTTCTCCTGCCGGGCAGCAGTGCCTCGTTGATGTTGATGAGGGACCGGACGCGGGCGTCCAGCGTTCGGATCCGCTCCACCTCGGTCTCCAGGCTCTCGAATTTCGCATAGAGGTTGTAGAGCGTCAGGTTCTGCTCGCTGACCCGGTGCCGAAGACCCGCAAGTTCCCTCACCTTCGCCAGATTCTCCCGGTAATCATAGATAATCTGTGTCGCCAGGACGAAAAGAAAGGCGAGCACCCCTGTGGTCACGGCCATTCCGATCCTGCCGATCCGGAATTCCCGGGATTGCCCGTTCGCACTGAACCTGATGGAATATGTGAACCGCTCCCCCACCTTTTTCCTGGCCCCCCACCCAAAAAAAGCAGGTGGTACCGTACCATAGGTATGATTACGGTGTCAACGAGGGGACTCGCCCTGTTGAAAGGCAATCCTGCTTTACGCAGTGGGAATCTTACCCCGCGGCCCTTTTCTTGAATTTCTTTTCCGGTTCACGATTCCGCGCCACAACCGGGTCGACGATTTCGCCGCAGTTGAGGCACCTCCAGGCGAAGAAGAGGTCCAGCAAGTCCTGAAACCGCTCGTATACCATCGCCCCATTGCAACGGGGGCATCGATTATTGTGTCGTCGCGCCATTTTCTCCCTCCCTACAACGTTTTGATGCTCCTGCGCGAACCCGGTTTCACACGCAAGTTTCTTCCGAATTTGCCGAAATAGTCTGGTAGGATACCCTAACCGAGCGGGGGAGGAGAATTGTTGGCAGCCGCAAGGAAACGTATCGGCGAACTGCTCGTGGAGACCGGGTTGCTGTCCGAGGAGAACCTGACCCGCGCCCTTTCCGAACAGCGGACGCAGCGCGGGAAACTCGGCGACGTCATCGTCGCCCTGGGGCTGGCCACCGAGGACGAGATCGCCCAGGCCCTCTCCCTTCAACTCGGGATTCCACTGGTCGACCTTACCAACACGCCCGTCGAGCCTCCGGCGATCGAGCTGATCCCCGAGAAGGTCGCACGGAAGCACCTGATCGTGCCGATCTCGATCGAGGACAGGGACCTCCACATCGCTATGGCCGACCCCTTGAGCTTCGAGGCATTCGAGGACGTCCGATTTGCCTCCGGCTACACCATCAAGCCCGCCATCGCCACCCGCACGGGGATTCTCTGGGCGATCGACCAGCACTACCACCTGGGGTCTTCCTTGAGCACGATCGTCAAGGATATCGCCGATGAGCGGCTGGTGGAGATCGTGCAGGATTCCGGGGAGACCGACAAGCGCGACGCCGAGGACCTGCGGAAGAAGAGCGAGGCGGCCCCCATCATCCGGATGGTGAACCTTTTCGTCGCGGAGGCGGCCGACCAGGGGGCCTCGGACATCCACGTGGAACCCTCGAAAACCATCCTGCATATCCGAAACCGGGTCGACGGGGTTCTCCGGAAATCCCTCGACTTGCCGAAGTGGGTGCAAGGTGCGGTCATCTCCCGGATCAAGATCATGGCCAAGATGGACATCGCGGAGAAACGGCTTCCCCAGGACGGCCGGATCGGAGTCCGAGTCGGTGCGAAGTCGCTCGACCTCCGGGTGTCCACGATGCCCGCGTCATACGGAGAAAAGGTGGTTATCCGGATCCTCGACTCGGCCAATGCCCAGATCCCGCTCGAGTCGATGGGGATGTCCGAAACCGAACTCCGGGCCCTGGAAACGCTGATCCGCCGGCCACAGGGAATCCTGCTCGTCACCGGCCCCACCGGATCCGGAAAAACGACCACTCTCTACGGAGCGCTCCATAAGATCAAGTCCGTGGAGCAGAATATCACGACGATCGAGGACCCCATCGAATACGAGATTCCCGGCGTCAACCAGGTGGCGGTGCAGGAGAAGATCGGGCTCTCCTTCGCGTCGACCCTGCGCGCGATGCTCCGCCAGGACCCCGATGTGATCATGGTGGGGGAGATGCGCGACCTTGATACGACCACGATCGCAATGCAGGCCTCGCTGACGGGCCACCTGGTCCTCTCGACGATGCACACTAACAGCTCGGTGGCAACCGTCACCCGGCTTCGCAACCTCGGGATCCCTTCCTATCTCATCGCCTCCACCCTGATCGGCATCGTGTCCCAACGGCTGGTGCGGGTCATCTGTCCGAAGTGCCGCGTCAAGACCGAGCCGTCCGATCTTGACCTCGCTCGGATCGGGCTGGCGAAAACGAAAAAAGAAGAGATCACGTTCTACCGGGGGGAGGGATGCCAGGCGTGCGCGGGGACGGGATACCGCGGCCGGACCGGGATATACGAGATTCTGTCGTTCCACCAGCAGGTGCGCGACCTCGTGATGGGCAACAGCTCCGAGACCGACATCCGCCAGCTCGCGGTGGCCAAGGGGATGGCGACGCTCGGCCAGGCGGCGCTGGCCAAGGTGAAGGACGGCGTGACGACGCTTTCAGAGCTGTACCGGGTCGTGGAGACGGAGGAGGAATTCGGCGCCGGCTGCCCGCACTGCGGAACGTCCCTCGGGGCCGACTTCGTGATCTGCCCGGGGTGCGGCCACTCCCTCGTCTCGAGCTGCCCGTCGTGCCGGAAGATGGTCTCCCCGCACTGGAAGTTCTGTCCTTACTGCCGTCACAACTTCCTGGAAGAGGTCCGGAACCGCGCGTTCGGACGGAGGAAGAATTCGGCGCAGGCTGCCCGCACTGCGGATGGTTCCTCGGGGCCGACTTCGTGATCTGCCCGGGGAGCGGCCACTCCCTCGTCTCGAGCTGCCCGTCGTGCCGGAAGATGGTCTCCCCGCACGGGAAGTTCTGTCCTTACTGCCGTCACAACTTCCTGGAAGAGGTCCGGAACCGCGCGTTCGCCTAGCGGGGACCTCCCGAGCCCCTCCGGCTCGCGGGGGGCTTCCCCTCAGCTACGCTCACGACCTTGCGCCCGCTCGCTGCCGGTTCCGCTCACCGGATCGGACCCCGCCCGGCGGGGATACTCCACCCTCGCTCCACAGGCCGCTTCGTGGAACCCCCCGCATCGCCTGCGGGGCCCCCATGTCGGCGGTGCAGCCGAAAGTGACGCCGCTCAGACGAAATGGCAGGCGGCGTAACGTCCCGACGCGACCTCGCGCATCAGGGGGCAGACCTCTTCGCATATCTTCTGCGCCATGAAACAGCGGGTATGGAACCGGCACCCGGGGGGGATGTGAATGGGACTCGGAATCTCCCCCGCAAGCACGATCGTTTCCCGCGGCGCGCCACCGGGAATCGGCAGCGCCGAGAGGAGGCTCCTCGAGTAGGGGTGGAGCGGCTCGCGGAACAGGTCGGCGGCCGGGGAGACCTCCATCAGTTTTCCCAGGTACATCACGGCAACGATGTCGCTCATGTGGCGGATCACCCGCAGGTCATGGGAGACGAACAGGTAGGCCATCCCGTATTCCTCCTGGATGTCACGCAGGAGGTTCAGGATCTGCGCCTGCACGGAGACGTCGAGGGCCGACACCGGTTCGTCCGCCACGATAAGCCGGGGGGAGAGTGCGATCGCCCGGGCGATTCCGATCCGCTGTCGCTGCCCGCCCGAGAATTCGTGCGGATACTTGTCGGCGGCATCCGAGGACAGCCCCACGCGCAGGAGGAGCCGCTCGGCGTTCTCCCTGGCCTCGCCGCCGCGGGCGATTCCGTGGACCCGCCACCCTTCCCCCACGATGTCGCGGACTCGCATCCGCGGATTCAAGGAAGAGTAGGGATCCTGAAAGATGATCTGCATCTTTTTCCGGATCCGTCGAAGCTCCTCGCCGGACAGCGCTGTGATGTCAAGACCCTCAAAGACGACCCTGCCCGCATCGGGCGGGAGCAGGCGGATCGCCACCCGGCCGAGCGTCGTCTTTCCGCACCCCGACTCTCCCACGAGTCCGACCGTCTTTCCCGGGGGGACGTCGATCGACACGCTGTCGACCGCATGCACCCGCTGCGTCTCGGAGGAGAAGAACGATTTCCGGACCGGGAAGAACTTGTAGATGTTCCTCAGGGAGAGGAGAGCGTCGTTTGGCCGGTTCATCCTCCCTCCCCCTTCCAACGCGCTCTCCGGTAGTGGCACGCCGCCCGGTGGCCCGGGGCATATTCCTCCAGGGGAGGGTCCACCTGGTCGCAGACCGCAAGTTCGTCCCTTTCCGTTTCCCCGGCGCGAGACCGGGCCAGCGCATCCTGCCGGACCGGGCACCGGTCGGCGAAGGGGCATCCCGGCGGAATGGCGTCGAGGCCGGGGACCGTCCCGGGTATGGAGGGAAGCCTTCGGTCCTCCGTCCTTTGCCCGGGCAGGGAGCGAATCAACCCCTCGGTGTAGGGGTGGATCGGGCGTGCGAAGAGGTCAACCGTTTTCGCGATCTCGACGATACGGCCCAGATACATGATCGCCACCCGGTCGGCGACCTCCGAAACCACCCCGAGGTCGTGGGTAATAAGGAGAATCGCCATACCCTGCCGCTCGCGCATCTCCTTGAGGAGGGAGAGGATCTGCGCCTGGATCGTGACGTCTAACGCCGTGGTCGGCTCGTCGGCGATGAGAATCGCCGGCTCGAGGGCAAGCGCCATCGCGACCATCGCCCGCTGCCGCATCCCCCCGCTCATCTGGTGCGGGTATTCCCGTACCCTCCTCTCGGCGTCGGGCATGTTTACCCGCCGCAGCCATTCCACCGCCCGCTCCATGGCCTCCGCCTTGCCGCAGGCCCGGTGGGCGGTAAAGACCTCGGCGACCTGGACTCCTATGGTAAGAACGGGGTTGAGCGACGTCATCGGCTCCTGGAAGATCATCGAGATCTCTTTCCCCCGTACCGAGCACATCTCCGCATCGGACAGCGGCGTCAGATCCCTTCCGCGAAACAGAACCCTCCCCCCCTCCCTGACGGCCGGCGGTGAGGGCAGGAGGTTCAGGATGGACAACGCCGTAATGGTCTTGCCGCATCCGGATTCCCCCACCAGCCCGAGCGTCTCCCCGGGGGACAGGGAGAAGGAGACGCCGAAGAGAGCGCGCACCGTCCCCGCCTCCGTCCGGAAGGAGACGGTCAGATCCCGGACCGAGAGAAGGTCAGCGCTCACGGCGACACCCTCTGCCCGTCCCCGAACGGTGTTTCCCGTGCGGCGGACACGTGGAGAGGCTCTGCCGCCTCGGAGGGGGGTTCCGTTCGTGGCTCGCCGTGCGATGAACCCGCACGGCTGCGCTTAAC
>JBAULH010000029.1:0-36323 GCA_049578085.1 Candidatus Deferrimicrobiaceae bacterium
CAACACAGGCGGGGCGGATGCAGCGGCGCTCGAATGCAGGCGCAATTATGAAGCGCAGCACTAAGTAATCTATTCCACGCCGCCGTCGGGTGTCAACTTGTTCTTCAGAAGATCCGGGCGCCGCGCCCGGGTTCTGCGCATCCCCTCTTCACGACGCCACTTCTCGATCTCGAGGTGGTTCCCGGACAGGAGCACGTCGGGGACCGTAAGCCCGCGGAACTCCCGGGGACGGGTGTACTGCGGCCCCTCGAGGATCCCCTCCTCGAAGGAATCCCGTCGGGAAGCCGACGGGTCCCCGATCACGCCGGGGACGAAACGCGCCACCGCATCGACCAGCACGAGGGCGGGCAACTCCCCCCCGGCCAGCACGTAATCGCCGATGGAGATCTCGAAATCGACGAGGTGGTCCGCCACGCGCTGGTCCACTCCCTCGTAACGGCCGCAAACAAGGATGAGGTGTTTCTCCGCCGCCAGGGAACGCGCCAGGCGGTGCGTCAGCACCTCCCCCTGGGGTGACAGGAGGATTGCCAGCCCTTCCCCGAACCGTTTCCGGATCGCCTCCACCCCCGCGAAGATCGGCTCCGGCTTCATCACCATCCCGCCGCCCCCCCCGTACGGCGGCTCGTCGGTCACCCGATGCTTCCCCCCGGCGTACTCCCGCAGGTCGTGCGTCTCGACCAGGAGCAGCCCCGCTTCCCTCGCCCGGGCGAGGATGCTGTGGTCCAGCGGCCCGGAAAAGATCCCGGGGAAAAGCGTGAGAATGTCGATCCGCACCTTACCACCCTTCCGGAGGGGCCACCACGATGCGGCGGCCCGGAACGTCGACTTCGCGAAGGAACGAGGAGACGATCGGAAGGAGGAACTCCCCGTCATCGCGCCGGATGACGAGCCAGTCGTGTGCCGCCCCCCCCTCCACGGAAATGATATCCCCGACCCGGTCCCCCACCGCGTTCACCGCCTCGCAGCCGATCAGGTCCACCCAGTAGTACTCGTTCTCCTCCGGCGGAGGGAGCTCCGCCCGGGATACCGAAACGGAGGCTCCCGACCACTCCGCGGCCGCTTCCCGGGAATCGATCCCGCCCAAAGAAAAAACGGCGAAACCGCCCTGCGGCTGCGCCGTTCTCACCTCGAAGTCGCATATCCGCCTCGCCTTGCCGGGACCTTCCGCGGACAACCGCAAGGTCCGTGCGTGCAGGATCCCGGACGGGTCCCCCGAATAGGCCTTCACCCGGATCTTCCCCGCCCTCCCGTGGGCTCCCGCCACGCGTCCGACTTCCAAGTAGGCCTCCCTCATCCGCAACCCCTAAGCCGATGGCGCTCCGAAGGCAGCCCTCCCACCGCTACCGGGGGCCGTTACGCGACGGCCTTCTTCTCCTTCTTTTCTTCGTGAAACTTCTTCCAGATCCCTGCCTTCCGGAGCAGGCTCCTCACCGTTTCCGTAGGCTGCGCTCCCCGGTGCAGCCACTTGAGCGTCAGCTGCTCGTCGACCAGGAACCGGGGCGGGTTCTCCCTCGGGTCGTAGGTTCCCACCTTCGCGATATACCGCCCGTCCCGGGACGCCCGGGAATCGGCCACCACAATGCGGTACGAAGGCAGTTTTTTCCTGCCCGTCCGCGTCATACGAATCTTTACCGCCATTTCCTCACCTCCCGTATCGTTCTCCCGAATACCGTTGTCAAGGACCTGCCTAGAAAAACGGCAGTCCTTTCCCGCCTTTTCTCCCCGCGCCCTTCGCGAAGCGCTTGAGCATCCCTTCCGCCTGCTGGAAGTTCTTGAGCAGGCGGTTCACATCCTGGACGGTCGTTCCGCTCCCCCGGGCGATCCGCTTCCGGCGACTGCCGTTGATGATCTTCGCGTTTCCGCGCTCCTCGCGGGTCATCGAGTCGATAATCGCCACGACCCGTGCGAGCTCCTTTTCGTCCGGGGCGGCCGCCTTGATCTCCTTCATCTTCCCCCCCATCCCCGGGATCATCCCGAGGAGGTCTTCGATCGATCCCATCTTCCTTATGCTTACCAGCTGGTCCCGGAAGTCCTCGAGGGTGAACTCGCTCCGGCGGATCTTTCGCTCAAGTTGCTTCGCCTTCTTCTCGTCGATCGTCTCCTGCGCCTTTTCCGCAAGGGTCAGGATGTCCCCCATCCCGAGGATCCGGGAGGCCATGCGGTCGGGGAAGAAGGACTCCAGGGCGTCGGGCTTCTCTCCCACCCCGACGAACATGATGGGGGCCCCGGTGACCGCCCGGATGGAGAGCGCCGCGCCCCCCCGGGCGTCGCCGTCCATCTTGGTCAGCATCACGCCGGTCAACCCCACCTTCTCGTGGAACGCCCGGGCGACGTTCACCGCGTCCTGACCGGTCATCGCGTCGGCCACCAGCAGGATGTCTCCGGGATCGACCGCCTCCTTGATCCGGCGCAACTCCTCCATCAGCTCCTCGTCGATGTGGAGCCTCCCGGCGGTGTCCAGGAGGACGGTATCGTAGCCGGACAGGTCCGCCTGCCGGACAGCCTGCCGGCAGATGTCGACGGGGTCGGCGTTCGGGTCGCTGTCGAAGACGGGAATGCCGATCTGGGCCCCCAAGACCTTCAGCTGTTCGATCGCCGCCGGCCGGTAGACGTCGGCCGGAACGAGGAACGGTCTCCGCTTCCTCTTCTGGAGGTGAAGGGCGAGCTTCCCGCAGGAGGTGGTCTTGCCGGACCCCTGAAGCCCCACGAGCATCACGGGGACAGGCGGACGACGGGCCAGGTCGAGATCCTGCCCCTCCCCTCCCATCATCTTCGCCATCTCGTCGTGGACGATCTTGATGAAGTGCTGGTCGGGAGAGAGGGAGGCCAGGACCTCGGCCCCCAGGGCCTTGCTCCTAACGGCGGCGGTAAAGTCCTTTACGACCTTGTAGTTGACGTCGGCCTCCAGAAGCGCCAGCCGGACCTCGCGCAGCGCCTCCTCGATGTTCCCCTCGGAGATGCGCCCGTGCCCGCGCAGCTTTTTCAGCACGCCCTGGAATTTTTCCGACAGGTCCTCGAACATGGAGCCGAAGCTTCCTCCCCGCGCAAAGAATCTATATGTACAAGATAACCGCTATTACCGTCAAATGGAAAACGGAAGGATAAGGGAAAGCATCCAATCCGTGTGAGAAGGGAGGGATGATCGATGCGTAGCCGAATCAAGGGAATCTTTTATCTTATTGTTCCCTTGCTCCTCGTCCTGCTCTTCGCCAGGCCGGCCGTCTCGAACGATACGGACGGAGAGGACAGGGACGGAGGATCGGAGATCCCCGACCTGGTCGTGCGGAAGGTCACGGTCGCCCCGGTCCGCGCGCACGTCGGGGACGTCATCCGGATCGAGATGGAATGGGATTTCTGGGGGGACATTACCGAGAATGCCTACGACACGAACGTCGCGGCGGTGCGGGCAAACGGCAAGGTGGTCGCCAGCAAATCGTACACCGCCGATTTCAATGGGGTGCGCCCGGGGGAGACCTACCGAGAGACCTTCCTGTGGGACACGAAGGGGGTGGCGCCGGGAACATACCGCATACGCGGTGAAGTGCCCGTAAAGATAGAAAAGACGCCTTATGACAATTACCTGGACGTGAAGGAGCCCGTTCTTCTGATCCCGGCGGGGGCGTCGTTTCCGGCCGGCAAAGAAAGCGGTGGTTCCGCCGTCGCGGAGAGCCCGTACTAGCCGGGAGATAAGGGGGAACGGGCGATGCGCAGCTGGACAATTACATGCATGGTCCTTTCCGTTTTCTTGTTCCTTCTCATGGGGTTTGCTCCCCTGGCTGGCCCGGGCATGCTGTACGGATCGGAGGGAGTCCATGAGGGGGCCCACGTCGACCTGGTCGTGCGGAAGGTGACGGTCACCCCGGTCCGCGCGCACGTCGGGGACATTGTCCGGATCGAGATGGAATGGGAATATTGGGGTGACATTTCGAACGATTACTACGACACAACCCGGGCGCAGGTGCGTGCCAACGGCAAGGTGATCGCCGGCATACCGTTCACCTACGAATTCGGTGCCCGCCTGGGGGAGGTCTACCGGGAGGCGTTCCTTTGGGATACGAAGGGGATGGCGCCGGGGAAGTACCGCATCCGGGGAGAAGTGCCCTTACGCCTGGATGCGACGCCTTATGACAATTACCTGGACGTGAAGGAGCCCATTTATCTGGTCTCGGCAGGGGCGTCCTTGCCGGCGGGCGAAGAGGGCGGGGGAGCCGCCGTTGCGAGGAACCCGTTCTGGCTGAAGCGCTGACCGTTCGAAAACGCGGAGATCGATCCCCCGTTCAAGAAAAATGAAGCCGGGGCCTCTTGCAAGGCCCCGGCTATCGTTCCCCCGGCTATTCTTTCGCCTAGTAGGTCCAGGCGAGAGTGAGCTGTACGGTCTGGGCAAACGTTTCGTCGGCCGCGGTGGACAGCTGGTCCTTGATCCCGTCTCCGGGGACGAAGACCGAGTAGATGAGATCGGTGGCAAAGTTCTTGGAAAACGCGTACTTCGCCTGCACGTCGAAGGTGGTGCCGGCGTATTTGTCCACCTTCGACACGGTTTTTCCCGCACCGACAGGAATGTTCCCGACCTTGTCGTACCAGATCAGGAAGACTTGTGCCTTGTACGAAAGAGGCTCGGAAATGGCGCCCTTTGCCCCAAAGGCAACGATCTTATGCCCGGGGTTGTCCCCGGAGCCGCCGTCGCTGATCCCCCCGTAGCGGTTGGTCGCAAACTTCCTCTCCGGGGCGTAGGAATAAAGCGTATTCCCGTACGGGTTACCCATACTCTCGCCGAGAATGTTTCCGTCCATCCCCATGAGCGGTGTGAACCGGCCGATGTCGGTGATCCCGACGAAGCCCTCCACATCGCTGTCGGTCGCGTCGTCGTCCCCCCTGCCATAACGGAACGCGACATAGGGGGTGAAGGCCTTGCTGATCACGGCCTCGACGCCGGCGAACGCCGCGTACGATTTGATGTCCAGCGAGGTGTTCCGGAATTTCCCGTCGGCATAGACGAACTCGAAGGAGGGCTTGAAGATCCCGATCTGCCCCATTGCTTCGATGCCGTAGTAGTAGATTCCCGCATTCCTTAGCCGGTTGTCGCTGTAGAGCACCATCGGGCTCAGGGTGGCCTTGACGTCACCCGCGCCTACGTTGGCGTTGAGTTTCAGCATGTACACCCGCCAGTCGTCATGGATGGGACCTACGCCTGCTGTCAGTTGGCGGTTATTGATGGGGATGTAGGTGAGCGTGTAACTTAGATTCTCGGCGACCTTCCCGCCGATTTCGAGAAACGGGTGGTCGTCGCCGAACAGAAGACCGCCCGTTCTGATGTCGGCGGCGCGGATGTTCCATCCCGTAGACAGGACGAGCGCGGGCGCAAACGTGTAGTTCGCCTCGAACCGCTCGATCCCGAACTCCCCGCCGGCGTTGGGTCCCGCAGGATCACCCTTTGTAGCACTGGTGTAAAAGGAACGGTCCACCGTGTCCTTTTCCATGATGAGGTCCGTCTCGGCGATCATCATGATCTTCCAGTTGTCGCCGCCCGCCTTCCATCCCAGGCGAAGTTCGGAGCGGATGTGCTCGCCGGCCGCCCAGCCGCCCTCGTTTATGACCGGGGCATCGGGTGTATTGTCGTCGAAATCGAAGTTGTGGTAGTAGGTGGGCTTGACCTTGGCCGTTCCGAAGAACGAAATGTCCGCCATCGCCGGCAGGGCGAACGCCGCCACCAGGATCGCGGCAAGTAAAACAACAACACTTTTCCTCATCATTCCCCTCCTTGAAGAGATACGAGCCTGTCTTCCCCTGGATAGTCTTTGCCTATACGATCTTCCTTCCTCCTCTCCCTCCGGCCATCACCTCCTCCCTTTTTTCGGTTCGTACTTCCCCTCACCCCCAGGCAGGAAACACCCGTGGTGCAAAAAAAAACCGTGTTTTTTTTCGACCTGAATACCATCCATCTCCTTGCTTGTCAACCGTTTTCGCTAATAAAGGAAAATCCTGGCCCTGGATTCTACCGGATCCGGAACAGTACCAGGCGGCTGATCCCGCCCTTTATCACGCCGTCCGGCTGCTCGATGACCGAGGCGATCGCCATTCCCCCCCCTTTAAGGTTGGACGGGGAAAGGAAATCCGCCGCGGAGTAGACGCGATCCCCCTTCCGGGTTCCGGCTTTCTCGATCAATTCCCCCCCGTCCCATTGCAGAAGAACGAGGCGGGTGGTTTTACTGGAAAATTCCAGGTTGACCAAACCTTCTTCCGCCATCGGGACCAGGACCAGCAGTTTCCCGTCCGGCCCCTGGGATACCCGTGCCGCCTTTCTGATGTAATACTTGGTTTTTCCCTGGCGCGGCAGATAGATCCCCCACTCGAAGGAATCCCCCGACCATCCGTAGTCCGCCCCGGTCTTGTATTCGGTCTCACCGTTCGCGGCAAGCAACCGCAGATTGTCGTTCTTGTCCATGTAGATCCATTTCCACTCTTCCCCGACCTTCGCCGAGGAAAGGCCCAGGATTCCGGAGGAAAGAGGCGCACGCAACGTGTCGGCCGGAAGCGCCTCCCCCATCCGGAGGGTCTTCCCGTCCCAGATCATAGCGTACAGCCTGCCGTGGAAAGGGAAATCGTCACCCTGCTGCTGGCCCGCCACAACCTCCTTCCCCTTCCAGTCCGGGAGGAGAACGAGGAAGTAGGGGAGGCGGTCGGCGATCTTCCCGTATGTTTCCCCTTTTTTCTTAAGTACCTGCGACCGGAGGTTCTCCCCGTCGATACCGGTCACCACGATTTCCTTCGCCCCGTCCCCGTCGAGGTCGACCGCCTCGAGGTTCAGGATCTGGCCCGGTATCCCTTCCGTGATCCGGCCACCGGCAAGGATCTCCTTCCCGCTCACCCGGTACAGGTAGATTCCTTTCCTGCCGTAGGCGATCACCTCGCCGTTCCCCTCGGAATCCATGTCTCCCGACACGACCCCGTGCAGCTCGTCCGTGATCCTGCCGGATTCCGCGACCTTCTCCATGACGGAAGGTTCCCAGGCCTTCACCGAAGCGGGCAAGGCAGCGGCCGGCGGAGGGGAAGCGGGTGCCTGCGGGGGGGGCAAAACCGCCGCCTGCGTCCCCGCGGGCACGGCCGGGGCCGGAACCGCGGGAGGGGAAACCAGAGGGGGAGCCGACGGGGGCGTCGGATAGACCCTCACCGCCGCCTTGACCCCGAACAACTTCTCCGAGATGTCCGCGGCGAGGTCGCCCAGTCGCGGGATGATCTCGTCCTCGGTGGCAGCCGCGGTAAAGAATGCGCCGGCCGGCTGTCCCGTGGCGAGGTCTTTTACGGTAACGTCGATGCTGTACCCCGCACCGAGCTTCGCGACCGACCCCTTGAGGAGAAGAGGCAGTCCGGCTTCCTTCGCGGCATTCTCGGGAGAGGCATTTCCGGAGGGGATCAGCAGCACCTCGGCGCCCGCCATCGCCATCAGGCGCGAAGACACGAGCCGGGGAAGGATATCGACCGTCTGACGGATTTCTACCGCAGGTCCCAGGATGGAAAACGGGGCGATGGCGATGCGCCGGGGATAGTCCGCAGCCGTTGCAGCCGAAGAAACTGCCAGCAGGACCGCAATGGCGAAAGATACGCGCAACCGTGCGGCGAGTTTCCCCATCTCCCCTCCTTTGGTATCGGCCAAATGTACCAGACCGCACGCCGGGGAGTCAAAGGGGAAAATAGCGAGAAAACGAGCGCCGGGAGGAAAATGTCATGAGGGCTCTTCCGAGGAAGCGGAGCCGATCCCGCGCCCTCCTTTGGAGGGGACGGAAGAGGGAAAGGGTCAGGGAGATTTCCCGGAGGGCGGACGGACTCCCGCGCGCCCGGCAAGCGCCCTTGCGAGTTTCCCCTGGATGCCACCGAAGCCGCCGTTCGACATGATGAGGATCAGGTCTCCGGGGCGCGCATCCGCGGACAGGTGATCCACGATCCGGTCGACCTCTTCGATGAAAAACGCCTCCCGGCCCGCTGCCCGGAGGTCGGCGACCACCTCCCCCGGGTTCAGCCGGTCCTCGGGAGGGAACCGCTCCGCCCCGAACACGCCGGCGAGTATCACCGCGTCGGCCGTGGAGAGCGATTCGGTGAACTCCCGCTGGAAGATCCTCCTCCGGCTCGTGTTGGATCGGGGCTCGAACACCGCGGTCACTGGACGGCCCGGGTGCCTCGACCGGATTGCCCGGATCGTCTCGCGGACGGCCGTCGGATGGTGGGCGAAATCGTCGACCACGAGGACCCCGCCGAACTCTCCCACCGTCTCCTGCCGCCGCCGCACCCCGGTAAACCCCGCGAACGTCTCCGCAATTCGGTCCGCCGGATATCCCAGGCGAAAAAGAGCCAGGGCCGCGGCCGCCGCGTTGCCCGCGTTGTGCCTGCCCGGGAGCCGCTGCCGGAATTCGTGCACGTCCTCCCCCCGCGCCAGGCGGAACCGGGAGAACTCCCCCTCATCCGACAGGAGGCTTACCCGCCACGTCATCTCCCTGGGCATCGCGGGACCGGGCGAGGCACCGTAAAACCAGACCGGGCACCGCGCCTCTCCCGCGATCTCGACCACGTCCGGGTAGTCGGCGCAGGCGATCAGAAGCCCGTCCGGCGGGATGATTCCGACCAGCTTCCGGAACGACTCCTTGAGGTGGGCGAGGTCCCGGTAGATGTCGGCGTGGTCGAACTCGATGCTGGTGAGCAAACCGATGCGGGGGCGGTAGTGGAGGAACTTCGGACCCTTGTCGAAGTACGCCGTGTCGTATTCGTCCCCCTCGATCACGAAAAGAGGACCCCCGCCCACCCGGTAGCTCACCGGGAAATTCCTCGGAACTCCGCCCACCAGGAAAGAGGGGTCCGCCCCCAGGGCGAAGAGGGACCAGGCAAGAAGCGACGTGGTGGTCGTCTTTCCGTGGGTCCCCGCCACCACGATCGACTCTTTTCCCTCAAGGAAGAGGTCGGCTACCGCCTGCGGCATCGAGAGCGTGGGAAGTCCCCGGCGGGCCGCTTCCCAGGCCTCCGGGTTGTCCCGCGTGACGGCGTTTCCCACGACGACGAGATCGGCATCCTCCGGGATGTTACCGGGCGCGTACGGCGTGCGGAGCGGGATGCCGAGCGCCGAAAGCTGCGTGCTCATGGGAGGATATACGTTTGCATCGGATCCGGTCACGCGGAACCCCTTTTCCTTCAGCATCCCGGCAAGCGACGCCATCCCCACGCCGCACACCGCGATCAGATGAACGCTCGTCATCTTTATTGCATCGCCTCCATGACCGCGTCGTGGATCGCCGGCCTAAGCGTTTTCAGCCGCGGGTTATCCTGGCCGTAATACACCCGGTTGGTCAGAAACGCCACCGTGATCTCCCGGGACAGGTCGATCCAGAGGGAGCATCCCGCGTATCCCAGGTGGCCGATCGAATCTCCCGGGAAATGACGACCGGCCTGTGACCCGCCCTCCTTCCCGGAAGTCGGGGTATCCCATCCCGGGGTATAGGAGCATTCCGGGGGGATTACGACTTTCGCCGTCATCTCTCCCACCGACCGCCGGGTGAGCACCCTCCCCTCCCCCCGACGTGCCCGGAGGATTTCCCGTGCGAAAAGAAATAGATCGTGCGTGGTGGAAAACACCCCCGCGTGTCCCGCCACCCCCCCCATCGCCGCCGCGTTCTCGTCGTCGACTTCCCCTACTTTCTCCCTGCCCCGCTCCTTCGAATGCCCGGTCGACATCAGTCTCCCCGTCTCGCATTCGCTCATCGTAAGGAGAGGCAGGTAGCCTGTATCGTGCATCCCCAGAGGGGCGGCAAGCTCCCGCCGAAGCAGGCGGTCGAGCGTCGTGAACGACGCCGCCTCGATCACCCGCCCCAGGAGGAGAAAATCGAGGTCGCTGTACACGCATGCGGTCCCCGGCGGGGACTCCAGGGGAAGGGACAGGACGGCAGCCACGATCCGGTCGTGCCCCTCCGCCGTCCCCCACATTCTTCTTCCTTCCTTCTCCTCGGTTTCCCGCAATTCGCGGTAGAACGGGCGGTACGCCGGCAGGCCGGAGGTGTGGGACAGAAGGTGGTGGAACGTGATCTCCGGAAACCCCGGGTCGGGTGAGCGCACCGGGAGGATCTCGGAGACCTTCCCGCCCGGCGACAGGGACCCCTGCTGGACGAGGAGGTAGAACAGCGAGGCGACCAACGGCTTGGTCACGGAGGCGATGTCGAAAATCGAGGAGAGGCTGGCCTCCCCCGCCGAACCGTGGAAAAGTATCTCCTCTCCCCGGGCCGCCAGAAGAACGGCGGCCTGGTACGCCCTCTCCCCGGCGCCGCGCCGGAGCAGCGCAAGCGCGTCGCGGAAACGTTCCGTGTCGCCCCGGATCTCCCGGGTCACGTCGCCGCCACCGGGGACTCGAGCAGGAACAGCCGCCCGCGCGCGTCGATCCTCGCACGAACGCCGAACGGCAGGGGGTAATTCGGACGGGTGTGGCCGGCGGGGAACCCGTACCAGACGGGGACGGACAGACGTTTGCCGGCGGATGCGAAGACCTTCCGGATCTCCTCCTCCTCCTCGTGTTTCACCGGGGTGATCTTCGCCGCCACGATGCCGCCGATCTTCCGCAGCCGGCCGGACTGGATCCACTGCGTGAGCATCCGGTCGATCCGGTAGGACGGCTCGCGGACGTCCTCCAGAAACAGGAGCGCCCCGCGGAAATCGGGCTCATACGGCGTTCCGAGGAGTGCGGTGAGCACGGAGAGACACCCGCCGGTGAGAACCCCCTCCGCGGCGCCGCCGCGCAACCTCTCGCACGGCAGACCCCAGGGCTCCCTCGGGCTTATGTGTCCCCCCACGAGCCGGACAAATGCCTCGAACGCGTTCCGGTCTGGCCTGGATGCCAGGTCGGCCGTCGCCGCCATCGGGCCGTGGATGGCGGGTAAGCGAAGCCGGGTGGAGACGTACGCCAGGAACGCCGTGATGTCGCTGTACCCGATCAGGAGCCTTGGATGCGCCGCTACCCGCCTCCAGTCGAGGAGCGGCAGGAGCCGGGTCGTGCCGTACCCCCCTCGTGCCGCCATGACGGCCCGCGCCTCCGGGAGGGTGAGCGCCCACTCCATCTGCGCGGCCCGGTGCCTGTCGTCCCCGGCCAGGTACCCCTCCCTGTGAAGCAGCCCCGCCGCGGTCTCGGGAATAAATCCTGCGGCCGAGAGACGGGCAAGCCCCCGGGCGAGCCTTCCCCGGTCCACGGGGCCTCCGGGGGCGACGATCGCGATCACATCCCCTTTTCGAAGCGGCCTGGGCAGGATCCTGCGCATCCTTCCCCCCACGGAAACGTGCAACCGTTTCATCATATGACGAACCCCGGGACAAACAACAGCGGGAAGCGGGGAAATCAGCGGTAAAGGGTATCACGTTCCCGATATAATGGATGGGAAACAGCCGGTTTATTGGAGGAACCCCGATTTTGCCCGCAACACCCTGGGACATAACGCTCGAAGCCCTCGAGTGGAGAAAAGTCGTGGCCCGGCTCTGCCAGCACGCCTCCTCCGACCCGGGAAGAGACCGGTGCGCCGGCCTTTCGCCCGGGACGGACCTCGACGCCATCCGGATCTCCCTCGAGGAGAACCGGGACGGCCGCCGGATGCTAATGGATGCGGGACCGTTGCCCCTTGAGGGACTCAAGGAGATCCTCCCACCGGTGGAGAAGGCGGAAAAGGGGGCGACGCTCTCGCCCTTTGAACTGCTCCTCGTCGGGCAGACGGCCGGGACCGGGGAGCGTATCCGAAGGTTCTTCGAGGACCGTCGCGGAAAGTACCCGCGCCTTGCGCACCATGGCAAGGGGATTCCTCCCTTGCGCGACCTGGCCGACGAGATCGATTTCAAAATCGACATTTCCGGGAATGTCCTCGACCGCGCGTCCCCGTCCCTGGGGGCCTTGCGCCGCCAGCTGCAGCAGCTGAGAAACCGCCTCCAGAAGACGGCCGAGGAGATCATCGGGTCGCCGCGGTTTGGCCGCCACATCCAGGAGGCGTATGCCACCCTTCGCTCGGGACGGCTCGTGATCCCCTTCAAGGTCGCCGCGAAGGGACTTTTCCCCGGCATCGTGCACGACACGTCGCAGAGCGGTCAGACCGTCTTCTTCGAGCCGGAGGAGCTCGTCTATCTGAACAACGAAATCAAGATGGCCGAGATCGAAGTGGAGCGGGAGATCGCCCGGATCCTGGCCGAGCTGAGCGGCAAGGTCGGCCGCCGCTCCGAAGAGCTTAGGCAATGCCGCACGATACTTTCCTACATGGACTTTCTCCAGGCACGGTGCCTCCTCGCGGAGGAACTTTCCGCCGCGGAGCCCACCGTGAACGCATCCGGCGAGGTGAGCCTCCTCTCCGCGCGTCATCCCCTGATGGTCCTGGCCCGCAAAGAAATCGTCCCCAACGACCTTTCGCTCGGCCGTCCCTACCGCTGCCTGATCCTCACGGGGCCCAACGCCGGGGGGAAGTCCGTCGCGCTCAAGACGATGGGACTGTTGACGCTCATGGCGATGGCGGGACTGTCGATCCCCGCCTCCGGCGACTCGACGGTTTCGACCTTCCCGCAGGTATTCGCCGCCGTGGGGGACGAACAAAGCGTCGAGCAGGACCTTTCCACCTACTCCGCCCACGTGCGGCGGCTGAACGAGATCCTCGCGGGGGCGGACCGGGGGTCCCTGGTTCTGCTGGACGAGGTCGTATCGGGGACCGACCCGAGGGAAGGAGCGGCCATCGCCCGGGGATTTCTGGAGGTGCTCGCGGACCGTGAGGTCCGCGTTCTGGCCACAACCCACTTCGAGGAGCTGAAGGGTATCGCCTTCGGGGACCGGCGCTTCGAAAACGGCTCGATGGAGTTCGATCCGGAGGCGCTTCGCCCCACATACAGGCTCCGGCTCGGCGTCCCGGGAAGGAGCATGGCGATGGAAATCGCCCGGTCGCTGGGGTTCCCCGAGGAAGTTCTCTCCCGGGCGAAACGGTACCTCACAGGAGAGGAACAGAAGCTCGACGAGGTCCTCGCGCGTCTGGAACGGGAGAGGGAACGACTCGCTGCCGAGGCCGCGGAACTTGCCGTGAAGCGCCGCGAGGCGGAAGAGGAAAGGGGACTCCTTCGTTCCCTGCGGGACCGTGCGCGGGAGGAGGAGTCAAAGACGCTGGAGAAGGGGCGCCAGAGAATCCGCGAGGAGATCCGGAAGGCGGAAGTCGAGCTGCGGGCGGTCACGGAGGGTCTGCGCAAGGAAAGGAAGATCGAGACGGTCCGGAAGGCGTCGTCGGTGCTGCGCGAGTGGAAGGAAAAGGCCAGGACGGCGGAAGAGGATCCCGCGGTGCGGACGATGATGAGCAGGACCGCTCCCGTGCAGCCGGGGGCCGTCCTCTACCCGGGACAGAAGGTATTCCTGTCTCCCCTCTACAAGGAAGGGGAAGTGAGCGCCCCGGCGGGGCCGGAAGACAACGAGGTAGAGGTGCGCGTGGGGGGGATGAAAACGCGGGTGTCGAGGGAGCAGGTCCGGGTCTTCGCATTGGACCGGCGTCCCGCCGGGTCGTCGGCTACCGGCGCCGCACGCCACACCGGAGAGTCCGCGGATGCGGCCTTCCTCCAGACCCCCGAGAATACGCTCGATCTGCGGGGCATGTACGTGGACGACGCCCTCCCCGAGGTGGAGGTCTTCCTCGACCGGCTTTCCCTCGCGCAGGCCTCACACGCCTTCCTCATTCACGGGCACGGAACCGGGGCGCTCAAAACGGGGGTTCGACGCCATTTGAAAACCTCCCCGTACGCCAAGCGGTTCTTCTCTGCGCCGAGGGAGCAGGGGGGCGACGGGGCGACGATCGTCGTGCTTGCCTGACCTATTTTTCCACAAGAGGGCCGCCGTGAGCACGGAATGCCTTCCACGCCTGCCGGAAGAGGCCAGGGTCGGCGAAGAGATCGCAGGCGGAAAGCGCCAGCGCCCGGATCCCCTCCATCATCCCTTCCACTCCGGCCGGACTCGTGGTCGCCTCCTCGAAGGCGCGCGTGTGGATCTCCACCCGTTCTCCGCCCGAGATCGGCACATTCGGCTGGAGGGCCGGAACGACCTGGGAGACGTTTCCGATATCGGAGGAGCCGCGATTCCGGTCGGTGGGAGCCCCGCTCTCCTTGAGGCCCAGACGCGAAAGGGCGCGCCGGTAGCAGTCGGCGAGCACGGGGTTGACCTTCATCGCGGAAAGGGTGTACGGCCCTTCCTCCATCCGCAGCCGGCATCCCGTCGCGTTTGCCGCGCCCCGGGCGCAACGCTTCACCCTCCGGACCGCATCGAGCATCTCCGCATCGGTCTCCCCCCGGACGTAGAAGTACGCCTGGGCGCGCTCCGGGACGATGTTGGGAGCCTTCCCCCCTTCCGTGACGATCCCGTGAATCCGGACGGTGTCCGGAAGATGCTGCCGCAGCGCCGCGATCCCCTGGAAAAGGAGGAGAACCCCGTCGAGCGCGTTCACGCCGTGCTCCGGGTAGGCCGCCGCGTGCGACGCCTTCCCCAGAAAGGTGAACCGGATCTTGTGGAGAGCCAGGCACCCCTTGCCCACGTGGCGCCGGGAAGAGGCGTGGACCATCATCGCCGCGTCGATTCCCGCAAAAACCTTCTCCTCGACCATCCGGGCCTTTCCATACCCGGTCTCCTCGGCGGGGGTCCCCAGGGCGATGATCTTCCCCGCGCGGAAAACGCCGGCCCCGAAGCGGGCCACCGCTGCGGCCGCGCAAGCGGAGGCGACCCCGCCCAGGTTGTGCCCGCAGGCATGCCCAAGCTCGGGGAGTGCGTCCATCTCGCACAATAGCGCCACCGCCGGCTTCCCCCTGCCGAAGGAAAACTCCGCCCGGAATGCGGTGTCCATCCCCGCAATCCCGCGTTCGACCCGGAACCCGCGATCCGCAAGAAACGTGGAGAGGACCTCGGAAGTGCGCGTTTCGCGGAGCGGAAGTTCGGCGAATCCGGTGATCTCCCGAAGGATCCTTTCCGCCTCGGGACGAAGCATTCCGGCGATACGGAGGAGTTTTGCTCTGTTCCGGTCCATTATTCTGTCGCGGCGGAGAAGCAAGATGTTATCTTAGCATATTCATGGTACCGCTTTTTCGTCCGGAAACCGGCCAAAAGAACGCAACAGGCGGGGAAATGACACGCTGGAAATCCATCACCGTGGAGACGCGACGGGAGGCGGTGGACGCTCTCTCGCACTTCTTCACGGAACACGGTGCGCTGGGAATGGCGTACGACGAGCAGCTGTTCGGCCCGGACGGGGATCCGGCGGACCCCCTTCCTCCCCCCGACGAGGTGACCCGGCTTACCGCATACTTCCCCTGGGAGGCGGATCTGCACTTCGTGAAGAGGGAATTCCTCGACTTCCTCCCCGTGCTGGCCGAGTCCTTCGGCATGGAGCCGGGGGCCTTCATCTCGGCGTCGGAGATTACGGACTTCGGCTGGGCGGAAAAGTGGAAGGAGCACTTCAAGCCGGTGCGGATCGGGAAGCGGATCACCGTGAAGCCGTCGTGGGAGCCGTACTCGCCCGCACCCGAGGAGGTCGTCCTCACCATCGATCCCGGCCAGGCATTCGGCACCGGGACGCACGAGACGACGCAGATGTGTCTCCGGTTCCTGGAGGAGGCCTTCGACGCAACGCCTGTGCCCCGCCGGGTGCTGGACATCGGAACCGGGACGGGGATCCTCGGTATCGCGGCGGCCCGCCTGGGCGCGTCGTTCACTCTCGGGATCGACGTCGACCCGATAGGGGTGGAAGTCGCCGGGGAAAACGCCCGGAACAACAGCGTGGAGGACCGGTTCCACACCGCCACGACCCCGCTGTCATGCGTGGAGGGAAGGTACGACCTCATCCTGGCGAACGTTCTCGCGGAGATCCTCTCCGATCTCAAGCAGGAGATCACCGCCCGGCTGGAGCCCAGTGGGAAACTGGTCCTCTCCGGGATTCTTTCGGAGAAGAGCGACTCGGTGGCAAAGGAGTATGAAGCCATCGGATGCCAGCTTGTGGAGAAACAGGAGGAGGGCCAGTGGGCCGCCCTCCTCTTCCGGCGAAAAAGGGCGAGCGCGTAGGATGCCCACGTTTTTCGTCAACCGCGCGAAGGTCCAGGGGGACACGGCCGTTCTCTCCGGCACGGAGGCGGGGCATATGCTCCGGTCGCTCCGCCTGGCCCCTGGCGACTCGTTCTTCGCCTTCGACGAGGAGGGAAAGAGGTACCGGATGCGGATCCTCGAGGCGACGTCGCGGTCGCTCCGCGCCGAAGTGCTCGAATCGTGGTCGCCGGAACCTCCCCCGGAGGTCGCCGTCACCCTTCTCGTCGGGCTGCCCAAGGCCGACAAGATGGATTTCATCCTCGAAAAGGCGACCGAGCTCGGCTGTTTTCGGGTGGCGCCGTTTCGGTCGTCCCGGACGATTCCCCGGCTCGACGCGCAGGACGCGCACAGGAGACTCGCGCGCTGGGAGCGGGTGGCACTCGCGGCCGCCAAGCAGTGCGGCTCCGCCCGGGTGCCGGAGATCCCGGGACTTCTCTCCTACCACGATGCGCTGGCTTTCGGAGCCGCGGCGGACGGACGAATCGTCTTCTACGAGGGAGAGGGGCGGTTCGGGCTGAAGAAAATCCTGTCCGACATGGGGGAGGCGAAACGTGTGGCGCTTCTCATCGGTCCCGAGGGGGGATTCTCGGAAGACGAAGTACAGGAGGCGGAGCGGGCGGGGTTTGCCCGCGCGGGGCTGGGACAAAGGATCCTGCGGGTGGAGACCGCCGCCATCGCCGCGGTGAGCATGGTAATGTATCATTTCGGGAACCTATGACGGGCTTGCTCACGATGAGGGAAGAACACCATTACGCGGGCTTCTGGATCCGCCTGGTCGCGCGCGTCATCGACCTCATCCTTCTCCTCGCCGCGTTCAACCTTTTCATCCTGGGGGACCGGATGGGGGCGGACGCGGGCCTGTGGGCCCCGACCGGACTCGACAACGGGATCGGGTTCGACCAGCTCTCGGTGGAAAACCTTACCCGAGGCGTCTTTTTCCTCCTCTTCCCGGTCTTCTACTACGTATACCTCCACGGGGCCTACGGCCAGACCTTCGGCAAAATGGCCCTCCGGATAAAGGTGCTCAATGAGGACGGGTCTTCCCTCGACTACCGCAAGGCGCTCCTGCGTTGGCTCGGATATTTCCTGTGCGACCTGACGCTCAACATCGGTTACGTATGGGCCGCCTTCGACACGCGCAAGCAGGGGCTGCACGACAAGGTGTGCAGGACGATCGTCGTCCATGAAAACTCGGCGACCGGCGCTTGACAGGGTCTGTCCGGTATCATTACAATTGTTCGTTCCCGAACGTGGCCCTTTAGCTCAGATGGTAGAGCAGAGGACTGAAAATCCTCGTGTCCGCAGTTCAATTCTGCGAGGGGCCACCAGTGAAACCAAGGGGTTATGGGCTAAACCGTAGCCCCTTTTCTGTTGCAGTAGAGAAAGTGTTGGGACTTTCGGGCTCCATCCTTCCTCCTCCCCTTCCACCTCGACGTTCGGCGTGCGCGTGGGTTTCGGGTTGCACACCATCCCATCGCGTCGAGAGACCGCCCTTTAACCCTCGGGGGGCAAGGAAATGGGAAAAACCCGAAAAGGGAATTCCAAACGATGAAATTTGCATCCAATTGCAAAGAGCACTCCACAACCCCAAGATAAAAAAACAAAGGAGCACGCCATGCGCAAGACCTTAATGGTTCCGTTGATGGTATTGGCATTATCCGCATTTGTCGTAGCAGGCATGTCCCGGGCTGGGATGGACGAAGAGAAGGTGCAGGTAAAGCTTACGGGCATCCCCGATGTGAAAACCGCCGCCACGGGCGAAGCGACCTTTACGCTGGCAAAGAAAGACGCGTCCATTCATTACAAATTGCATCTGGACAAGATCGAAAACGTCACGATGTCGCACATTCACGCGGTGGATAAGGACGGAAACCGCGGGGTGGTGATCGTATGGCTCTACCCCACCACGGAGATGAAACCATCTCTTAAGGAAGGGGAGTTTTCGGGAACCCTTGCCGAAGGTGACATCACCTCGGACAAGCTTGCTGGTCCGTGGAAGGGCAAATCCGCAAAGGATCTGTTCGAAGGGATCGAATACGGAACGGTCGGAGTCGCGGTTCATACGAAGCAGAACCCGGCAACAGAGCTGTGGGGCGTCCACAAAGAACACAAAAAGATGTGACCTCCACGTTCCCCGTCACCTCCCCTCATGACGGGATAAAATCATGAGGCGCCCCGTGCCCGTCAGGGCGCCTCTATATTCCTTCCCGACGATCGTGGGGATCTACTCGTTCCCCAAAGGAACCGGTAGCACAGGCTATCGTCCCCATGGCCGTGAGCTGGCTTTCCGGTCACCCCTCCTTCACGATCTCGATGTCGATGGTGATTTCCACCTCATTGCCCACGACCACCCCTCCGGCTTCGATCGCCTTGTTCCACGTGAGTCCGAAATCCTTCCGGTTGATCGTCGTGGACGCCGTTCCTCCGACGTGCATCTTTCCCTGGGGGTCCTTGACGGGAGGAGTCGGCCCCTCGACGTCGAGCACCACCTCCCTGGTCACACCGCGGATCGTCAGGTCTCCCGTTACCTTAAGCTTCCCCTTGCCGGCTTTTTCCACCTTTTTCGATTGGAAGACAAGGAGGGGGTACTTCTCCGCATCCAGAAAATCCGGGCTTTTCAAATGCTTGTCGCGTTTGGCCACACGGGTGTTGATGGAGTTCGCGTCGATCGTGATCTCCGCCGAAGACCGGGAGATGTCGTCCCCGTCGTAGGTGATTTTTCCCGATACCTTCTCAAAGTCACCGCGTACGTTGGAAACCATCAAGTGGCGCACCTTGAATTGGACCGCCGTGTGTGCGGAATCCAGTTCCCACGTCCCCGCCGGGACCGCCGCAGGAAGCATCAACAACAGCGCGACAACGCTCATGTGACAAAACCGCCGCATCATTCTCCTCCTCATCCGGGAGCGAATCGGGTCCCCGGGTTCTTCGGCACGATTCGCCGGAACCGTCTCTCCTTCTGGTTTTCGGGATCAGGCCTCGGAAGACGGGACGTTCTTCCGGGACTGTTTGACCCTGCCTCGTTGATGCTTGAACTCCAGCCTACGTTCCCTTGATTTTCTCGTGGGCCGAGTTTCCCGGCGGAGCCTGGCGGGCTCGGCAGCCTTGCGGATCAACCCGGACAGGCGTTCCCTGGCATCCTCCCGGTTGCGCTCCCGGGTCCGAAACCGGCGGGCTTCGATAATCAGGACGCCTTCGCCGGTCATTCGCCTTCCCGCCAACCGGACCAGACGTTCGCGAACCGCATCGGGAAGAGAGGGGGAATGGCGGACGTCGAACCGAAGCTGGACCGCCGTAGCCACCTTGTTGACATTCTGCCCGCCGGGGCCCGAGGAGCGGATGAATCTCTCCCCTATCTCGCCTTCCGGTAGGAGGATTGTCTCCGTAATGCGAATCATATTGGCATGGTAACGTTTTACGCGCCCGGCGGGAAGCAGCAGGCCGTGGAATGGCACTCCCTGAGGAGTGTAATAGGCAGAAAAAAATCAAAAATAGCAAATATATTTCCCACGTTATTCTCCCTGTTCCCCGCAAGCAAGTCCCATATTCTCAAGTAACCTCTTTATTTTATGATGATTTATGCCGCTTTTCCATCTGGCATCGGTATTGCATATGGTTTTAGTGGGGAATTACATGACCCGGAGGGCATGAAGCGATGCAACGGGACGGTGAACAGGAACCTGGCGCCATGCAGATGCTGTCCGCAGGCGAGGTAGCGGAAATGCTAAGCCTTTCCAGACTGCATGTCCAGACCCTGGCGGTAAGCCGGGAACTCCCCGGGGTCTGGCTGGAAAACACGCTCCTCTTCCATCTGCGCGACGTGGAGAATTACCTGCGGACGCACCGAAGGGAGAAGCTGGCCATCGCCTGAGGCCGGGGATTCCGTTCTTCCCCGGCGATGCGTCCGGCAGGCTTTCGCCTGCGAAGCCTGCAGGCCAAACGCTAGGGGGGAGGATTTTTGTAATACCCCTGCTCCGCCGCTTTACGAAACCACTTCATCGCCTCGCCGTCGTTTCGATCCACACCGAAACCGTTATGGTACATCACGCCCAGGCCGTTTTGTGCTTTTGCGTCCCCTTGCTCGGCGGCCTTTCGGTACCATTCCACCGCCTCGCCGTAATTTTTCGGGACCCCCTCCCCGTTTGCCTGCATCAGTCCGAGATTCACCTGCGCGTCCGGAACTCCCTGCTCCGCAGCCTTGCGGTACCACTTTGCCGCTTCCGCGTCGTTTTTCGAAACCCCTTCCCCTTTCCGATACATCCCGGCCAGTGCGGTCTGGGCCTCGGCCTCCCCCTTGTTGGCTCGTTCGACCAGTTCGGATACATCCGCCGATGATGCTGCCGTGGGAAAGACCCAAAGCCCGAGCACGATGGCCAGACAAAAGATGCCCACGAGCCGCAAACCCCGTCCCGCAGCGGAAGCCACCTTTACCTTTTCCATTTCTTAACCGCCTTTTCCAACGTCTTTTTCAGATCGTCCAGGGCGGACTCCGCCCCTGCCTGCAGATCCTCCCACGCCTCCCCGCCTGCTTTCCTCAACTCCTGAAGTTTCTGCCGTGCCGATTCCTGCTTGATGCGCAGATCTTCGGCCTGTTCCTGGAATTTTCCCTTCGCCTCCGACCCGAGCCTGTCGGCCTTTCCGCGAAGCTTCTCCACCTCTTCGCCCCAATCGTTGAGCTTCCGCTCCATCTTTCCGAGAACCTTTTCCCTCGTTCCCGCACCGGGGTCCTCGTAACAGACGACACGGATGACGCCGATCGCCTCCCCTTTCTCGCCGGAGGTAATAGCGTCACTCACCGAAATCACCTTCCGGATTCCCTGGGAAACGACAAAATCGTTCACGGCCTGGTCCAGCTCAAGCAGCTCGTTGCGGGTGTGGAAAATCTTCAGCTGGGACGAAAACGTCTTCACTTTGATCATCGCTTTCGCTCCTTCCTCGCAAGGGTCCTTCGGTCTCTGTGTCGCCTGTCGCCCGTAATCCTATTGTACGCCTTCCCCGCCGCGAGGGAAGCATTCCGCCTGCCATGTCCGGCACGTCCGGGCGCTTAAGGGGGATAACAACGGCCGAAAATGTAACGCCGGCTCGCGACAGATAACGGATGTGAACTTGTTTTGTTTTCGGGAGTTCGGACAAACCCCCGCGCCCGTAGCGAAAAGCAGCCTTCCCTCCCCTGGCACGTTTCCTGTTTCCCTCCGATTACTGCAGGGACTTCCGGTACGGAGGAATACGGGAGGAGGAGGGAAGTTGACGGGGAGACCGGCGTCACGGATGATCCGCATCGCGACGATCCTATGCCTGTCCGCCACTCTTGGGCAGGCCGAAGACAGGCCGGCCCCCATCCCGATTTTTTCGGGCGACGACGGCAGCAGAGCCTGGGTCGAAGTCTCCTGGTCCGGGAACAGGACGAAAGCGGTCCCGGTTCTCGAGATCTCCGGGAAAACCATACGGCAGATGACCGCGGGCGACGATACGGGACGCGGGTTTTTCACTCCTCCCGCAAAGGACGGGGGGGGAGCGGTCAAAATGCGCGCCGACATCGGGGATATCTTCAAACGGCACAAGTCCCTTTTGATCCGGGAAGGCCCCGAAGGGGTCTCCCTCGGAAATGTCTTTGATCTTATGGGGGAGATCCAGGAGGCGCGGAATAAGGGCCGAGGAAGCCAAGAAAAACGGGAGGGCATCTTCCGTGCCCTGAAGCACGTCCACGGCGAGAAGGAGCCGGCCGCCGGATCGGCCGATGCCGCCGCCAGGTAAATCCCTGTTTCTCCCCTTTCCTCACCGGTTGACGGCGCGCATTGCCTCTTCCGTATACCGCTTTCCGGCGGCGGCTCCCGGAGGAAACGCGGCGGCGACCTCCGCCAGCTCCTCCGGCGTGAGACCGATGCTTAGGCAACCCAGATTCTCCTCCAGTCGCTCCCGCTTTTTGGTCCCTGGGATCGGGATGAAATCCTCTCCCCGTGCGAGAACCCACGCGAGGGCGAACTGCGCCGGAGTACACCCTTTCCGCGCCGCCATCTCCTCGACGCGCAGCAGGAGAGGCAGATTTCCCGGCAGGTTCTCTTCCTGGAAACGGGGCGAGTTGTGCCGGTAATCCCCCCCGGCCAGGTCCGCCTTGCTCCGGATACGGCCGGTGAAGAACCCCCTTCCCAAAGGACTGTACGCCACGAACCCGATCCCGAGTTCCCGGCAGGTGGGGATCACTTCCGCCTCATGGTCCCGTGTCCAGAAGGAGTACTCGCTTTGCAGGGCAGCAATGGCATGTACGGCCATCGCGCGGCGGATCGTCTGCGGCGCTGCCTCGGACAGGCCGAGAACCCTGACCTTCCCTTCCCGGACGAGGTCGGCCATGGCACCCACTGTTTCCTCTATGGGAACCTCGGGGGCCACCCGGTGCTGGTAGTACAGGTCGATGGTCTCGACATTCAGGCGGCGCAGGCTTGCCTCGCAGGCGGACCGGACGTAGCCGGGCTTCCCGTTCACCCCCTGCCAGGATCCGTCGCTCCCCCGGAGGATGCCGAACTTGGTCGCGAGGAAAACCTTGTCGCGCCGGTCCCGGATCGCTTGCCCAACGAGGTCTTCGTTGCGGCCGAGCCCGTAAACATCGCTGGTATCGAGGAAGTCCACGCCCAGGTCGATCGCCCGGTGTATGGTGGCGATAGCCTCCTTTTCGTCGGTCGGCCCGTAAAACTCCGACATCCCCATGCATCCCAGCCCGAGGGCGGACACCGCGAGTCCGCTCTTTCCCAATGCGCGCTTCTTCATTTCCTCTTTCCTCCCGTATCCCGCCCCGAGAATCGCCCGAAGGTTCCTACCGTCCGTACTTCGCTTCGAATTCTTCATCGGACATCGTCAGGTACAGGATCCCCTCGATCAGCCCTGCCATCGCGGGAATGAGCGTCCAGCAGAAGAGCACGTACAGGATCCCCCATCCTACCTGCCCGAGGTAGAACCGGTGGACCCCGAAACTGCCGAGGAGAATGGCGAAGATCGCGGCGGCGACCCGCCTGCTGATCTTTCCCGGACGCCTGAGGGGCGGTTGTCTAACGCCGCAACCGGGGCAGACCTCCGCCCGGGCATCGATGGAGGTCCCGCAATTGACGCAATATTTCCCTTTTTCCATGGCAGCTTCCTTGTCGATCGCTTTGCCACGCCTGGGGCAGCGGGACCGACCGGAATTCAGCGATAGCGTTTCCGCCGGAACAGGTCGGTCTTGATGGAGGATACCCGGTCGAGAAACAGGTACCCGTCCAGATGGTCCACCTCGTGCTGTATGGCGACCGCCTCGAACCCGATGGCCTCGAGGATGGTCTGCTTCCCCTCCCGGTCGAGCGCGTCCACCAGAACCCACTGGGCGCGCTGCACGTTCGCGGTATAGTCCGGCACGGACATGCACCCCTCCCGGACGAGCTGCTTCCCTCCCATGGCGAGGATTCCGGGATTGACCAGAACGAGAAGGCCGTGATTCTCCTCCTCGCCGCCCCGCCGGTGGGCCGAGACGTCGACCACGATGATGCGGCTTGCCATCCCGACCTGCGGCGCGGCGATGCCTACGCACCCCGGGGAGGCGCGCATCGTCTCCAGAAGGTCATCGATGAACACGGAGACATCGGCGGTCACTCCCGTCACGGGGGGGGACGTTTCCTTGAGCCGGGAATCCGGGAATTGCAGGATCGGAAGGATCGCCATGCCGGGCGCCTGTTACAGCTTCAATGTCTCTATGGGGCGCACCGAAATGGACACGCCGAGTTCCTTCTTGATCCCGTCGAACACTACGTCCAGTTCCTTCCTGTCGACCCCTTCCGGGATGTCCACCTCCAGAACCATGACGTAGACGGGGCGCTCCTTCGACCCGACGACCTGCGTGGTGAGGTCGGTGATGTTCACCTTCCGCCGGGCGAGTTCCCGGGCCACGGAGTATACGATCCCCGGCCGGTCGGCCCCGTACACGGAGATGATATGAGGGCGCCCGGAGAACGACTTGTCGTGGACCACCTCGTCCGCCTTGAGCGAGTGAATCGTGACCTGCAGCCCCATCTTCTGCCGCACGTCGTCAAAGGAGGGGTTCATCTCCGCGGTCGCCTGCAGTTTCTCGTGAAAGACGACCAGGATCATTGCGAACTGCCCGCAGAGGATCGTACAGGTCGAATCCTCGATATTGCACCCAAGCTCGTAGAGAATCCTGCTGACCTCCGCGACGATCCCCGGCCGGTCCTTTCCCATCACGCTCACCGAAAAATGTCCCATACCGCATAGCCCCCTTCTCCCCCAAGGGTCGAAAAATGGAGAAATAGAATACCACGCCCTCCCTACTGAACAGAACCGGAGGGGCGGTTGATGCGAGGAAATCGGGGCCGCTGCATCCCCTCCTTGTCGAAAACCGCAAGAATCGGGTTGAGTCCTTCCGCCGCGGGTGTCATCGTGTCTGTCAAAGCAGGAATTGCGGGAGAGACATCATGGCGCCGGACGAATACAGACGGATCGAAAAAGCGATTCATTACCTGGAGGAAAATGTCCGCCGGCAGCCGGGCCTCAAGGAGGTGGCGCGCCGGGCAGGGTTGAGCGAATACCATTTCCACCGCCTGTTCACGCGCTGGGCAGGGATCAGTCCCAAGCGATTCCTACAGTTTCTCACCGCGGACCATGCGAAGCGTCTGCTGCGGGAGTCGGCGAACGTGCTCGATGCGGCCTACGAAACCGGGTTGACAGGCTCCGGGCGCCTGCACGATCTCGTCGTCAATGTATACGCCATGACGCCGGGAGAATTGAAGGAGGAAGGCGCCGGTCTCACAATCCGGTTCGGAGTCCATCCGAGTCCATTCGGCGACTGTCTCGTGGCCGTCACGGACAGGGGGATCTGCGCGGTATCGTTTCTCTCCGCGGAACGCGGCAGAGAGGAATGGAAAGAACTCGAAAAACGGTGGCGTCGTGCCACCTTCCGGGAAAGCCAGGCCGGGACGAGAGGCGTGGCAAACCGGATCTTCGACCCTTCCCGGTGGAAGAACGGTTCCCCGTTTTCCGCGATCGTGCAGGGAACGAACTTTCAGATCAGGGTGTGGGAGGCGCTCGTTCGTATCCCTCCCGGCTGCACGGTTTCCTACGAACAAGTCGCCATCCGGATCGGGGCGCCGGCAAGCGCGCGCGCTGTCGGCTCGGCCGCCGCCCGGAACCCGGTGGCGTTCCTGATTCCCTGCCACCGCGTCATCCGGAAGACTGGGGATTTCGGGGATTATCATTTCGGAACGGCGAGAAAAAAGGCGATCCTCGCGTGGGAGGGATCGCATTTCCGCGAACCGTCCGGTCACCGGTGAGAGGATCTCCCATCCTTCGCTTACCCGGGAGGCCCACACCCCTGATGGGGATGCCTAGCCGGATGCTCCTAAACGGAATCTATCTTTTTCAACAACGCCTCGACGGTTGGACGATCACCCGGCCCGGCGCCGACATGATGCAGCCGGACGGTCCCGCCCGGATCGATCAGCACATCTCCTCCCCGCTGGAAGATATCCCCTTCCGATTTTTTCAGCTTCTTGCCCTTGGCGATCTCCTTCAGATACACCCACCACGTTTTCGGACCCCAGACATCCCAGAAGGAGGCGGAGAGCATGCCGTAGTTCCTGTACGTTTCGCGGGTATCGTCCACGAGAAGGGGCCAGGCAAGCGAGGTGTCCTCGACGTAACTGCGCGCGATAAAGCTGGCTTCGAACGTGACGACGGCGATCCTCACGTTCCGCATGCCGAATTCCTCCTCATGATCACGCAACTGCGTGATGTGCGCCCGGCAGGGCAGTCAGCCGAGATGGCGATGAAACACCATCAACAGCCAACTTCCCCGGTAGTCTTCGAGCAGGTGGGTTTTTCCGCCGCTGTCCCGAAGGTCGAACGGTATGGCCGGTTTCCCCGTCAGATGACTCATGCTATCTGCCGCGTGTACATGTTGTTCCCGGATGCATGGGAATAATCTTCCTCCGAAACCGGTTCCGATGCGACGATTTGCCATTGTATCGTCCCGGCGTCGAAAGGAAAAGGGCGCCCGGTACGACAGACCGGACGCCCCGTTTCGCCCCTGCCCCGCTACTTCCCGTACCGCTCCTCGTAGAATTTCCGCATATTGTCCCGCTCCTCCTTGCTGATCCCCTTCATCCACTTGTGCTGGTCCTGGGCGAGGATGAAGGCGGTCGAGCCGGGGAGAACCTCCTCGGCCTCGGGGAGAAGCTCCATGTAGAACCGCTCCGCAACCTCGAAGAACCCGTGCCACTGCGTGTAGTCGGGAGCCATCATCGACGCCCCGTGCCGAGCCCTCCGACCCTCGTGATGCCACAGGAGGAACCAGGTCCATTCGATCTTTTCGTCGAACTGGGTCGGCGTGAGCTTCCCCGCGTCGCGAAGCTTCTTCATCAGCTCCGCTCCCGGCTTGGCGAATTTCTCATTGTAGAGCTCGACCGTGATGTCGTACTGGGTGAAGAAGGCGTCCGAGAACTTCCGGTTGTGGCAATTGACGCATACGGTCTTCATCGTGTCCCGCTTCGTTTCCCAGTTCTCGAGCTTCTTCGAGATCGCCGGCCGGAGCGTCCAGGAGATTCTTTCTCCCGGGTCGTGGGTGACGGGGAGGTCGACAGTCGCACTCAAGTGACAGGTGGCGCAGGTAGGCGCGGCCGTGTAGTCCTTTCCGAGGACCCATGATCGGGAGTCGAGGTTCATCCGGTCCCGGTTCGCGTAAAAGGCGATCCCGTGCTTGGACTCGTCGTAGATCTCCTTCTGCGGGTGGTCGGGCCCCAGGTGGCACTTCCCGCAAGACTCGGGGGAGCGGGCCACCTTCGCGCTGAACAGGTGGCGGGAGTGGCACGCGGTGCACGACCCCTTCGACCCGTCCGGGTTGATCCGGCCGATGCCGGTGTTGGGCCAGGTGGTCGGGTCCACCTTCCCGTTCGGGAGGATCTTCACGATGCTTCCGTGGCACTGCTTGCAACCGGAGATCGCCGCCGGCGGCCCCTCGACCACCTCTCCCAGGAAGTTGTCGAGGCTTCCCAGGATGTCCCCGGCCTTCGCGTGATGACTTCCCTGGAACTGCTTCGACTCCTTCTCGTGGCACTGCGCGCAGTCGGAAGGCGTCACGATCGTGGCGACCAGCTTTCCGTAGTGGTCGAACGCGTCCTTGTCCTCCTTCCTCGCCTCGTGGCAGTCGAGGCAGCCCACGCCTTCCCTGGCATGGGTGCTGTTCTTCCACTCCTCGATCGCCGTGGCCGCCACCTTCTCCTTTCGGTGGCAGTCGACGCACACCTTGCTCCCCCCGGGTATCGCGACCTCCATCTGCGCCGTTGCCGCGAAAACGGTCCCCGCGGATAATGCGATGATTCCCAACGCCGTCGCTGCCCATACCCACCGTCTCATCATGCATCCCTCCTAAAGGTGTTGGGTGGTTCGAAACGACCGGGCCCGTGAGTCCCGCTGAGAGGTTTACCGCAGGAACAAAGAACGGTAAATGACGCGGATCAATACCGCCCCCCAAACATTCATCGCGCCAGCGCGCCAAAAAGGGATTGCGCCTTGAGGATCCGGATCTGGTTTCCCTTGACCCGGATCTTTCCTTCCTCCTGCAGTTTTTTGAGCGTGCGGGAGAACGTCTCCGGAACGGTTCCCAGGCGGGATGCCAGCACGTTCTTGCTGACGGGAATCTCGTACACCGCCCCGTCCCGGAGCTTGAACCCCCGGTTCTTCATCTCCTCGGCCAAGAAAAACACCAGGCGGGCCTCCACATCCCGGAGCGCGAGGTTCTCCACGAGGTCCGTCATCCTTTTCAGCCACCTGGACAGGGATGCGAGCAGGCGGAGGGCCATCCCCGGGTTTTTCTCGAGAAGTTCGATGAACGGACGCTTCGGAAGGAACACGAGATCGCTTTGGCAGAGCGCATCGGCATTCGCGGGGAAGCCCCCTCCCTCGAAGATGGTCGCCTCCGCGAAGGACTGGCCCGCCTCGAGAATGTGGAGGACCTGCTCCTTCCCGTCCTCGGAGATCTTGAAGACCTTGACGCTTCCCGAAACGGCCACGAAGAAACCGTCCGCGCGGTCTCCCTCCCGGAAAACGGTCTCCCGCTTTGCGTAATGGCGCAAGGTCGATATGCCGATTATGCGTGCGAGGTCTTCCGGAGGGAGGTTGGCGAACAGGGGCAACTTCCGCAGCACCTCGGATATCGCGGGATCCATGGTATCATTCTCCCGCAATTTACCGGCCGGTCAAGGATGGAAACCCGCCTCCGCGAGGAAGGGGCGACCGACGGACGAGGGGGCTTTGCGGGGGTTGACCGGAAAGTGAGGCGGCGATGAAGGCAAAGATCGACTCGTTCATGGAAGCGTTCGGTATGGCGGAATACCCGGTGCTGTTCCGGTACACGGACAGCCTGCCGGAGGGGACGCTCCTTCCCCCGGAGGCTACCCGGGTCTGCGTCTTCGCCCTTCTCGCGAAGACAAGGGCGGAGGGGAGGCCGGTGGCGCTCTCCGCGTCCCATCACGGGTGCGCAGGAGGGGGGTATTACCTCGGGTTCCTCGACCAGCCGCGGGAGGGAATCGAATACTTCCTGTCCTGCGGGGTCGCCGGGAAGATGGAGGGCGAGCGCTACCTCAAGACTCCGGATCTGGCGCGCGCATATTTCGCCCGTGTGCCCGCCCGGCGCCGAAACGATACGGCCTGTTCACCCGGGCCGACATGCCGCACCTCGCGGACGATCCGGAAGTCGTCATCTTCTTCGCGTCACCGGACCTTCTCGCGGGGCTTCACTTCCTTGCCTCGTTCGACCGGAACGAAGACGCGGTGACTGCCCCGTTCTCCTCCGGCTGCGGGGCCATCGTCACCCTGCCGATTGCGGAAGGGGAACGGCCCGACCCCAGGGCGGTGATGGGACTGTTCGACCCGTCGGCCCGGCCCTACGTGGAAAGGAACCTGCTGACCTTCGCGATGCCGTATTCGCTGTTTGGCAGGATGGCGGAGAATATCCCCGAGAGCTTTCTCGGAACCGGGACGTGGCAGACGATCCGGAAACGGATCCGGGGGTAGAGACTCCGGACAGCCGGTCAGGGCAGGGAGGCGGGGTGAGGTTCGCGGTACTTCTCGAGGGTTCCCATCATGGCGGGATCCGGGTTTCACCCGCAGGCGATCGCCTTGTCGCAGGTAACGATCGCCTCGTGGAATTCGACGGCAGCGGAATCGACGGGCACTCCGGTCAGGTCCGCCCCGACCGTGGACGAGATCCGGACGAGCGTCTTCCCGAGGGGGATCTCCTCATCGGGCAGAACGGCGTAAGCGGCCAGACCATCGATGCCGTTCCCGTCCGGGGATGCCCTCTACTGCACCCGGCATGGCGTCATGATGATTGGGACAAGGATCCTTCCTCGCACGCGACCGCAGGGAAACACAGAGAAATTTCAGTGGCTCTACGCGAAGTTGGGAAAGAGGACGGATAACGTCTTCCGGGGAAGACGTCGACCGTCCCGGAATCGAAGTATCTGCCGCCCTTCCCTCGAGCTCACGCCGCTCGCGAAGACCGAAGGGGGGCCAGCCGCTATTTAATTTCCTGGGCGAAGGAGGCCGTACCTTTCTTTCCTCCGGATTCGATCACCACGTCGAAATTGTACTGTCCCGGCTTGTCAATGGCGACGTCGGCCCCGAAGTGCCCCTGCATGACCATGAAGTCGGTCGTTGCCTTTTTCTTGTCGGGACCGGTGACCGTGACGCTGCCCTTCCCCTCGGTGACCGCCTTCTTCGTGTGGGGATCGGAGAGCATCAGGGAAAGATGGTGGGTGTTCTTCATCATCCCTTCCATCTTCATCCCGGAGGCCTTCGCCTTCTCCATCTGGACCTTCATGTCCACGAGTCGGGCCTCCCCGTGGAAAGAACCGACCTTCCCCTCGAAGACCTTATCCCCCATCTTCATCATGCCGTGCCCTTCCATCTTGCTCTCTCCGTGCATCCCGGGCATCGAGCCGTGTCCCTTCTCGGCGGCCACAGAAACCCCCGCAGTGAGCAGCGCAGCCATGGCCACGAAACAGACTGAGAACAACAATCCCTTTTTCATGGTCCTGCCTCCTATTCGGCCGGTGTCCCCCGGCCTTTCCGTTTGATGATTCCGAATCGATACCCTATTCATCCGACCGGTTCTCCTTACGAGTCCTCCCCGGGGATCGATGCAGGGCCGGCCGCCAGGGAGGTCCGGTCGTCCGTGTCGCTCATCCCCTTCATGTGCAGGAACTCATAGATGACCGGGTAGACAAGGAGTTCCATGAGAACGGAGGTCACCACTCCTCCGACCATCGGGGCGGCGATCCTCTTCATCACGTCCGACCCGGTCCCCGTGCTCCACATGATGGGAAGAAGCCCGGCAATGATGACTGCGGCGGTCATGATCTTCGGACGGATCCGCTTGACTGCGCCGTCGAAGATCGCCTCTTTCAGATCTCCCATCGTGTTCATGAGCCCTTTCCGCTTCATCGCGTCGTACGACACATCGAGGTAGAGCAGCATCACGACGCCCGTTTCGGCACTGATTCCCGCCAGGGCGATCATCCCGACCCAGACGGCCACGGACATGTTGTACTCAAGCAGGTAGATGAGCCAGAACGCTCCCACCAGCGACAGGGGGACCGCCAGGAGCACGATGGATGTTTTGACCAGCGACCGCGTATTCAGGAAGATGATCAGGAAGACGATGAACAGGGTCAGCGGGATGACGATCATCATCCTCTTCTCCGCCCGCTGCATGTACTCGAACTGGCCGCTCCACACCAGGCTGTACCCTGCGGGAAGCTTGACGGCCTTCCGTACCGCTTCCTGGGCCCTTTTCACGTAGGTCCCCACGTCGATTCCCCGGATGTCCACGTAGACCCACACCGTCTGGCGGGAGTTCTCGCTCTTGATGCTCGCCGGCCCCTTGTGGATGGAGATCTCCGCCAGCTGCCCCAGAGGGACCTGGGCGCCCCCGGGCGTCGGCACGAGCACCCGCCTCATCGACTCTACGCTGTCGCGGAGCTCCTCCGGGTAGCGGACATTCACTGGGTACCTCTCCAGCCCCTCCACCGTCTGGGTGACGTTCATCCCGCCGAGGGCGGACATGATCACGTCCTGGACATCGGACACGGTGAGACCGTAGCGGGCCGCCTCCTTCCGGCGGATCTCGTAGTCGAAGTAGTTCCCCCCGGTGACCCTCTCGGCGAAGGCCGACAGCGTCCCGGGCACTCCGGATACCGCGGACTCGATCTCCTCCCCGATCCTGGCGAGGGTGTCCAGGTCGTCCCCCAGCACCTTGATCCCCACCGGAGTCTTGATCCCCGTGGCCAGCATGTCGATCCGGGTCTTGATCGGCATCGTCCAGGCGTTGGTCAGTCCCGGGAACTGGATGGCGGCGTTCAGCTCCTCCACCAGCTTCTCGTGGGTCATCCCGGGACGCCACTCCTCCTCCGGCTTCAGGGTGATCGTCGTTTCGAGCATGGACAGGGGGGCCGGATCGGTGGCTGTCTCCGCCCGCCCGATCTTCCCGAAGACATGGCGCACCTCGGGGAAGGTACGGATGATCCGGTCGGTCTGCTGGAGCACCTCCTTCGCCTTGGTGATCGAAATCCCCGGAAAGGTGGTCGGCATGTACAGCAGGTCCCCTTCGTAGAGCGGGGGCATGAACTCCGACCCGATCTTCATGACGGGCCAGATGGTAACCGCCATCAGGACGATCGAACCGACGATCACCGTCTTCTTGTACTTGAGCGCCCAATCGAGCAGCGGATGATAGAGCCGGATGAGAAATCGGTTGATCGGGTTTCTCTCCTCGGGAAGAATCTTCCCCCGGATGAAGAACCCCATCCAGATGGGAACGATCGTTACGGAAAGAAGCGCGGCGGCCGCCATCGAATAGGTCTTGGTGAAGGCGAGCGGCTTGAAGAGCCGACCCTCCTGGGCCTCGAGCGTGAAGACGGGGAGGAAGGAGACGGTGATCACCAGGAGGGAATAGAAGAGGGTCGGGCCGACCTCCTTCGACGCCTCCAGGACCAGATCCCAGTGCCCCCGCCTTCCCCCGTCGTGCTCCATGTGCTTGTGCATGTTCTCGATCATGATGATCGCGGCGTCCACCATCGCCCCGATGGCGATGGCGATCCCGCCCAACGACATGATGTTGGCGTTCAGCCCCTGGTAGTACATGACGATGAAGGCCATGAGGACCGCCAGCGGGAGCGTCAGGATCGCCACGAAGGCGCTCCGGAAATGGAGCAGGAAGAGTATGCAGACGATTGCGACGACGGCCGACTCCTCGAGCAGCTTCTCCTTGAGCGTGGCGATCGATCGCTCGATCAGCCCGGACCGGTCGTAGACGGGGACGATCTCCACCCCTTCCGGCAGCCCCGCCTTGAGCGACTCGAGCTTCTTCTTCACGTTATTGATCGTCTGCAGCGCGTTTTCCCCGAACCGCATCACCACGATCCCGCCCGCGACGTCGCCTTCCCCGTTCAGGTCGGCGATCCCCCGGCGCAGCTCGGGTCCAATGCGCACATCCGCCACGTCGCGAATGAATACGGGGGTTCCACGGTCGCTCGCCAGGGGAATGTTCCTAAGGTCCTCCAGAGACCGGATGTACCCGAGCCCCCGCACCATGAACTCGGTCTCGGCCATCTCGACCAGCCGCCCGCCGACATCGTTGTTGCTTCTCTGGATCGCCATCCGGACCTTCTGAATCGGGATGCCGTAGGCGGCCAGCTTGTCGGGATGCACGACCACCTGGTACTGCTTGACGAAACCGCCGATGGAGGCGACCTCGGAGACTCCTTCGACCGCCGTCAGCTCGTACCGAAGAAACCAGTCCTGGAGGGAGCGCAGCTGCGCGAGGTCGTGTTTCCCGGTTCTGTCCACCAGAGCATACTCGTAGACCCACCCCACCCCGGTCGCGTCGGGGCCAAGCGTCGGGGTCACCCCGCCGGGCAGCCGCTTGGAGACGTAGTTCAGGTATTCGAGGACCCGGCTGCGCGCCCAGTAGATGTCGGTGCCGTCCTCGAAGATGATGTAAACGAACGAAAGGCCGAAGAAGGAGTAGCCCCGCACCACCTTCGCCTTCGGCACGGCGAGCATCGCCGTGGTCAAAGGGTAGGTGACCTGGTCCTCCACGATCCGGGGTCCCTGCCCCGGATACTCCGTGAAGACGATGACCTGGACGTCGGAGAGGTCCGGGATCGCGTCGAGCGGGATCCGGGTCATTGCCCAGATCCCCCAGGCCGCAAGGAAGAACATCGCCAGGACGACGAGGAACCTGTTTTTTACGGAACCCTCGATGATTTTGTCGAGCATCGGCTACCGTCCCTTCGGGGATTCCTTTACGTTCTCCATCCCCTTCCTCGACGGCTCCATCCCCTTCATGGAGGACTCATGCTTCGTCCCTTGCATCGACGACCCGTCGTCCATCGTGTGTTCCCCGGCGGCGGGAGCGGGCTGCCCGGCCGATGTCCCGGAAGCGGGCGCCCCGTTCCCGGATGTGGAGGTGTTATCCATTGCGGCATTCTGGAACTTCTTCAGTGCCTCCTTGAGGCTGCTCTCCGAGTCGAGCAGGAACTGGGAAGAGACCACCACGTTCTCGCCCGCCTGGACCCCGGAGAGAATCTGGACGGTTCCCTCTTCGCCTTCCAGGCCCAGTTCGACCTCCCTGGGCTCGAACCGGCCCTCTCCCTTCGACACGAACACGACGTTCCGGATCCCCGAACGGATGACCGCCTCGGAAGGCACGATAACCGTCTTCTTGCCCACCCTCGGGTTTAGATCGATGTGGGCGTACATGTCCGGCTTCAAGACTCCGCCGGGATTGGCGAGCTCCACCCGAACGGTGGCGGTTCTCGTCTTTCCCTCGAGATACGGGTAGATGTAGGTGATCTTCCCTTGGTACGTCTTTCCCGGCAGGTAATCCAGGGTCACCGTGGCCGGGACCCCTACCTTCACCCACGGCAACTCGTATTCGTAGACGTCCCCCTGGACCCAGACCCGGGAGAGGTCGGCGATCCGAAACAGTTCCATTCCCGCCATGACCTTGGTCCCGTCGAACGCTGCTTTGGAGATGACCACACCGCGGAAGGGGGAATAGAGAGTGAGGGACTTGCGCACGTTCCCGGTCTTCTCAATCTCCGCGATCTGTGCATCCGTGATGTCCCAGTAGGCAAGCCGTTTTTTCGCGGAATCGAGAATCCCGGCTGCACCCCGGGCCACGTCCGGGTAGGGGCTGTTCTTCACCTCTTCATAATGCTTGTGCGCGATCAGGTACTCTTGCTGGGCGGACACGAGTTCCGGGGCGTAGATGTCGATAAGAGGTGCTCCTTTCCGCACCTCTTCCCCGGTCGTGTTTACGTACAGTTTCTCGATCCATCCGCTTACTTTGGAGTTTATCGTGGCGATCCGCCGCTCGTCGTAGGTGACGCGCCCCACCGTCCTGATCGTCTTATTCAGCTCCCCGGCCCGGACCGTCGTGGTGCGAACACCGATCGACTGGATCGTGTTCGGGTCCACCCGGATGGTCCCTTCCTCCCCCCCAGCTTCCTCGTACACGGGCACGAGATCCATCCCCATCGGGGATTTTCCGGGCTTGTCGCTCCGGTAACTGGGGTCCATGGGGGCGACCCAGTACATGACCTTTCGCTCCTTCTTCTCCCCGCCGGATGCTCCCGTCGCGGCCGATGCGGATTTCACCGCCACGAGGGTCATCCCGCAGATCGGGCAGGAACCGGGCTGGTCGGTGACGATGAACGGGTGCATCGAGCAGGTGTACTGCTTCTTCTCCTCGGCGGGAGCCGTCTTCGCCGTTCCCGGCGGGGCCGGTCCCGTCCCCATCGTCATCCAGAAGTAGGTCCCCGCGCCGCCGGCCGCCAGCGCGACCAGCACGAGAAGGAACTGCGAGATGATCTTTTTCCCGTTCATCGATGCATCCTTTCGTTCAAAAGAGTTCCATTCCCAGCACCAGCTCCAGTTCCGCGACGGCGATTCCCAGGGCATCCGCGGTCTTCTCCCTTTCGATCTCCTGCTGGTAGAGGGCGATCTGCCCGAGCAGCACCGAGGCGAACTCGACCTGCCCCACCTGGTAGGCGGAGAGGGAGGAGTTCACCGACTCCCGCGCCTGCGGAAGCAATCCAGAGTCGAACAGGGAAAGGGAGGATCGTACCCGCGCGATCTCCGCCGTGACGGTGCGGATCCGGTTCCGCACGGCGTTCACCGCATTCTGGTAGCCGCTCTCCCGGGAGGAGAGGTCCCCCAACGCCGCCTCCACCTCCTCGTCCTGTTTGCGCCCATGCCACAGGGGGAGGGAGACCATCACGTTCGCGCTGAAAAAGTCGGGGCGGTCGGCTCCCGTCTGGGAGTCCTCCCGGAACTTGTAGGCCGCTCCCACCTGGAAATCGGGAAAGATCTGCTTCCGTGCGAGGAGCAGTGCCTTCTCTTTCTGCTTCACGGAATCCGCCTCGCGTTTCAGGTCGGGGTTCGACGCCGTCGCGATTCCGACCATGTCCTCCTCGCTGTCGAGGATCTCGGGAATCGGGTAGGAGGATGGGAGATCGATGGCCGTTCCCACCGGGCGGTCCCTCAGGGTGTTCAGATCCGACAGGATCGCCACCTCCTGCTTCCGGAGGGCGATAAGCATGTTCTCCATCCGGGAGATCTCCACCTGGACTTTGAAGAGGTCCTGTTGCGGCGTTTTCCCTACGGCGTATCTCGCGTTCGCGACGGCGAGCAGTTCCCCCAGGAACGCCTTGTTCTTTTCGGTCATCCGCTGCACCGCGCGGTTCTCGATCAAGGCGAAGAAATCCCGCTTCACCCGGAAGCGGATGAGGTTCCTCACCGCCTCCGTCCGTTCACCCGCCTGCACCGCGCCCAGACGGGCTATCTCCTCCTTGAGAGAGAGCTTGCCCGGGAAGGGGATCGCCTGGGAGAACCCGATGTCCCGGGAGGTCATCGGCTCCTTGTCCATGGCGAAATCGTCCACCGGAACGTTGGAATAGGACAGAGAGAGAATCGGGTCGGGCAGCGACCCGGCCGGGAGGATTCTTCGTCCGGCCGCATCCGCGGAGAACCGGGCCGACGCAAGATCGGGATTGCGTTCGAGCGCCTCCCGGACGAGCGCCTTCAGCGGGTCTGCTGCGGGCGTCTCTTCCGCATGCAGGGGCATGATTCCCGGGAGCAGGAGCAGGGGCAGGATCCCGACGGCAAGCAGGAGGAACTTGTGCATCCCATTCTC
>JBAULH010000030.1:0-11034 GCA_049578085.1 Candidatus Deferrimicrobiaceae bacterium
CCGCGCAGGCTCTGCGAATCGTCGCCGCAGCCGCCTCGGACAACCCCAGGTACCGCACCTTGCCCTGCCGCACGAGATCTGCCATCGCCCCGACCGTCTCCTCGATCGGCGTGTTCGGGTCGACCCGGTGCTGGTAATACAGATCGATGACGTCCACTCCCAGCCGTCGCAGGCTGGCCTCGCAGCAGGAGTGCACGTACTCGGGCTTGCCGTTGACGCCCAGCCAGCTTCCGTCCGCCCCCCGGACGTTGCCGAACTTCGTCGCCAGCACCGCCTTGTCCCTGCGGTCGCGTATCGCCTTCCCGACAAGATCCTCGTTGCGTCCCACCCCGTAGATATCCGCCGTGTCGAGAAAGTCCATCCCCATCTCCAGGGCCCGATGGATCGTCCGGATCGATTCCTTTTCGTCTCCCGTTCCGTAGAACTCCGACATCCCCATGCACCCCAGGCCCATCCTGGACACCGTAAGGCCGCCGCTTCCCAGTGGTCTTTGGTTCATTTCCGGTCTCTCCTTCCCCCGATGGTTTCCCGCCTCACTTGATTTTATCCTTTGTCGATCGATGACAGGCATTGTCCGTCGGCATCCTCGCAACGAAGATTCCGATCCTCCTGTTGTCATCCGGTGGGTATACAGGAAAGAGCGCAAGGGGAATCGGGAAGTCGATCGAGAACATCGTTAAGGAATATTCCCGTCGTACGGCGTTACCGGCCTACCGGTTGAGCGCGGAACCCCTCCATCATGGCGATCGTTTTTCCGATCTTTTCGTCGCCGACCGCAAGCTCCAGAAGCATCAGCTCTTCGTCATACACTTCTTGCGGTATATGATCCTTGATTTCCGGTTCCAGCACATGAAAGACCTTCAGATGCAAGGCCTCTCCCGCCAGTGGGCCGGACCAGCTGGGGTCGCCCTCCATGACCGTCCGGGAGCCGACATCGAGGTATTGCTCGTTGGTGACACCCCACACCACGATCAGGTTCTCCGGGCTGTGTTCCTCCGTCGCTTTCTTGATCTCTTCTTGACTCGCCGAGTCAAGCGCCAGGGCGGCCGTTCAGACGAAACAGGCGTCCCGGACCAGTATGACCTGCGCCCCCGCGGCCTCCAGGCACCTTTGCAGCGACTCGGCCTTGATCTCCTGGCCGTCCCCGAAGGCGATCACTTTTTTCCCATCAAGCATTGCTTTTCTCCTTTGCCTGATTCGGATTTTCTCCCAGTACGAAGGACAGACCATCCGACAAGTTCGTCATCCGGGTAAGGAACGGGCTCCCTTTCGCTACTATCATGATACGCTTTTTCTTTCCTTCCCGTATTTCCCGGATTCCGTGCGCGATGTAGGGGACGCCGGCGGGGATGTGCCCCTGCGTCGGGGCAAAACCGATCAGCCCGCGTTTTTCGATGAATTCGTTCATCTGAGACTTTTCGATTTCTTTTTGCTGAACGGCCAACGCCGCAATCAGCCGATAGTTCTTCAGGGGAATGTCGTCCTGGCCGATCGGCAGGGTGATCTCCGGATTCTGCAGCTCGGTGGCGTAGCGGTCGATGTCGGTCAATTTCAACCCGTGGGCCTTCAGCGGTTCCAGAATCAGGCTTTCCTGGATCCGCTGCTGCGACCCGCCCGCACCGATCGGGTATTTCCCCATCAGATCGAGTCGAAGGACGGGGGAAACCCCGTCGTCTTCGGTCACCAGGAAGGCCACTCCCCCGATCACGTCTTCCAGAACCGGCATCTCTTTCTCGAGATGCCCCTGGAATTTCATTCCCAGCTTGGCGAGCGACCCCCCGCCCACGACGGCCACCTTTTTGAACAACCCCGCCTTGACCAGAGCGGCCGCGTGCAGAATGCCGTAATGGGGCCCGACGCAGAACGATTTGACGTCGCAGGAGGTGGCGTTGCGGCACCCGGCCATTTCGCCGATGGCGCGGGCCAGGTTGCCGCCGCCCCGCTGATACCGGTCGCCGGCGGCCTCCTCCGAACAGCTGATGATGAAATCGATCTCCGACGCGTCGCATTTCGAGCCATCGAGCAGATGCCGGAGCGCCAGAAACGCCGACGCCTTGGTCATCAGATTCTCCATCAGCACGAGGGCCGCAAGCGATTCGTCCTCGTCATGATGCCTCTGAAAACAGCCGATCAGGGCATCCTGATGGTAGAGAGGCAACGAATGGTCCTGGTCTATCTTCTTCCGGATTTCCTCTATGCTTTTGCCGTGGATAAGCTTCTTAAGCAGATCGTCGGATCGGCACAAGGGATGGTTGGTGATCGCCGGTAAAACGATTTCCTTCAGAAACCGGGTTTCCAGCCAGACCAGGTCATAGGAGGATTCGTCCGTCGCCGCTTTCAGGAGAGCGTAGAACTCCTCCTGGGGCATAATCTCCCCGAACGGTCCGGTTCGGCCGAACGCGCCGTCACTATTTACGAGATGCCGGAACCACGGCTTTTCCTGCGACCGGAGCGTGTCCGGCTCCATATTCCCGATGAAGACCTGATTGGGAGCGTAGCGCACGGCTTCCTCGAAGGATCGTAAACGGCCCTTTATTTTTCCCTCGAGGTCCGGGTGCTTCTTTATTTCCCTGGATGGCTTGGAGCCGTGACGGACGAAATCGGGAAGGTGGACGAGGATATTGGCACATGTCTTGATGATGACGTGGCTTGCATTCACATCAGTTCCTCAGGATATCGTTCAAACCATCTTCGATCCGTTTTTCGGTCGAGCCGTCGAACCCGTCGAGCCGGAGAACGTTCTGCCCGCCCTTGAAAAACAGAAGCGCCGGAACGCTCACGATCTTGAACCGGGCGCAAAGCCCCTGGTTGTTCCAGGCGTTGACCTTGACGATCTTGACGTTCGGGAATTTCCTGGCTGCCCGCGTAAGGACCGGAACGAGGGCTTTGCAGGGGGCGCACGGAGGAGTGAAAAAGTCCACGAGAACGGGAATCCCCGACTCCATCACCTCCTTCTCGAAATCCCCCTCGCCGACTTCGACGAAATTCTCTCCCGGACTCATCTGGAACCACCCCCGCCTATTGTCGATGTCATGAAAAAACGGTCTGCTCTACGATGGGCGTCTGGAGCGCCTCAAGCGCTTTCTTCAGCAGGTTCCGCCGCACTTCTTTCTCTTCCGCCGGCGGAAGCTTGGGGTTGCCCAGCGGATGGGGTATGGCGACGGACGGAACGATCCGGTTGGCGCCCACGGTCTGGGATATGGTGATGATGGAACAGACGTGAGCCACCGGAATCCCCGCCCTCTCGATCTCTTTTGCCATCGTTGCCCCGCAACGAGTGCAGGTTCCTCAAGTGGAAGTGAGGATGACGGCCTGGACCCCGTCCCGGATCAGCTCGACTGCGATCTCTTTCGCGAATTTCTTGGCGTTGTCCACCGAGGTCCCGTTTCCCACGGTGGCGTAATACCACGGATGCACCTTGAACCCCAGCGCCTTTTCCAGGTTCCTCATCATGTCAATGGGAAGCACCCGGTTGGGATCCTCGTTGGCAAAGGTGTTGTCATATCCGCCGTGAGCGGATTGATGCGTTTTGGCCTCCACCGTCGTAAGCCCTTCCAGGGGATATTTCCCGTACTTGGAAGCACTCGAGCTTTCGATATGGTCCGGATTTCCCGTGGGCACGATGCCGCCGGACGTGACCAGGGCGATGGTCACTCCCTTGAGATCCGGGAGGGCCGGCCGCGGCTCGACGCGGTCGAAAAAGGGGATCGGATATTCGGTGTCGAACGGCTCCCCGTTGATCTTCCGAAGAAGCATGTCGAGGGCGCGGCGGTATGCCGGCTCTTCATGGAAATAATTTTGTCTTATGCCTTGCTCGAAGCACCCTTCGGCCTTGGGGGACTCGATCTCCTCTCCGCGCAGCCTTTTGATGCCGAGCCGGACCATTTTCCGGACCGCATCTTCCATGCCGGACACGGTGTCGGTGGATTCGACGATCAGAACCGTCTTTCTGTATTGATCCAGGCCCGGGTTCTCTTTATACATTGCGGTGATGGCAGGGATGCCCAGAGGCTCCAGGACCTGGCAGATCGCGCCGCAGGCCATCCCGTATCGCCCGGCATTGAAGGCCGGCCCGGCGACGACCAGATCCGGATGGTACCCCCGGATCACGGGAATCTGTTCCCGAAGAACGTTTTCCCGGTTGTCGGCGAAATGGCTGTCGCCGCATACGACCGTGGCGACGATTTCGACATCCGCGTTCTCCTCGCGGAACCGTTTCTCCAGAAGGCGCCCGGGTCCTTGCGGACCCTTTATCGTGAAGGGTTCGCAGTCCGCCTTCTCTTCGCCGCCCACGCCCCCGAAGAACTGATTCACATAATGGACGATCCGGTATTTTTTGTTTTGGGATGCCTCGGCCATCTACTTCATCCTCGAAGATATTCTTTCGATTCCCAGCTGGTTGGTGGACCCGATGAGCGCCTGAAGCTCGATGGCAACGCTGCCGTCCGGAAGGAGGCATTTGCTGGAGCCGCCGGCCAGTTCCGTGATGACGCGGTCGTCGCCGATGACCTTTTCCATCGGCGGGAGAACGATCACTGCGTTGGCGTTTCCGGTGGACACGATGGCGTCGGCTTTCGGGTGGGTGTCGGTCAGGGATTGCGAGGCGCCGTCCTGCCCCGCGAACTCGTCGGTGAGCAGAACCGTCTTGATGCCGTTCGCTTCGATCTTGGAGCAGTTCATCATGAGATCGGCGTCGGGATTGCCGAAACCCTCCTTGGAAACGATGACGCCGTCGGGGGAAAGCGACGCGATCAGATCGGCCGCCATTGTGGACGAACGCTGTTTATCCCCCAGGGTGACGTTTTCGTTGGTGATGACGCAGCCGGCGAAGTCCCAATCCGTCCCGTGTCTGCGCAGGAGCTCGAGGATGATGGGATTGTTCTGTTGGTGATACGTCGTGTTCTTGTCGCAGGCCGAGACGCAATTTCCGGAGACAATGGCGCCGAACAGCACTTCCGTCGGCACGATTCGTCTGGGCAGCATCGTTTTGACATCCACCCCGCAATAGTACGTGTCGTGCAGAAGGCCCTGGGTTTGGAGCATGTACAGGTACGCGATTCGGGGCAACCCGCTTCGTCCGGCGCGTTTTGGGGAACCGGGGGAGGCCGGATATTCCGGATTGATCAGGGTTTCGCGGCTGCCTGCGGGAAGCGGATGGTTCAAAACAGACCGGGCGATGTAGTCGGAGGCCTTGAAACCGGCCATTCGGACCGTTTTTTCGTGATCGTGTCGCTCCGTTCCCTCTTTCACGGTGATGTCCAGCACCAGGTGGTGCTTCTGGGAGAAGAGCGAGTAACGGGCGCCCGGACCGGACATGTCGATCAACCCTTCCTGGAAGCCCACGATCGATCCCACGGTGGTCACGACCATCCCGGACAGCGACATGATCTCCCCGGAAAGAACCCCGTTTGCATCCGCATCCCATGCGGAAAGCACGCCGGGAAAGACCGGGTAATCCGGGATCCGACTCAATCGGGGTTCGATGACATCCTTGACGGGGATGATCCGAATCGATTCCCCGGGACGGGCAATCGCCAACTTGACGTCCCTGATGTTGGGATCGGATTGCAACAGACTGGTTAATTCCTCGATATGTATGAACAATTTCCCGTTTTCCAGCCGGGTGGGGGAGGAGAAACCGAGATCCGATACGGTGATTTTATTCCACTGATGCGTTACAGGCTGCACACCCTCTTTAGGTTTCGCATACGACATATCTGCCTCCTAAAGGACGGGCTGATTTTCAAATGTTCGGTCTCGGGAACTATACTTATATCATAACCGAAGTCAACCCATTTTGGGTGACCGTAGGTCAACCCCCGAGATAGGCTTTTTTTACGCGAGGATTGGCGAGAAGTTCCTCGGACCTGCCCTCGAGCACGACCCTGCCGTTCTCCAGGACATACCCTCGACCGGCGAATTGAAGCGCCATGCGGGCATTCTGCTCGACGACCAGGATGGTGGTTCCTTCCCGATTGATCTCCTTGAGCGAGTCGAACACGTTCATCATCAGCAGGGGAGCCAATCCCATGGAGGGCTCGTCCAGGAGCATGATCTTCCTGCCGCTCATGAATGCCCGACCGACGGCCAGCATCTGCTGCTCGCCGCCGGAAAGCGTTCCAGCCTTCTGATGCTGCCGCTCAGAGAGCCTCGGGAAGATCGAAAATACCCGGTCCCTGTCGTTCGCGACTGCTTTGCCGTCTCTCCGGGCATAGGTGGCGAGTCGAAGGTTCTCCATGACCGTCAGGTTGTCGAACAGGCGTCTTCCTTCGGGGACATGGGAGATGCCGAGCTTGCTGACCACTTTGTCCGGGGGGTATTGGAGCAGGTCCTGCCCCATGAAGATCATTTTCGTTCCCCCCTCGACCGGGACGAGGCGTGATATCGCCCGCAGGGTGGTGCTCTTCCCCGCTCCGTTTGCGCCGATGATGCACACGATCTCCCCTTCGTCGATCCGGAAAGAGATCCCGTGAAGCGCCTTGATCTTCTCGTAGGAAACCCCCAGGTTTTCCACCGACAACAGCATCAGGTCGCCCTCTCCTTCCCCAGGTAGGCATCGATGACCCGGGGATTGTTCTGAATCTCTTCGGGCGTGCCCTCCGCGATGACGGCGCCGAAGTCAAGAGTCTGGATGATGTCGCACAGCTCCATGACCACCCTCATTCGATGTTCGATTAAAAGAATCGACAGCCCCAGCTCGCCGTGTACGCGGCGGATGATCTCCATGATCTGGTCCAGCTCCTCCGGGTTCATCCCCGCCGTCGGCTCGTCCAGGAGCAGGATCCTGGGTTCCGTCGCCAGCGCCCGGGCCATCTCCACCCTTCTCTGGGCGCCGTACGGCAGGTTGAGGACGACCTGATCCGCGAGATGTCGGATCCCCATCATATCCAGGAGGCGAACCGCTTTCTCCTCGATCTCGGCCTCTTCCCGGTGGTGCCCGGGTGTCCCGATGAATGCCGCGAACAATCCGTACTGGATCTTCGAGTAGTGGGCCAGCTTCACGTGCTCGATGACGGTCATGTGTCTCCACAACAGAAGGTTCTGAAAGGTCCTGCTCACGCCCAGGGAAGCGATTCGGTGAGACGGTAGACCGTTTATTATTTCCCCGTCCAGGAGGATTTCCCCCTCCGTGGGCTGGTAGATGCCGGTAATGAGGTTGAAGATGGTGGTCTTTACCGCCCCGTTCGGCCCGATCAGCCCGCGGATCTCGCCCGTTCCTGCCTCCAGGTAGTAGTTCCGCACGGCGCGCAATCCCCCGAAGTCATGCGACATGTTACGAACCTGGAGGAACGACGCCGTCACGCCTCTCCCTCCGTATCCCGCTTAGGCTGGAGGAGGGCCGTGACGTTAAGATCCTTGAACGCGATCAGGCCCGTCGGGCGATAGATCATCACGAGGATGAGCAGGAGCGGAATGATGATCCACTTGAAAATCTCCAACGGGCGCAGGGCTTCCCCGAGGAGACTGATACTGACGGCGCCGACGATCGATCCGTACACGGAGTTCAGTCCCCCGAAGTAAACCATGGCCAGAACCTCCGCGAGTTTCTGGATCCCGAAGGTCGACGGGTTCACGTACCGCAGCACATGCGCGAATAGCCCGCCTGCCACGCCGGCCCAGAAGGCCGCGAAGAGAAACGCCACGATCTTGGTCCGCCGGGTGTCCACCGTCATGGCCCCGGCCGCCATTTCGTTGTCGCGCACCGCGTTGAGGGCCTTTCCGACCGTCGAGCGCACGAAATTGTTGATACTCCACACGCACAGAACGGTCCAGAGAAAGACCGTGGGCAGGGTTGCCCAATCCGGCTGTCCGCTCAGGCCACGAGGACCCCGTACGAACTCCAGGTTCTCGATCAGGCTCTTGACGATGAACAAAAACGCCAGGGAGATGATCGCCAGGTAGTCGCCCCTCGTTCGAAAGGAGGGGATCGCAACGGCCAGGGCCCCGAATGATGCCAGGAATCCGCCCAGGATCAAGGCGACCGGAAACAGGAACGGCCCCAATGCCTGCGGGAGGAAGACGGCTCCGAAGAATTTATCGTTGACGAACAGGCCCACGGTGAACACCGAAGCAAAGTACGCGCCTATGGCCATGAACCCCGGGTGGGAACAAGAGAACTCGCCCATGTAGCCGTTGACCACGTTCAGGCTCAAGGTGACCATCACGGCGATCAGGGTGAGCTTGAGCACGAGGACACGGTAATCGCTGATTTCCGCCCAGATATGCAGGGCCGCGTACAGCAGGCCAAGGTGAACGGCGACAGGGACCGCCATCGGGAGCCGGACAAGCCATGCCGCGAGCCGGTTCGCCGCGGAAGTGCCAGCCCGTGTCACGACGGCTGTCGGCACCGCGTAGATCAACAGGACATACAGAACCGTGCTGAGGATCAGGGCGGGTTTTTTCAGCATGATCACGAAACCGAACAGGACCGGTACTTTCGTAAGACCGAGGGCCAGTGCGAGGGAAGCGCCCGCGAAGCGTTCCAGCGTGACCGCGACCAGGATGCCGGCAAGCCAGCCAAGGAGAGGAACCCGGGAAAACGGCGTCCGGAAATACCGACTCAACGGCCTCCCCCGCTCCAACCTCGTCCCGCGTTCTCTCTCCATGTCACCCGGCGCCTGGATGCACTAGAGCCTCAACCGTGCGCTGTACGGCTCCCCGAAAAAGCCGTGAGGCCGAACCGTCAGGATTAATAGAATGATGGAGTACGCGATCAGGTCGCGAAGCGTCGAGGGAAAGATCGTGGCCACGAAGATTTCGGTGAACCCCAGCAGGAAGCCGGCGAGCGTCGCTCCCATGACTGAGCCTCTGCCTCCCAGGATGGCGGCCACGAACGCCTTCCAGCCGATGAGAATGCCCATGTACGGGTCCAACACGGGGTAGGCGACGCCGAAGAGGATCCCCGCGGCGGCGGCCAGCGCGGACCCGATCGCAAACGTAAGGGCGGCCATGGTGTTGAGCGGCACCCCCATCAATGGCACGGCGGAAAAGTCGAAGGCCATCGCCCGCATGGCCATCCCCCACTTCGTCCTGCGGACGAACTGGTGCAGGGCAAGGGCAAGGAGCAGTGACACGACGACGATCATGATCTTCTTGTTGGTCACGAATACGCCGCCCACGTTGTAGGTCATGGTTTCGATCAGGGAAGGGAAGCTGACCCTACGTGCTCCCAGCAGGGCCAGGTTGCCGGTCTCCAATATGATGCCGATCATCAGGCCCGTGATCGCGGCCGAGGCCCGGGGCGCGTTCCGCAGGGGCCGGTACCCTACCCGCTCGACGATCATGCCGACGAACGAGGTCAGGAACATGGAGAAAAGGATGGTCAATACCAGGATCAGCCAGTTGGGCATGGCGAGGAAGCCCGAGGAAGCAAGGGCGATGAGACCCATGGAAACGCCGAAGCCGATGTACGACCCGACCATGAAGATGTCGCCGTGCGCAAAGTTGAAGAGCATGAGGATGCTGTACACCATGGAGTATCCCAGTGCGATGAGGGCGTAGAAACTCCCCCACTGGAGGGCGTTGACCAGGTTCTGTAGGAAAATGACCATCGATTCGATGCCTGCGCTTTCAAGAAAGGCGGGCCAGGACAATCCATCCCGGGCCCGCCTTTCCGTCAAAACGAATTTACGTCACCGTACGGGGTCGATCGCGAAAATCGCCTCTCCTGTGCCGACAATCTTTACGGACAAACGGACTTGTAGAACTCGAACTGGCCCTTGTCGCTGATCCGGACGATGACGGCGCACTTGCTCGGGTCGCCTCCCCCGGAGAACGTCATCTCGCCGGTGATCCCCTTGAATTTCTTGATCCGTCCCATCGCGGAGCGGACGTTGTCCCGGTCCTTTTTCAGGTCTCCCGTGAGCCCCCCGGTATCCTGAATCGCCTTCTGGACGAGCCCCAAGGCGTCCCAGGTGAGCGCGGCCACGTCGTCGGGCACGTAGCCGTACTTCTTCTGATACCGGTCGATGAACGTCTTGGTCGCCCCCGTCGCGCCGGCCGCCGCGTAGTGTGTGCTGAAGAAGAGCCCGTAGCAGTCCTTGCCGCAGAGGGTGACCGTCTCGGCCGAGCCCCAGCTGTCGCTCCCCACGATCGGGTTTTTCCACCCGAGCTGATGGGCCTGCTGCACGATCAGGGCCACCTCGTTGTAGTACTGTGGAGTAAAGAGCACCTGGGCGCCGGAATTGTTGATCTTCGTCAGCTGGGAGCTGAAGTCGGTGTCCTTGGTGGTGAAGCTTTCGTAGGCCACGACGGACCCGGGGCCATGCAGTCCTTCCCAGGACTTCTTGAAGAACTCGGCAAGACCCTTGGGATAGTCGCTCGCCACGTCGTACAGGACCGCGGCCTTGGTGAATTTGAACTGCTCCGTGATGAAATTGGCCAGCACCGGCCCCTGGAAGGGATCCAGAAAGCAGGCACGGAAAACGTACGGCCGGTCCTTTGTGGTGTCGGGATTGGTGGACCACGGGGTGATCATGGGCGTCTTGTAGTTGTTCGCGATCCCGCCCGCCGGTACCGCCTGCTTGGAGGCCTGCGGTCCCACCATGAAGAGCACCTCGTCCTCGGTGATCATCTTGGTGGCGGCCTTCACGGCGGATTCCGCCTTGGACTCGTTGTCCTCGATGACGAGCTCGACCGGAACCTTCTTCCCCCCCACCATAAGCCCCCCGGCGGCTTTCACGTCCTCGAGCCACATCTGGGCCGCGAACTTGGTCCCCTCGCCTACCTTGGGGATATCGCCTGTGAGCGGGGCGTTGATGCCGACCTTGATCGTCTTTGCCTGAACCCGGCCGGAAGGGTAGAACGCCAGAAACCCTGCAAGGACACTAATGACAACCAATGACCGTGTTCGCATCGCTCCTTCCTCCTTTTATCCCGTTGCCTCCCGTTAACTCCTTATCCTATGAACGCCTCGTCCGCTGAGCACTTCCTGCTCCCTTATCAATATGCCGGAACCATCGATTCCGGTCCCCACAGTCTATGGTGTTCCAGGCACTCAAGGAAGGGCAGGCTTCAAGATAGGAAGCGGGGGGA
>JBAULH010000031.1:0-9103 GCA_049578085.1 Candidatus Deferrimicrobiaceae bacterium
GGGGACAACGTGGGGCTGACGGTGGAGCTGATCACCCCGGTGGCGATGGAGAAGGAGCTGCGGTTCGCGATCCGGGAGGGCGGACGCACCGTGGGGGCCGGCGTCGTTTCGGAAATCGTGGAATAACCAGTGTCTCAGTTCATAAATACGGTCAAGCACCGAGAGCGTCGATGCGCCGCGCCGCTCGAATGTGACTGTATTTGTGAATTGAGGCACTAGGGAAGAGGGCCGGGGGGAACCATGCGGGACATCATCACGTTGGCCTGTTCGGAATGCAAGGGCCGGAACTACACGACCACCCGGAACAAGAAGACGATGACCGAGAAGCTGGAACTGAAGAAGTTCTGCCCCTCGTGCAGAAAGCATACGCCGCACAAGGAAACCAAGTAGCCGGGATGCGGGAAGGCCAGTAGCTCCAACGGTTAGAGCACCGGACTCCAAATCCGGGTGATGGGGGTTCGAATCCCTCCTGGCCTGCCACCCTAATGCGAAGGAACGGGAGAAGCGCTCTTTATGGCGAAGTCGATCAAGGACCGATTGTTCGAACGCCTTCCGGGGACCAGGACGGCGACGGAGGATACCAGGCCGAAGCAGCAGGCGAATGTCGGACTTCAGCAGAAAATCTCCGGGTTCCTGCGGGAGTTCAAGACCGAGATGAAGAAGGTGACCTGGCCCAGCCGCAAGGAGACGGTGTCCTCGACGGCCGTTGTGATCGTCACCGTGCTTGTCATCGTGCTGTTCCTGGGGCTGGTCGATTACGCCCTTGGCAGGATCGTATATTCCGTCCTGAACTTCTAACTTCAATATAGAGGACTTGATGACGAGACAGTGGTACGTGGTTCATACCTATTCGGGGTATGAGAAAAAAGTGAAGGAATCGCTCCTGAACCGGATCGAGATGGAAGGGGTTCAGGAGCGGTTCGGAGACGTGCTCATCCCCTCCGAGACGGTCGTGGAGATGAAGAAGGGGAAGAAGCGCACCGGGACGCGCAGCTTCTTTCCGGGATACCTCCTCGTCCAGATGGAGCTTGATGAAAAAACCTGGCACCTCGTTAGGCACACCCCGAAGGTGACGGGATTCGTCGGCGGGAAGAACCCGGCGCCTATTCCTGAGACCGAGGTCGAGGAAATCAAGTCTCAGATGGCGGAGGGGCGCCTCAAGCCGAAGCCCAAGGTGACCTTCACCGAAGGGGAGAGCGTGCGCGTCACCGACGGACCCTTCTCGAATTTCAACGGGACGGTGGATACCATCAAGCCGGAAAAGGGGAAAGTGGTCGTTCTCGTCTCCATCTTCGGGCGGGCGACGCCCGTGGAGCTCGATTTTACCCAGGTGGAAAAAAGCTGACAGGACGGGGGAAGGAAATCCATGGCGAAAAAGATCATCACCCAGATCAAGCTCCAGATTCCCGCAGGGAAGGCGAACCCCTCCCCCCCCGTAGGGCCTGCCCTCGGGCAGCACGGAGTCAACATCATGGAGTTCTGCAAATCCTTCAACGCGAAGACGTCCTCCCAGGAGGGGATGATCATACCGGTAGTCATCACGGTGTACGCGGACCGGTCGTTCACCTTCATCATGAAGACTCCTCCCGCGTCGGTCCTCCTGTTGAAGGCCGCGGGGCTCGAGAAGGGGAGCAAGACGCCGAAGAAGGAGAAGTGCGGAACGATTCCCCGAGCCAAGGTCGAGGAGATAGCGAAGCTCAAGATGGTCGACCTGGATGTGAAAGACGAGGCTGCGGCGATCAAAACCATCGAGGGAACCGCACGCAGCATGGGGCTCGACGTAGTCTGAACGAAAGGAAAGAAGGGAGAGAGAAATGCCGAGTCACGGCAAGAAATACCTGGAATCACGGAAGAAGGTGAACAGGGAGGCAAAGTATTCTCTCGACGAGGCGCTGGAACTGCTGAATGGGACGGCGACCGCCAAGTTCGACGAGACGGTCGAGGTGGCGATGCGCCTGGGTGTGGACCCGAAGTATCCGGATCAGCAGGTAAGGGGCTCCGTCGTGCTCCCGAACGGGACAGGGAAGACGCTCCGGGTCCTTGTTTTCGCCAAGGGGGAGAAGGAGAAGGAGGCCACCGAGGCGGGGGCCGACTTCACGGGATCCGATGCTCTCGTTGCGAAGATCCAGGGCGGATGGCTCGAATTCGACAAGGCCGTCGCCACTCCCGACATGATGGGGGCCGTCGGCAAGATCGGAAAGATCCTGGGGCCGAGGGGATTGATGCCGAACCCGAAGGTGGGAACGGTCACGTTCGATGTCGGGAAGGCCGTGCGCGACCTGAAGGGGGGGAAAGTCGAGTTCAAGGTGGACAAGACCGGGACTCTCCACGCCGGAATCGGCAGGATCAGTTTCGGGAAGGACAAGATCCGGGAGAACTTTCTCGCATTCTACGAGGCGATCACGAAGGCGAAGCCTTCCGCCGCCAAGGGGACGTATATTCGCTCGATCGCAATCTCCTCGACGATGGGAGTGGGAATCAAGCTCAATGCGAGTGCGCTTCAGACCGAATAACGTAATTGGGGGACACTCCTGGTGGGCGGGACACTCCTTGTTTTTTCGACGACAGAATCAGGAGCGTTTCCGGGACAGAGTGTCCCCCAATCAGAGAACTTCTTTTGTCAAAGACCGCAGGTTCGCCGGCAGGCGATCAAAGGGGCGTTCCGCCCGGCCCGCGCAGACAAGAGGGACGATCAGTTTATGGTGGACAGATGGTTTCACCGCTCCTGGCCCTCGGACTTTGACAAAGGTTTCGGGGGACATTCCTGATTCTTTCGGCGAGAAAAAAAGGAGTGTCCCCGCACAACAACACAAGGGAAGGGGGCGTGAGCGAGGTGAAAAAGACGAGCAAAGCGGAAACCGTCGAGGCGATGCGGGGAATCATCGCCGACCAAAAAGGATCCGTACTCGCGGAGTACCGTGGCCTCACGGTGGCCGAAATCACCGGTCTCCGGAAGAAACTCCGGGAGATCCAGGCCGAATTCAAGGTGGTGAAAAACACCATGATCCGCAGGGCCGCGAAAGATACCGGGTTTTCCCAGCTCGAGGAGTTCTTCGTCGGGCCGACCGCCATCGGGTACACGATGAGCGATCCCGTGCTGCTGGCGAAAGCGTTTCGGGAGTATGCGGCCGGGAACAAGAAAATCCGGCTGAAGGCCGGATATCTCGAGGGGAAGGTACTGTCGGCAAAGGAGATCGAGACGCTGGCGGAAGTACCGTCTCGGGAAATTCTCCTTGCCCGGCTGGTGGGCGGGATGGTGTCGCCCGTCACGAGACTGGTGAGGGGACTCTCCGGGCCGCAAAGAAAACTGGCATACGCGCTGCAATCCATCCACGACAAAAAATCCAAACAGGTAAATGCCTGATACAGGGAGGAAACGACGATGGCTGCGATGACGAAAGAGGAATTTCTTGTTATGGTAGAAGGACTTACGGTCCTGGAGTTAAACGAGTACGTGAAAGCCCTTGAGGAGAAGTTCGGTGTCACGGCTTCGGCTCCCGCGATGGCCGTGTCGGCGGCCGCGACCGGTGCGGCTCCCGCGGCTGCCGAGGAGCAGACGGAGTTCGATGTGATCCTGACCGATTTCGTCGACAAGAAAATCCAGGTGATCAAGGTGATCCGCGAGATCACGGGCCTGGGCCTGAAAGAGGCGAAGGACCTCGTAGAAGGCGTCCCGAAAGCCGTCAAGGAAGGGATCGAAAAGAAGGAAGCCGACGAAATGAAGAAGAAGATCGAGGAGGCAGGGGGAAAGGCCGAAATCAAATAGAGATCCTCCTGTACGCGGAAGAGTGGGGGCTCACGGACCCCGTTCCGATAACCTTTGACAGTACCCCGGGGTGAGAACATGGAGTATCTCGAATATCGGAACCAGATCCAGCGTGTCGACTTTTCCAAGATTGGAAAAGTCGTTGAAATACCGAATCTCATCAAAGCCCAGCAGGAATCGTACGAGGATTTCCTGCAGATGAACGTTCCGCCCGAGAAACGGCGGGACATCGGTCTGCAGGCCGTATTCAAGAGCATCTTCCCCATCACCGATTACAACGGGCGAGCCACACTCGAGTTCCTCTCCAGCGCGATCGGGCAGCCGAAATGGAGCGAGGAGGAGTGCCACGAGAGAGGAATGAACTATGCGGCGCCGATTAAGGTAACGGTACAACTCGTCATCTTTGACTGGGACGAGAGGACCGGAGCCCGCACCATCCGGGACGTCAAAGAACAGGAGGTATTCTTCGGCGAGATTCCCCTCATGACGAGCCGCGCCACTTTCATCATCAACGGGACGGAACGGGTCATCGTGAGCCAGCTGCATCGATCGCCCGGTGTCTTCTTCGAGCACGACAAGGGACGGTCCCACGCCTCCGGCAAGGTTCTCTTCTCCGCGCGGATCATCCCGTATCGCGGGTCGTGGCTGGACTTCGAGTTCGACCACAAGGACATGTTGTACGTGAAGATCGACCGGAAGCGGAAATTCCCCATCGCCATCCTTCTGCGGGCGATCGGGATGTCCACCGAGGAACTTCTGCGACGTTTTTACGAAGTCGAGGAGGTGACCATCGATGGGGATAAATATTCCAAGGTGTTCCGTCCCGATCTCATGGTCGGCCTCAAGATGCCCGTGGAGATCCGGCATCCCGCGACCAACGAGGTCGCGTTCAAGAAGGGGGTCAAGGTTTCCATGAAGCGGGCGGAGCGATTTTCCGACGTCACGTTCGGGAAGATCACGCTACCCCTGGATGGCCTCCTGCAGAAGGTGTGTGTCACCGATATCGCGGATCCGGAGACCGGTGAAGTACTCCTTGAGTGCGGACAGAGGATTACGGAAGAAGCGCTCGCCCTCATCCGGGAAAAGGGGATCGCCGCCCTTTCGGTGTTTTCCCTGGAGAATGCCGACCGGGCCATCTGGGAAGGGCTGATGACCGACAAGATCAAGGAGCGGGACGAGGCCCTCAAGGAAATCTACAAAAAGATGCGGCCGGGGGATCCCCCCACGAAGGAAGCAGCGGTCTCCCTGTTCGAAAACATGTTCTTCAACCCGGAACGCTACAACCTTTCGAAAGTCGGCCGTCTCAAGCTGAACCACAAGCTCGGGATCACCGACGGGAACCTGGACACGGCCGTGCTGCAGTACGAGGACATCCTCCGGGTGATCCGGTATCTCATCAACCTGAAGAACGGCGTCGGAGAGGCGGACGACATCGACAATCTCGGAAACCGGCGTGTCCGGACCGTGGGGGAATTGATCGAGAACCAGTTCCGCATGGGGTTGGTGCGGGTGGAGCGGGCCATCCGGGAAAAGATGAGCCTGCAGGATATCGAAACCCTGATGCCGCACGACCTGATCAACGCGAAACCCGTTTCCGCGGTCATCAAGGAGTTCTTCGGGTCCTCGCAGCTTTCCCAGTTCATGGATCAGACCAACCCGTTGTCGGAAGTGACACACAAGCGGCGCGTCTCGGCTCTGGGCCCGGGTGGCTTGACGAGGGAGCGCGCCGGATTCGAGGTTCGGGACGTCCACCCGACCCACTACGGGCGGATCTGTCCCATCGAGACGCCCGAAGGGCCGAACATCGGGCTGATCGCGTCCTTGTCGACCTACGCGAGGATCAACGAATTCGGGTTCATCGAGACCCCGTACCGGGTGGTGCGGGACGGAACCGTGACGAAGGAGATCGTTTCCCTCTCCGCGATGGACGAGGAAAAGCACGTTATCGCCCAGGCGAACGCTCCTCTCGATAAAGAAAGCAGGCTATCGCGGGACCTCGTGATCGCACGGAAGGAAGGCGAGTTTGCCATGGTGCACGCCAGGGAAGTTACCCTGATGGACGTCTCCCCGAATCAGCTGGTTTCCGTCGCGGCGTCGCTCATTCCGTTCCTGGAGCACGACGACGCGAATCGCGCGCTGATGGGATCCAACATGCAGCGTCAGGCCGTCCCGCTGCTGCGCACGGAGTCCCCCCTCGTGGGAACGGGGATGGAGTCCGTGGTCGCCCGCGACTCGGGTGCTGCGGTGGAAGCCCGGAGGGGCGGAACGGTGGAATCCGTCGACGCCCGCCGGATCGTGATCCGTCCCGACGAGCCGGACGCCAGCGGGAAATACGGCGCGGATATCTACAACCTCATCAAGTTCCGGCGCTCCAACCAGAACACCTGCATTAACCAGAAGCCGATCGTGACCCTGGGCCAGAAAGTAAGGGGAGCCGAGGTGATCGCCGACGGACCGGCCACCGCTTCCGGCGAACTGTCCCTCGGCAGGAACGTGCTCGTGGCCTTCATGCCCTGGCGGGGATACAACTTCGAGGATTCCATACTGGTTTCCGAAAAGATCGTCAAAGAAGACATCTTCACCTCGATCCACATCGAGGAATTCGAGTGCGTGGCCCGGGAGACGAAACTCGGGAAGGAAGAAATCACCGCCGACATTCCGAACATCAGCGAGGAGTCTCTCAAGGACCTGGACGAAAGCGGGATCGTCAGGATCGGGGCACGCGTCAAGCCGATGGACATCCTTGCGGGGAAGGTCACCCCGAAGGGGGAGACCCAGCTCTCCCCCGAGGAGAAGCTGCTCCGGGCGATCTTCGGCGACAAGGCGGGTGACGTGAAGGACTCCTCCCTTCGTGTGCCGCCGGGAATCGAGGGGATCATCATCGACTCGAAAGTGTTCACCCGGAAGGGCGGTGAGAAGGACGACCGCGCGCAGGCTTACGAAGAGAAGGAAATGGAAAGACTATTGCGGGACCAGGACGACGAAATTCGGATCATCATGGAAACAGCCTACGGAAAGATGCGGGGTCTTCTCCTCGACAAGACGTCCGCCACCCGGCTTACGGGCAAGGACAAGTCCGATGTGATCCTCAGCAAGAGGAAGAAACTAACCGAGGACGTTCTCGCGGACATTCCGAAAGGCATATGGGCCCGGATCGAGGTGGAGGAGGATCCGACGGTCGGGGAACGCCTGACCGATATCTACCAGGTTGCCCAGGATCAGGTGAGCCTGATCAAGGCGGTCTTCGAGGAGAGGATCGGGCGGATGCGCAAAGGAGACGAGCTTCCCCCAGGCGTACTCAAGATGGTGAAAGTGTACATCGCGATGAAACGCAAGCTGTCGGTCGGGGACAAGATGGCCGGCCGCCACGGGAACAAAGGGGTAATTTCCCGGACGGTGCCGGAAGAAGACATGCCGTATCTCGCCGACGGGACGCCCGTCGATATCGTCCTCAACCCGCTCGGCGTCCCCTCTCGGATGAACGTGGGGCAGATTATGGAGACCCACCTCGGGTGGGCATCGAAGGAGCTGGGGGAGAAAGTCCGGTTACTGGTCGAGAGCGAGTTCAGCCCGAGAGCGGTAAAGGACTTTCTGCGGAAGATCTACGATTCGAAACGGTTCGGGGAATATCTCGAAAGCCTCACCGACGAAGAGGTTCGGAAGGTCGCCTCGCTCATGTCCAACGGGATGTTCATGGCCTCACCCGTCTTCGGGGGGGCGAATGAGGAGGAGATCAAGCGGTATTTGCGGCTGGCGGGATTGCCGGAGTCGGGGCAGACCACCTTGTACGACGGGAAAAGCGGGGAGTCGTTCCAGCAGCAGGTGACCGTCGGATCGATGTACATGATGAAGCTGCATCACCTGGTGGACGACAAGATCCACGCCCGGTCCACGGGGCCCTATTCGCTGGTGACCCAGCAGCCCCTCGGAGGGAAGGCGCAGTTCGGCGGGCAGCGTCTCGGGGAGATGGAGGTATGGGCGCTCGAGGCATACGGCGCCGCCTATACGCTGCAGGAGTTTCTCACGGTGAAATCGGACGACGTCCCCGGGCGGGCCCGGATGTACGAGGCGATCGTGAAGGGAAACTTCTCCCTGGAGCCGGGACTGCCGGAATCGTTCAACGTCCTCATCAAGGAGCTGCAGGCGCTCGGTCTGGATGTCGAGCTGATCAGCGAGCAATCCAAGTAACGAACGAAATAAGGGAACGTATCCGGGAGGCACCCATTGGAAGACCTCTTTACTCGATTCGAAAAACCGAAGGATCCACTGTTTTTCTCGGGGATCCGGATCTCCATCGCCTCGCCGGACCAGATTCGCAAGTGGTCCCATGGCGAGGTGAAAAAACCGGAAACCCTCAACTACCGGACGTTCAAGCCGGAACGGGACGGCCTGTTCTGCGCGAAGATCTTCGGTCCGATCAAGGACTATGAATGCAACTGCGGCAAGTACAAGCGAATGAAGCACCGCGGGATCGTCTGTGAGAAGTGCGGGGTCGAGGTGATCCAGTCCAAGGTGCGAAGGGAGAGGATGGGGCATATCGATCTCGCCGCTCCGGTCGCGCACATCTGGTTCCTCAAGAGCCTGCCGAGCAGGATCGCCACTATCCTCGACATGCCGATGAAGGAGATCGAGGCGGTCATCTATTTCGAGAAGTTCATCGTCATCGATCCCGGGAAATCGGACCTGCAGAAGCTCGAGGTCCTTTCGGAAGCGAAGTTCCGGGAGAAGAGGGAGGAGTTCGGCGATGCGTTTCGGGCAGGGCTGGGAGCGGAGGCGATCCTGGACCTCCTGTCGGAACTGGACCTGGGTAAGCTCTCAGTGCAGCTCCGCAGGGAAATGACCGAAACGGCTTCCGAGGCGAAAAAGAAGAAGATTTCGAAACGCCTGAAGATCGTGGAGGCCTTCCGGGACAGCGGGCAGCGGCCGGAATGGATGGTCATGAACATCGTTCCGGTGCTTCCGCCGGATCTTAGGCCTCTGGTCCCCCTGGATGGCGGTCGGTTCGCCACGTCAGACCTGAACGACCTGTATCGACGCGTAATCAACCGGAACAACCGGCTGAAACGGCTGCTCGACCTTTCCGCTCCGGAGATCATCATCCGGAACGAGAAACGGATGCTGCAGGAGGCGGTGGACGCTCTTTTCGACAATGGACGCCGGGGAAAACTGATCACGGGGTCCAACAAGCGGCCTCTGAAGTCCCTCTCCGACATGCTCAAGGGGAAAGGAGGACGTTTCCGGCAGAACCTGCTCGGGAAACGCGTCGACTACTCGGGCCGTTCGGTGATCGTCGTCGGTCCGGAACTGAAATTGCACCAGTGCGGCCTGCCGAAGAAG
>JBAULH010000032.1:0-1902 GCA_049578085.1 Candidatus Deferrimicrobiaceae bacterium
GCGATCACAAAATAGCCACCATTCCGGAAGGGCGTGTTTTTGGTGAAATGGCCTACCTCTTGCAGGAAAGCCGAACGGCAACCGCCATAACCGCCACCGATTCGATTCTTTTGATCCTAACCCCTGATATTTTTGAGGATCTTCTTAAGACCAGCGCTCCCTTTGCCCGGGATGTCATCCAGGTTTTATGCGACCGGCTGCGTAAAACCGAATTCTTTATCAGGCCGTAACAGGGATGGGGTCACATCTTGGCGGGCTGTTGAATGGGAATATGGATGGGCCCTGTTAAGCAAAAAAGATCCTTGCAAAAACCTCGGCAAATTCCTCCAAGGGCGTATCGGTGGTATTTTCCTGTGTGCGTGGCGCATTGATCAGCTCCTGGTTAAAAGCTTTGCTCATTTCGATGAAAAGCCCGGCCACGTCAGCGCTAAAGCCCATATCAACCAGCGCCTTTTCAGTATCCTCGTAAGAGAACTGAACGTATTTGAGATCCGGCTTGTCGATCTTTTTGCCGATAATTTTAGCCGCTTCGTTCATTGAAACGTCTCTTTGACCGAGAAGGTCTTTCACCGTCATCCCTGAAAAGTCTTTTTTGAGCAAACGCTCTGCTGCAAACCGAGCAATGTCTTGAGTGGCAATCATGGGTATCTTCATATCCCCTCGAATAGCCGAACCCATGATGTTCATTTGTTTGATCATGTCAATGTTTGCCAGCAGGTTTTCCATAAAGTAGGTGGGTCTTAAGTGCAATATGTTGACCCCCTTCAGCTTATTCAGCCGCTGTTCCTGGTCGTGCAGTCCTTTGATCGGCCCTGTCTTGTCGGGAAGGTGAGCCCCCTGGCTGCTCAGATTAACGACATATTTCACTCCCGAAGTTTCGACGGCCTTTGCGATGGAAGCGCCGATAGTGTTCTGAAAGGCCCGGAAATCCGATGCCTGATAGTCTGGCGGTATCATGGCAAAGATCGCATCAATATCCCTAAAAGCGTCTGACAAAGCAGCCGTATCCTCTAAAGAGATCGTTGCGATATCAGCTCCCTTGTCAGCAAAGCTTTTAAGATTATCCGCTGTTCTGGCAATGCACCTGACATTTTGTCCTTTTGACAGAAGATCAGCCGTAATCTTGCTGCCGATATTTCCTGTAGCTCCTGTTATGGCAATCATATCGAACTCCTTTTGAATCGATTATCATTTTTCCGGCATTTCACTTTAATCCATAACTTAATGCCGATAAGAAAGTAATCAAGAGCAAGATCGGCTGACACTCCAGAAAAATAATGAGAAATGGTGAATGTAATGGGGCCATTCGCTTATTTTATTGTGGTGAAAACCATTTAACCGGGATCAAAAAAAATTCTGTGTTCATCTGCCTTCATTTGTGGTTAAATAAACCTTGAAGTTGCATAGTAAATATCCGGGTCCAGAGGGCCCGGCTTTGGGTTACCCCTGAAAGGGGATGTTTTGCTCAAAACCGTATAAGTTAAAAGTGCCTAAAGTGATCTAAAGTGCCTAAAGTTATGGTGTCGCTTCGCTCCAATGTTTTTATATAATTGCCAGAATTCCTCAACTTTAGCTCACTTTAAACCCTGGCCCAGACCGATAATCATAACTCTTTACTCAAAAGGTATGTTTGCAATGGTACATAGGTCAGATCAATATATTAACGATTCGCACCAGGGCAGGCTTGAGTTCACTTCAAACTCTTGCAGCGATTCTTCAGGCAGAGTCAAAGAACTCTGACTCCCGCAATGCAGGACAAGCATGGCCCATTGAAAATCCCGCTACGCGGGGAAGGACCAGGTTTTTCAGGACAAAATAAACTCCAAACAATCTGCGGTTAGATTGGTGGTAATATCAACCTCTAATACTAAGAGAGGCATCAATTCTGATGCGACGTTAAGC
>JBAULH010000033.1:0-38881 GCA_049578085.1 Candidatus Deferrimicrobiaceae bacterium
CAAGGGCGTCATCGCGAGGTGGGGTCTGAAGGAAGCGTGGAGCAAACGCGCGGGCCGATGGACAAGAACCGGATACGAGGCGTTCCGTCCCGGACGAGCGGGCAAATGATCGCGAAGTCCATATCCATCAAGGGGACGGGCCGTAGATTCGGCGGTTGTGCGCGAAAGGCGGTCGAGCTTACCTCGGGAGGTCTGCGTCGTGTCCCGGGAACGGGACTGAGGGAGCCGCGAGGCTCCCTGACCGCGCCGCAGAAGTCAGCAGAGGGCATAGTAGGCTAAGGTTCGCTATGCCGAAGGCCCGAACGGTCCCCGCAAGGGGGTAAAGGGAGCGGCAAGTAGGGCGCGCAACTCATGGACGGAGTGCGGCAGAAAACGATGAAGCAGTTGTCCTTCCCGGGAAAGGGTAGGGGTGAAGCCCCGAAGTTTGCCGGCGAAGGGACCGAACCGCCCGTGGCCAAGCGTGAAGCCGAAAGCCCGGCCTTACCCGAGCATCTGATGGAGGAGGTCTGTGAGCGGGAGAACCTGAAGAAGGCGCTGAAGCGGGTCAGGTCCAACAAGGGGAGCCCCGGCATCGACGGAATGACGGTCGAGGAGTTGCCCGGGTACCTGAAGGAGCACTGGCTGACCCACCGGGAGCAACTTCTTGGCGGGATCTACAGGCCCAAGCCGGTAAGACGTGTCGAGATTCCCAAAGCGGGAGGCGGGATGCGCCCATTGGGTATCCCGACGGTGCTCGACCGTTTTATCCAGCAGGCGGTGATGCAGGTCTTGCAAGAGCGGTGGGACCGGATGTTCTCCGAGCACAGCTTCGGCTTCCGGCCGGGGCGTTCGGCGCATCAGGCGGTGGCCCGGGCGCAGGAGTACATCGCCCAAGGGAACCACTACGTCGTAGATCTTGACCTGGAGAAGTTCTTCGACCGGGTCAATCACGACCTCCTGACGGGTCGGATCGCCAAACGGGTGACGGACAAGCGGTGCTTGAAACTCATCCGGGCGTTTTACACGCCGGGGTGATGGAGAACGGGTTGGTGAGTCCGACGGACGAGGGGACGCCGCAGGGCGGTCCCCTGTCACCCCTGCTGTCGAACATCGTGCCGGACGACCTGGACAAGGAGCTTGAGAGGCGCGGGCAGCGGGTGATGGAGAGCGTAAGCTCCTTCCTCCCAAAGAGGCTCAAGCTCAAGGTAAACAGGGAGAAGAGCGCGGTGGCCAAGATGGGGAAGCGTTTCTTCCTGGGCTTTAGCTTCCTGAACCGCAAGGAGCCGAAGCGGCGGATTGCGCCCAAGGCCCTTAAGCGGTTCAAGGAGCGGGTCCGGGGACTGACGCGTCGGACTCGGGGTGTGAGCATCGGGCAGATGGTCAAGCAGCTTGCGACCTACCTGACCGGCTGGCGAGGATACTTCGCCTATTGCGAGACGCCTTCAGTGCTTGCGAGACTGGACTCGTGGGTCAGGCGGCGGCTGCGTTGCGTCGTCTGGAAGCAGTGGAAGCGAGGGAGCACCCGGTTTGCGGAGTTGAGGAAACGGGACGTGAACCGACACCTCGCGGCGAAAGCCGCCGGGAGTGGCCACGGCCCGTGGAACCTAAGCCGCAGTCCGGCCTTAAGCTTCGCATTGCCGAACGCCTATTTCGACTCGCTCGGTCTTCCGACACTGGCGGCCCGGAGGATCGCTTAACCCCCCGAACCGCCGTGTACGGACCCGTACGCACGGTGGTGTGACAGGGAAAGCGGGCGACCGCATACCTATGTCGATCGTAAAAACGGCCCGAGTGGATAAAAAGTGGCTCGCGGGCTGATATGAGGAGGTCGGGCATTCTTGACTTTTTTGTTTTTTAGCGGATACTAAATCATATGGCCAGGCCGGATCAGCAGGATATGACGCGCGTATTCAGGGCGCTGTCCGTGGAGAAACGCGTGGAGATCGTCCGCCTCCTGAGGGAGCGGACGCTTTGCGTGGGAGCCCTGTCCAATCTGCTCGACATCTCGGCGGGGGCGGTGTCCCAGCACTTGCGGATCCTCAGGGACGTAGGGATCGTGGAGCCCGACCGGCGCGGGTATTTCATCCACTACAGTCTCTCACCCGGTGCGTCAGAACGATGCCGGGGTATCATGGAGTCCCTTTTCGGAACGGAAATCGGAACGAAGAAAGGAGACCGGAAATGTGCGCCGGAAAGACGAAGTGCGAAAGGCCGAGAGAGCTGAAGGGCAAGCCCGAGGCATGCCTGCCCGAGCAGGTGAAGAAATGCCATGGCGAGGTGAAGAATCACCCGTGCGCCAAGCCGACCAGGAAGTGCCGGTAGCCGTTCGCGTCCGCGGCCTGAAAAAGAGCTACGACACCCTCGTTGCACTGGACGGGGTGTCGTTCGACGTATCGAAAGGCCGCATCTTCGCGTATCTCGGGCCCAATGGCGCGGGAAAGACCACGACCATCAACATCCTGTGCGGCCTGCTGGAGCGAGATGGCGGCGAGGTCTCCATCCTCGGCAGGGACGTTGCTCGCGACCCGGTCTTCGTGAAATCGCGCATCGGCGTCGTGACCGAGAACTCCAACCTCTACCCCGAACTCCGCTGCCGCAGGAACCTCGAATACTTGGGTGAGCTTTACGGCCTTTCCGGTGGGGAGCGGAGAAATCGCGCGGAAGAGCTGCTGTGTGGTTTCGACCTGACGGAGAAAGCCGACGCGCCGTTCGGGTCGCTTTCGCGCGGCATGAAGCGCCGCCTTACCATCGGGGCCGCCCTGGTGCATCGCCCGGAAGTCCTGTTTCTGGACGAGCCGACCACGGGTCTCGACGTGCCGAGCGCCAAGGCCCTGCGCAGGCTTGTTCGCAAGATCGTCGACGACGGAACCACCGTATTGCTCACCACCCACAACCTCTTTGAGGCAGAGGAACTGGCTTACGATGTGGCGGTCCTGGTAGGTGGCCGCATCGTCGCGTGCGGAAGCGTGGACGAGATCAAGCGGCGGGTGGGAGGGGCGCGGAGCGTAACCGTCCGGTTCTCGGGACCCGTTCTCGAGGACACCCTCACAGCTGCCTGTCCCACGGTAAAATCCGCGAAACCTCAGGACGGTTTCTGGCGACTCGATGTTGCCGACCTGCATGATGCGCTCGGCCAACTGATCGCGTTCTGTCGCCAACGGGACTGTCGCATTGAGGATATCGGCGCCAGGGAACCGACGCTGGAGGACGCCTTCGTCTCGATCTTGTCCGGGGCGGCCCCGCCGGACGGAAGGGACGGGTCGTGAGCCAGATCGCACGTGCGCTTGCCATCAGCCGCAAGGACATCGAAAGCTACTACGGCAAGCCCCCGCTCGTAACGTGGGGGCTTCTCTTCCCCGCCGTGCTGATCCTGGCGGTATACATCAAGGATCGGGCGGGGTATCTCGCTGTCGCGCCGGGCATCATCGGCATGACGCTGCTTTTCGGGAACACGTCGATGGCCGCCATCGTTATCACCTTCGAGAAGCGCACGGGGACGCTGGAGCGGCTTCTCCTGGCCCCGCTCTCCTCCCGCACCATCGTAGTCGGCAAGGCGCTGAGCGCGGCGGCCTACGGCATCGGTACCTCCCTTGTCCTGACGCTCGGGTTCGTGGCGTTCCTGGACATGTCCCTGGCGAGGCCCGGTGTTTTCGGTCTTGCCCTTGTACTCGGCGCGGGTACATTTTCGTTTCTGGGCATCATCGCGTCGGTCATGGTGAGGGAGGTCTTCGAGGCGATGACCTTGATGAACTTCTTCCGCTTTCCTCTGCTCTTCGTGAGCGGGGTTTTCATGCCTGTTGCCCAGATGCCGTGGTGGATCAAGCCTGTGACCTATCTATCGCCCCTGACCCCGGTGGTGGAGCTCGTTCGAATCGGCGTTCACGGCGAGTCCACGCTCGGTCCGGCATGGGTTCCGACATCCATTGCCATCCTCTTTCTCTTGGCGGCTTGTGTGGTCGCGATCCCATCCTTCCGCCGATGCGTCACGCGATAGAGGCTGCTCCCACTGCGGATCCGGTAAATGGCTAGCCATAAGCACCTTGCTGCTTCCTCTGCGGCGGGAGGCCGTTCCATCCGATGAGACAGCCAAAGATCGTTTTCCGTGGCGCGATCGTGCTCTACTTCGTCATGGGGCTCGAGATCCTGATCATGATCAGCCCGGCCGCCGGATTCTTCTATGCGGCGTTCAACCCGTTCCTTCTTTCGCTGGCCCAAAGCCCGGTGACGCGATGGCTGACCGCTTTTTACCTGCCCCACATGGTCTTGCCCCCCGACACGTTCCTGAAAATCGTCCGGGTCGCGGGTTCGGTCTTCTTTGTAGCCGGGGTCGCCGCATTTCTCCTTTGCGCGGGCCAGGTCTACTTCCGCAAGTTCGCCAGGAAGGGGGTCACTCTCGGGGGACTGTATTCCTGGATCCGGCATCCCCAGTACCTCGGGCTGGGTTTGGCGGGGATCGGCCTCTCAATCCTGTGGCCCCGGTTCCTCGTGATCGCGCTATGGTCGGTCATGGCAACTCTGTATTTCCTCCTCGCAAAAGACGAGGAGCGCCGTATGCTGGAACAGTTTCGAGAAGAGTACCGGCGGTACATGGACCACACCGGGATGTTTCTTCCGAAAGGGACAGAAAGCGCACTCGGAAAGCTGCTGCCGATCTCCAATACCGCGATCCGGGGCGCGGTGTTGATCCTGTTCCTGTTTGCGTGCGCGGTAGGCGGCGCCTTCGCACTTCGAACCTATACCGTAAGCCACCTTCCCCTCTGGTCCGGAGGGTCCGTCACCGCGCTGGCGATCCTTCCCGAGGACCAAAAGATGATGGATTTTCGAATGGCATCCGTGCTGGATCTCCCCGAAATTCGAACCCGTCTTCCGAGGGAAGGGGGGCCATTCCTTGTGTACGTCATGCCGGTGGATTACGTGATGCAGGGGATGATCGCCGATACGGGCGGGGAATGGCAACTCTACAAGCGCCACCATACCTTCGTCATGATCTGGGACTGGATCTTCCATCCCTTCCGGCACCTCGAAACCGGACACAACGGGATGCACCACAACAGGGGTGGCCGTGCGCCGGGTCACGACGGGGTGGAGGGGATGATCCGGAGAATGATTTTCCTAAAGGTCGATGTGCGGGGCCGGACCTCGACCCCGCTCGACGACTTCGGAATCGATGCGAAGCGCTCTCCCTTTTTCGTTGTCGACGTGGACATCCACGCCTTGGTGGTGAACAACATTCGCGCCCTGCCGCCGGAGACCGGGTGGGGGAAAGTTCCCACGCCGATATTTTAGTCTTCCGGCCGGAGGAGATTGCTCGAAAAGGGGTAGGCGGGTGTCCGCCTTCATAAGAAGTGGGAATCGGCTTGGGAAATTAAGACAAAGGGGTTTCCGGAGATGTGGCATGAACGGATCGGGTCCCTCCTGCCCAACCGCTGGAAATTCCAATGGCGCTATTGGCGCCGGCAGACTCCTTGGGACACTCAAGTCACCCCGCCCGAGGTGATGGATTTCATCGCCCGGACCCCGCCCGGAAAAGCGTTGGATCTAGGATGCGGCACGGGTACCAATGCCATCACCCTGTCTAGGGCCGGATGGCGGGTAACAGGCGTCGATTTCATACCCAAAGCGATTCTCGCCGCTCGCGCCAAGGCGGCCCGGAGCGGATTTGCGATCGATTTTCTTGTTGCAAGCGTCACCGATCTTTCCGCCCTGTCCGGTCCTTTCGACTACGCCCTGAACATCGGCTGCCTGCATGCCCTGCTTCCGGAGGTAACCGATATCGACGTAGGGATTCCGGACAGCCGACGGCTACTCCGCCGTGACAAGGTATACGGTTCCTGTGCCGTACGCAGCGATAAAGAGATTGCCGGCCTCGTCCTCCCCGAAGGCGGAGATCTGGTGCGGGGTGTCCGCCAGCAGGGAGTTCTCCCACACCGCGCCGGTTCTCTTTAGACCCCAAATCTTTCCCGAACAATAATCCCCGTACAAGTAGGTCCCCTGGAGGGCAGGGAAATCCGCTCCCCGATAGACCATGCCGCCGGTGACCGAGCAGTTGCCTTGCCCGTGGTCGTACTCCGCCACGGGAAGGACCAGCCCCGTGCCGTCGCAGGAAACGGCGTTGTAGCAGTGGGTTCCCTCCATCACGTTCCATCCGTAATTTTCCCCTCCCGCGCTCCCGAAAGCCTGGAAGTCGATCTCCTCGTACAGGTTCTGCCCCACGTCGCCGATGTAGAGGTCGCCGGTTGCGCTGTCGAAAGAGAAGCGCCACGGGTTGCGAAGCCCCAAGGCCCAGATCTCCCCCCTTGCGGAGTTGTCCGAGAGGAACGGATTGCCCGGAGGGACGGCGTAGGGGGACTGCCCGGATTCCACATCGATCCGCAGGATCTTCCCCAGGAGGGATCCCTTGTTCTGCCCGTTGTTGTCCGGGTCCCCCCCGCTTCCCCCGTCGCCCATCCCGATGTACAGGTATCCATCGGGGCCGAAGGAAAGCTGGCCCCCGTTGTGGTTTGCAAACGGCTGGGGCACGGTCAGAAGGACCGTTTCACTCGCGCTGTCCGCCACGGCGGAACCGCTCTGCACGAGGAAGCGGGAGACGACGGTCGTGCCGTCGGTAGTGCGTGTGTAGTTGACATAGAATCGCCTCGTCTGCGCGAAACCGGGCGGAAAGGCGACGGAGAGGAGGCCCCGTTCGCCACCGGACAGCACCCGGTCCCGGATGTCGAGGAAGGGAGTGGCCGCCGCGTTGTCCAGGGTCCGGATCGTGCCGGCCTGCTCCACGACGAACGTACGTCCGCTGCCGTCTCCGGCGTGGGTTACCTGGACGGGCTGCGCGAACCCCGATCCCGCCGCGACCAGGGTGATCTGCAAAGCCGCGGGGGGAGGGGGGGTGCCTTGGGCCTGATCCCCGCCGGATCCCCCGCACTGGAAGACGATGAGTACGAAAAACAGGGTTATTAGGCAACGCGAACGGTTTCGTTCCCGGGGCCCGAAAAAATGGTCCTTCCGGTCCATGAGTTGTTGTTCTCCCAATGTCAAAAGAGCCTGCGCCTCCCGCGGGGGCGGTTCTTTTCTCTCTTGGATGCAAACCCGCACGGCCGGGCGTCTTTTTTTTTGGATTTTTTTCAGGTTTCCGGCGCGATCTTCCGATTTAATGCGCAGGAGCTTTTTTCGAGCCCTCCTTAGTCGACGGCGAGGGGGAGTCAACGCTTCATGGGGTGCCATGATCCGTCGGAAGATCGATCGCCGTGAATTTCTCAAGCTGGGGGCTCTGGCGGCTGTAGCAGGATTCTCCCCCGTTCCCGCGTTCGGAGCCATCAATCGTTTTTCTTCCCCCGTGCGAACCCTCTCCCTGTACAACACGCACACGGAAGAAGCCCTGGATGCGGACTACTGCGTCCGGGGGCGGTATTGCCCCGAGGCCCTGCAGGAGATCAATCATATTCTCCGCGACCATCGGACGGGAGAGGTCACCTCCATCGATCCGGGCGTCCTGGATTTCCTCCATGCGATATCCCGGAAGCTTGGGTCCAACGGCCCGTTTCACATCATCTCCGGGTACCGTTCCCCGGCCACGAATGCGATACTGCACGCCCGATCCCGAAACGTCGCCACGAACAGTCTCCACGTGCAGGGAAAGGCGGTCGATGTCCGCCTTCCGGGCGTACACCTCCGTTCGCTTCGGCAGGCGGCCCTGGATCTTTCGAGGGGAGGGGTGGGGTACTACCCAAAGGCCGACTTTGTGCACGTTGACGTCGGCAGGGTCCGTTTCTGGTAGTTTCCGTACAGCCTTTCCTGCCTTACGACTCCCTTGCGGAGGGAGGGCCCTCCTTCAGGGCCATGTCGAGCGCGGGATCCCGCTCGTAGATGTCGTTGCGGAAATTCACCGTCCCCCGGTTGTCCACCCACGCCGTCCAGTAGAGAATGTGCACGGGGATCTCGTCCCGCAGGGAAATCGCTTCCTGAACACCCCTTTCGATCATTCCCTCCAGGACCTTCCGCGTCCAACGGGGGTCGCCGCGCAGGAGATATGCCGCCAGGTCCATCGGTTTTTCCACCCGAATGCAGCCATGGCTTTGGCCCCGGGCGGGATTTTGGAACAGTCCCCGGGCGGGTGTATCGTGGAGGTACACGGCGAACTTGTTCGGGAGGATGAATTTCACCCGGCCGAGGGGATTTAACGGACCGAGATCCTGGCGCAGCCGGTCCCTTTTCCGCAGGGTGGTTCCGGGAGGGATTTTGGGCCATCCCCCGTTTTGCGCAAGGTTCCGGTACCGCATCAGGGCATCCTGCAACCCCATGTAGCCGGGGAGGGGCGGGCGAAGTTCTTTGAGGGTTTCCTCGACCTTGTTCCCGTCGAGTGCCGATTGCAGGCGGGCGGCCAGGTCCGCGGATGGGCTGTACACGATCCAGTCGGCGTGCAGGGTTTCCGGATCGACGCGGCCCGACAGCAGATGGGAGCCGTGGAGGAGGAAAGCGTCGGTCAGGAGCAGATCGAGGTCGGCCTCCTTTTCCGGGTCGAACGGCGTTTTCGCGACGCGTTTCTCTTTGCGGTCGGAGAGCAGCAACTCGATGGTGTCCAGGTGGTAGTCGTAGGGTATTAACCCTTCCCGTTCCGATTCCCGGATCGTCGCGATGAGGGAATCCGCCTGGGGAAGGGGCCCGTCCTCTTTGCTCCAGGCGGGAACAAATCCCCGACGCTGATAGAAGACGGGGATGGCCGACGAGCCGCATAAGATCTCCTGCCGGCACGAAAACTGCGAAAGTCCCCGGTCCGACTCGATCTTGGCGCGCAGACGGCTTCCCACCGTCTCGGAATACGGTTGCTTGACCGGATGCTCCACAGGCGTGCACGAAAGGAATCCGAGGAGGATGAGGATGCCCGGTATCCTGCTGTTCATGGGGCGCATGGTGTCTGTCCCGATGGTGCTTCGTTCCCCGTCTATGGGATTTTGATGCAGGAAACTTCTTTAGGGATCCATTATGCGGGGGAACAGGGGGATCAGTCGTCCCGCATCTGCGGGCACCGGCGAAGAATGTCCCAGTACGCCCCCCGGTATCCGGCGCGGATGGCGTCGGCGAGCACCCGGTTGGCGTTGTAGTTGTAATTCCTCTCTGGCCTTGTCGGGTCGAAGAAGAGAAAGCGCCGGTCGTCCTTTGTGAGGTCGTCGAGGAGGCCGAAGACGAAGGGGGCGACCTCCGGTTCGAGGAAGAAGACCGGGTCCGCAAGATCGTCGCCTCCCGTGAGCCCTTTCTTGCAGTCTCCTTTCGCGACCTGGTTTGCCAGTTCCGTTCCCGGGTAGACCCGTACGCCCACCGCGACACCGGCGCAGTCCGGTTCCGCCTGCTTCATCAGCGAGACGGTGCGGACGATACTTTCACGCGTCTCGCCGGGGGCCCCGATAAGCAGGTCGAACATGACCGAAATGCCGGCGTCCCGGCACAGGCGGGCGGTGCGAAGGATGTCTTCCGCACGAAAGTCCCGCCCGAGGAGTTCCAGCATCCGGTCGTCGCCGCTGTCGGTGCCGAAGTTGATCCCCGCGCAACCGGCGCGCCGCATGAGGTCCGCCAGTTCGGCCGTGAAGGGAACGGGGGCGCAGTAGGCGTACCACCGCAGCCGTTCGCCCAGCCCCTGGCGGACGATCTCCCGGCATACCCCGGCGGCATGATCCGCCGGGATGTTGAACTCGCTGTCGCAGGTGTGGATGTGGTCGATCCCCATGGAGACGAGGCGGGACAGTTCGTCGGCCACGGCTCCGGGGGGACGGACGCGGACGTGTTTTCCCTTGGCGACCGGGTCGGCGCAGTAGATGCAGCGACTCGGGCACCCCCGCTTCGTCTCGATCCCGGCCTGTCCTCCCTCCCGGAAATAGCGGCGGTTGTCCAGGAAGCCGCGGCTCATCGGGGGCAGGCCGGCCAGGGGGCTGGCGACGCCGGGGTTGCGCCGCCATGTCGCGCCGGAACGAGATACAAGGCCGGGAAGGTCGTTCCATGGCTGGTTTTTCTCCAGGCGGCCCGCAACCTCCGCCAATGTGAATTCCCCTTCCCCCCAGATTCCCGCGTCGGCGCCGCACCGTGCGAGAACCGCCTCCGGCATGATGGATAAGCCCACCCCCCCCAGGACGATCGGGGCATCCGTGTGCTCCCGGATGCATTTCACCATGGACGACAGGGTCGGGAGGAAGGACTCCCGGGTTGCGAAGGAGCAGTCGTCCGTGTTGCGAACCGTTACCCCGACCAGCCCGAATTCCCCGTTCGCCAGGAAGCGGGCGATCGCCGGCTCCCACCGCTCTTCCCAGCACAGGTCCAGGAGTTCCGGACGGTGGCCCGACGCGCGCAGCGCTTCGGCGACGTAATCCAGCCCGATGGGGGCGACCGGCGGCGTGATCCGGTTCGTGTTTACCAGGGCGATGCGCACAGTCTCTCCCCGGGCCGGGCCGTCAGACTCACGCACCGCTGCGCATGTAGTAGTAATTGATGATGTCGCGCTTGGTGATCATGGTGATGATCTCGTCCCGGGCCTCCTCGTGCACCACCGGGAGCTCGTCCACGTTCAACGTCGCCATCTTGTCCAGGGCCTGCTGCAGCGTGTCGTTCCAGAGGACCGTTTCCACGTTGGGGGTGGCCACGTCCCCGGCGAGGATCAGATGGTTGATCGACTCCTCGAACATGAATTCCCGGACGTCGTTGATCGACAGGATGCCGGTCATCTTCCCTTCCTTGTTCACGACGGGGAAGTAGATATCCCGGGAGGTGACCATCATTCTCACCATCTCGCCGAAGGGCATCTCCGCAGGGATCTTGTTCACCGGCCGCATCTTCGCCGCCTCATGGACGTGGATCCTCTCCAGGAGCCCCCGGGAAAACTCGGTGACGTGCGCCGGCGAAGCCATGCGGCTGATCAGCTGCTTTTCGTAGAGGCTGCATCCCCGGAGAAGCAGGTAGGAGATGGACGACACCAGCATGAGGGGGACCAGCAGCGTGTAGCTGGAGCTCATCTCGCACGCCATGATGATCGAGGCGATCGGCACCTTGGCCACGCCGGCGAAGAAGCCGCCCATCCCCACCAGCATGAAGGAGTTGGGGTGGACGACCCAGCCGGGCGCGATCGTCTGCCCGAAAAACCCGAAGGCCCCGCCCAACATGGCCCCGATGAAGATGGAGGGGCCGAATACGCCACCGCTTCCCCCGGAGCTGATGGTACAGGAGGTCGCCAGGATCTTGAGCAGCGCGAGCAGCAGCATCGTCCACCAGAGGATCTTCCCCTCCAGGGCCATCTGGATCCATCCGTATCCTCCGTCGAGGATCGCAGGGGAAAGGAAGGAGATGACCCCCAGCATCAGGCCCCCCACGGCGGGCTTCAGCATGTTGCTGATCGGGAGAGGGTGGAAGAATTTGTCCCGGAGGCCGTAGAACACTTGGATGTAGAGGTACCCGAAGAGTGCGCAGACAACCCCGAAGAGGGCGTACGGCACCAGCTCGGACGTCAGATCGAAATCGACCCGGCCGGGGAAGAAGAGGGCCCTCCTGCCGTAGACCTGGGTATAAACGGAACTGGCGATGATGGAGGAGATGATGCAGGGGAGGATCCCCTCGTACTCGAATTCCGTCTCCCGGTAGAGGACCTCGGGGGCGAACAGGGCCGCCCCCAGGGGGGCCTGGAAGATCGCCCCGATGCCGCCCGCCGCCCCGGCCAGAACCAGGATGCGCTGGTCCCGGGGTTTGAGCGCAAGCGTCGTGGAAAGAAACGATCCGAAGCCGGAGCCGATCTGGGCGATCGGCCCCTCCTTCCCCGCGGATCCCCCGCTGCCGATGGTGAGCGCCGACGCGATGATCTTCACGATCGGGACGCGCCTTCGGATCTGGCCCCCTTTCTGATGGAAGGCCTCGATCATGGCGTCGGTCCCGTGCCCCTCCGCCTCCGGCGCGAGGCTGTAGACCAAAATGCCGGAAAGCAGGCCTCCCAGGGCCGGGATGATGAGAAACCAGTAGGAGTGCTTGGCGGTGATCTCGTAGGCCAGGGAAGAAATGGCGCCCCTGCTGGGCTCGACGTATCCGGTGATCAGCGTCAGCCCATCGAGTGCGAGATGGAGCAGCTTGTCGAACAGGACGGCCCCGAGTCCCGCCACCACCCCCACGGCGATGCTCAAGAGGGTCAGGCGGAATTGCCTGGGCCATTCGGAAACCGTTCGGAAGGCGAAGTCATGCCACCTACGGAGCATGCTCTCTCTCTTTCCTTTCCCGCACGCCGTATCCCCGGAAGTTCTAACCCCTAATAATATTTCAAACTTCTGTTTTATCCAAATGGCTTTCCTTTGGATATGGGGAAGCTTTTTCCTTTGCCGCGCGGCGGGATACAATCCCGGTAGGGATGCACTGCGGCGACCTGATTTCCCCGAAGCAGCTGTGATTCGCCTGCTGCCGTGAAACCGGTATTCCCCAAACGCATCAAAATAGAAAGACAATTCGCTTTTCATCGCTCGTTTCCCGGCCACGGCCGGGCATATCCCTATGCAGGAGGAGAGGACCGGATGGCAAACAAGGAACTGGAATCGGTCGCCCGGGCGCTCGTCGCGGAAGGGAAGGGAATCCTGGCCGCGGACGAGAGCTCGCCGACGATCGAGAAGAGGTTCAAAGGGATCGACCTCGCCTCCACCGAGGAAAACCGGCGCGCCTACCGGGAACTGCTCTTCACCACTCCCGGGGCCTCGGAGTTCATAAGCGGCGTCATCCTGTTCGACGAGACGATCCGCCAGAAGGCCAAAGACGGGACTCCCTTCCCGTGGCTCCTCGCCCGGCAGGGGATTCTCCCCGGCATCAAGGTGGACAAGGGGGCAAAACCGCTCCCCGGCTTCCCGGGGGAAAAGATCACCGAGGGGCTGGACGGCCTGCGGGAGCGGTTATCCGGGTACCGGGACCTGGGAGCCCATTTTGCCAAGTGGCGCGCCGTGATCGCCATCGGGGACGGCATCCCGACGGGCTTCTGCCTCGTGGGGAACGCCCACGCGCTCGCGCGCTACGCCGCCCTGTGCCAGGAGGCCGGCCTGGTCCCCATCGTGGAGCCCGAAGTCCTCATGGACGGCCCCCACACGATCGAGCGCTGCGAGGAAGTGACGACCGCCGCCCTAACCCTTGTCTTCTCCCGGCTCATCGAGCACCGCGTGACCCTCGAGGGGACGCTTCTCAAACCCAACATGGTCGTCTCCGGAAAGGAGTGCCCGAAGCAGGCGGGTGATTCCGAGGTGGCCGAGGCCACGGTTCGCACCTTGCGCCGTACCGTCCCATCCGCCGTCCCCGGCATCGTCTTCCTCTCGGGCGGTCAGAGCCCGGAGCAGGCAACAAGGAATTTGAGCGCCATGAACGCCCTGGGCAGGCACCCCTGGGAGCTGAGTTTCTCCTACGGACGGGCCCTGCAGGAACCGGTGCTGAAAACCTGGAAAGGGGATCCGGGAAACGTCGCCGCCGCCCAGCGGGCCTATTACCACCGCGCGAAGTGCAACAGCGCCGCGCGGTTCGGCAGATACACGAAGGAGATGGAAGCGACCGCCGCGTGACGACCCGCCCGATTCGGGTTGCGAATAGACCGGGCGACACCGACGGATCCGGAAAAAAAAAGGAGGAGACGATGCAGGAGCGGGAAGGAGTCATAACGTTCAAGGGGAACCCGATGACGCTTCTCGGGCCGGAGATCCGGGTGGGGGACAAGGCTCCCGACTTCCGGGTGGTGGACAACGCGCTTGCGCCGGTGTCGCTCAGGGATTTCCGGGGGAAGGTGAAGGTGATCAGCGCCGTTCCCTCGCTGGACACGCCGACGTGCGACACGGAGACCCGCAGGTTCAACCAGGAAGCGGCGAAACTGCCGGAGAACGTGGTCGTGCTGACCATAAGCCTCGATCTCCCCTTCGCCCAGAAACGGTGGTGCGCCGCCGCGGGCGTGGACAAGGTGAAGACGCTGTCCGACTATCAGGACCGCTCCTTCGCCTCCGCCTACGGGGTGATGATCAAGGAACTGAAGCTTCTGTCCCGATCCATCTTCGTAGTGGACGGAAAGGACGTGGTCCGGTACGTTCAGCACGTGGGGGAGGTGGCCAAGGAGCCCGACTACGACGCGGTTCTTGGCGCCGTGAAAGGCCTGATGTAGGCCGGTCCCGTCGAAAACGCAGAGGTACAAGCAGGGGAGGAAAGCATTCGTACCGGCAGGCGTCTTGGCCCCGTATCGCTGGGGATCGCGGTGACCGGGTTCACGGTCCTGGAGCTTGCGCTTCACCAGGAGTGGGTCCGTGGCCCGTTCTGGGTCATTGCGGCGTCGGCTTTCGAGGCAGGGACGATCGGCGGGGTGGCCGACTGGTTCGCGGTGACGGCCCTGTTTCGCGAAGTCCGGATCCCGCTGATCCGGCGGCACACCAACATCATCGTCAAGAACCGCGCCCGGATCGTCGACGGCATCGCGGACATGGTGCAGAACCGCTGGCTCTCCCCCGCGGTCATCGAGGAGCACCTCGGCCGGTTTTCCGCCTCCCGGGCCCTCCTGGAATACCTGGGGGACGGGTCCCGGCGGGAGAAGCTGCTCCTGGTGCTGCGGGACCTGCTGGGGAAAATCGTCGAAGGGCTGGACGGGCCGGAGATCGCGGGCTTTCTTTCCCGGACGCTTCAGGACCAGGTGAAGGGGATCGACCTGGCGGGACCCCTGGGGGTCTGGATGGAACAGGCGATCGCCCGGAGGGATCACGATGCCGTGTGGGACCTCCTGCTCGCCTCCCTGACCCGTTCCCTCGAGGACCCCGAGATCGAGGGCCTCTTCCGGAGGCTTTCCCGGCAGGCGCTTGACGCCTACAAGGAGGGCGGTCTCCACAGGAAGGTGGTCTTGAACATCGCCGAGGCGGTGGACCTCCTGGACGACCGCACCGTCGCCCGGGCCCTTATCGACAACCTTTCGGTCTTCGTGCGGGAGGCGAGGGGGAACCCCGGTCACCCGATCCGGCAGAATCTGGACGCCGTGCTGCGCGATTTCGCACGAGCCCTTTCCTCGGGCGACCCCGAGGCGGTCTCCACGGTGAACACCCTGCGAGCCCGGCTGGTCGAGAACACCGACGCGGTGGAGGTCATCCGGAAGGTCCTTGGGCAGTTCCGGGCGACGGCTCTTAAGCAGCTCGACCGCCCCGATTCGGACCTCGCGTCGCTGATGCGCAGATTCTTAGACGAGAGGCTTTCGGAGTTCGCCCGGGACGCGGGCGCGCAGGAAAAGCTGGACGCATGGGTCCGCGAAACGGCCGTGGAGCTCGTCCGGAAGCGCCATGCCTACATCGGGGAGATGGTCCGCGGGAGCCTGGAGAAGCTGCGCGACATCGACCTTGCGGCCCAGATCGAATCGAAGGTCGGTTCGGACCTCCAGTACATCCGTTTGAACGGGGCCGTCGTCGGGGCGCTGGTGGGGGCGGTCCTGGCGATCGTCAAGATGTACCTGTTCTAGGATCAGCGGCGGCCGGGAAAAGGTCGACTTTAGTGGTTCCCTTTCGTAAATATGGCAACGTATTCGTGGGTGCCCCCCGCGAGCCCCGGGCATCGGGAGGAAAAACGCCTTAGGGAATCGGCCCAACAGGAGACCGTATTTACGGGACGCTTTACTCAGGTCCAGCGGAAAACCCACAGGGCGGCGGCGAAGGACAGTCCTCCCCACAGACCCATCACCAGGAACTGGGGCCAGAGCGCGGCGAGGTGCGCCCCGTCGGTCATGACCCCCCGGAGCGCGTCGATCAGGGCGGTGAGCGGCAGGGCGCGGATCAGCGGCCGCAGGGAGTCGGGAAACCGGCTGACGGAGAAGAAGACCCCCGAGACGACGATCATCGGGAAGGTGACGAGGTTGATCAGTCCCGAGATCGCCGCGGTCGTCCGGGCGCGGCTCGCAAGGAGCGTCCCGAGGCCCGCGAAGGAGAGCGCACCGGCCGTTGCTGCCGCCGCCAGGGAGAAGGCCGATCCGGCCGTGGACACGCCGAAGAAGAGCCAGGAGAGCAGAAGCAGGGGGACGACCTCCAGCGGGAGAAAGACCATTCTCGCCAGCACGTGCGCCAGGAGAAAGTCCCGCTTCCGCATCGGCGTCGCCAGCTGAAGTTTGAGGAGCTTGCGGATCCGGTCCTCGACGATCACCCATCCGATCCCCCAGATCCCGCCGCCCATCAGGTTCGTCCCGAGCAGTCCCGGCACGAGGAAGTCGATGTAGCGGGCGCCGGGTTCCGTGACGAGCCGGTCCGCTGCGGGCACCGGGTCGGTGCGTCCCGCCGCGCGCTGGAGGATCCCGTCCACCCGCTCCCGGGCGAGCCGGCTGTCGGGCCGGGTCGGGTCGTACCGGTAGACGAGAGGGTCCCCGGGGATGACGAGGGCCGCCACGCCCCCCGTCCGAAGGAGGCGGTCCGCCGCCTCCCGGGGAAGCACGTCGACCCGCACATCGCCGTCCGCCCGCAGCGTCCTCGCGATTTCCGCCGCCCCGGGGAGATCGACCACCGCGACGGCTGCGGGAGCGGGGCGCTCCCCGCGAAAGGCGATTCCCAGCGCGAACGCCAGCAGAATCGGGAAAACGAACGTCCAGAAGATCGTTTCGGGATGCCGGATGCTCTCGCGGAATCTCGCTAGAACGAGTTGGACAAGCGGGTTATTCATCGCGGTATCTTCTCCCGGTCAGGGAAACGTACACGTCTTCCAGCGTCGCCTGCCGAAGCGTGAGATGAGCGAGGGAGGCGGAGCGGACCCGGAAAAGATCAAGCAGCGCCGGGACGCTGACATGCGCTTCCCGCACGGATACGAGAAGCGCTCCGTTCTTCCGCCTGACCGACGTTACCCCGGCAAGCCTCCGGACGCCCTCGTCCTCCACGTCCCCTGCCGCCATCTCGACCTCGACGACGAGGTTTCCGTCGAGGGAGGCGATCAGTTCGCCGGGGGACCCTATGGCGATCGCCTTTCCCCGCTCGATGATGGCCACCCGGTCGCAGAGGCGCTGCGCTTCTTCCATGTAGTGGGTCGACACCAGGATGGTGCATCCCCTGTCCTTGTAGGAGAGAATCGAGTCGCCGAAATGAAGCCGTGCCTGGGGATCCAGTCCCGTGGTCGGCTCGTCCAGGACGAGCAGTTCCGGGTCCCCAACCAATGCGCAGGCAAGTGCCAGCCGCTGCCTCTGCCCGCCGGAGAGCCTGCTTGTCCAGGAGCGGGCCTTCTCCTCGAGCCCCACTTCCCGGAGGACGGACGGGACGTCGCGGCCCCGGGGGTAGAAACTGCGAAACAGCGTCACCACCTCCGCTACCGTGAGACGTTCCGGGAAACGGGTCTCCTGCAGGGAGACCCCGATCCGCGAACGAAGCGAACGGTCGTTTCCCTCCCACTTCCTCCCGAGAACGACAACCTCACCGGACGTGGGTTCCTGCAGGCCGATCAGTATCTCGATGGTCGTCGTTTTTCCCGCGCCGTTGGGACCGAGCAGGCCGAAACATTCCCCGACACGGATTTCCAGGTCCAGGGAGTCCACCGCGACGACGCCGTCGTAGCGCTTGACAACGCCTAAGAGGGAAATCGCCGGCCCCCGCGCCCCTTCCGGTCCGGCAAAGGGAAGCGTCTTCATGCCCTCCTCACCTGACGCCGACGGCGATTCTTCGCAGCAGGATGTAACCTGCCGCCACGAAACCGCCGATTGCCGCATATTGCGCGAATGTCAGGCCTCCGTACCGCGCGTCGCTCAGCCGGAGAAAATCGAGGAAGAAGCGCACCGGGAGATACAGGAAAACGAAAGCAAGCGGGAAGAATCCCGTCGGGCGGGGCTTGCGGTCGAGGACGAGGAACGCGGGAACGATGACGAGGGTGGTGTAGAGAAACTCGTACCAGCCTAGATCGTTATAAGCCATCTTCGATAGCGTTTCTGCCCCCGGAAGATCCGCCAGCCGGCCAGCGACCCCGTAGAAATACCCGATGTACGCCCTTGCTTCCGGCGTGGACAGGCTTACCCCGAGCGGGAAATGTGTGACCGTTCCCGGATGGTCGTGGGCGACGGTGCACCCCAGCCTGCCGATTGCCCACGCAAAGGGAAATACGAACGCGAACACATCAAGATACTTCCAGCCGGCGCCGGGGGGCAGGGAAGGGGATTTCCAGCGGAAAAAAAGCCAGATCCCGAACAATGCGCCGAGGACGCCTCCGAAGGAACTGATATTTTCCCAGATCTTCAAAAGAATCAGAGGGTTTTTCGCCACCTCTTCGGGAAAATACGCAAGGACGGCGACCAGGTGGGCCGATACGAACCCCGCGATCAGCGTGTAGAACAGCAGGTCCGCGCAGAGATCGGGATCGAGGGAAAGCTTGCGGCACCGCGCAAGCGATATCCGTATGCCGACGAGCATGGCGGTGGCGACCAGCACGCCGAAGGCGTGGATTTTCAGCGGTCCCAGAGGCAGGACGGGCTGCTCGAAATAGGGAATCATGCCGGTTGCCTTTCCGGCCGCTTCCTCCCTACCTGGGACGGGTCTTGCCCGGGGCGTCCTTGCCCCGGAAATCGTGGCAGTTCGTGCAAGCCCCTTCCTCCTTGTTGTGGTCCATCTTGTCTTCGTGGCACGAGAGGCATATGTCGCGCCCGGAGACTCCCCATACGTGGGGACGGTGGCATTCCGTGCAGAAGAGGTCGGGGTGCTCCCCCTTCCGGTGCAGGCCGGCCTGGCTCTCGTGGCACTCCCGGCAGGCCGTGACCGGTTGCGCCTCGAACTTTTTCGTATGGCAGTCTTCGCACGCCATGGACATCATGGGGGCGGAGGCATCGATCTTGTGGCACTCGGCGCAATTGTTGGGCGGGCGGTACCCTGCCGCGTGGCACCGATTGCAGAGGATCCGTTTGTGCTTCCCCTCCAGGTCCATGGGATGCCACGGCAGTTTGGACCCCGGCATCATTGCGCCGAGCGGCGACAGGGGCCCCCGCTGCGGCATCGTGTGGCAGGTTGCACATTCCGTGGTCAGGACCTTCCCGCTTTTCGCGACGTGCTTCCCGTCGTGGCACCGGAAGCATCCCGGCCAGTTTCGGTGCCCGATGTTCGACGCGTACGTCTTCCAGTTCACCTTCATTTCCGGGAATACGCTGCGGTTGTAGATATTGATCGCGGTCTCGATCGCCTTCTCCACGTCGGCCCTCCGGGCCTGGTACACCTCCGGATAGTTGTTCCGGTAGTAGGTCGCGATTTCAGTCTGCAGGCCCTCGTGGGCCTTCTTCCTGCTCGGATACTCCACGACGAGAGCGTCCACGACCACCTTCTTCACCCAAGGAAGGGTGCGCGAGATGAAGTGGGAGGCCATCGCCTTGTCCACCGCGGCCTCGGGAGGCTCGTAGATGTGCGTGGGACGGTTGTGGCAGTCCATGCAGTCCATCTCCTTCTTTTCCCCCTGGCCGAGCTTTTCGGGATCGCCCTCATAATCAGTGCTTACGTACACGTCCTCGGTGCCGTCGGTCCGTGATGACTTGATCCAGGGGATCTCCTGTTCCTGCCTGTCCTTCGCGATGTAGTGGACCTTGTTCTCAGTGATCATGTGCCAGTGGATGCCCGCGTTCTCCCCCAGCTCCCCGCTTCCTCCTCCCGTCTTGATCCCAAGGCTGATCTGCTCGGGGGAGTTCTTCTCGTTATAGCGGAAGTGGGGGATCTGCTTGAGCTGGGTGCCGAAGAACTTCGCGGGCCAGTGGCACTCCTCGCATGTCTCCCGGGCGGGCCGCAGGTTTTCGATGGGGGTGGGGATCGGGGTCGGGTACGTGTTGAACAGCACGGCCAGGACCTGCCTAGCCCCGGAAATCTTGGATTTCACGTACCAGGACGCGCCCGAGCCGACGTGGCAGTCCACGCAGGGCACGCGGGCGTGGGGCGACCCCTGGTACGCCGCGAACTCCGGCTCCATGACCGTGTGGCAGAGCTGTCCGCAGAACGACACGGTCTCGGTGTACAGGAAGGCGTGGTAGGAAACGAAGGCCAGAAGGATCGCAAGGAACGAGCCCCCGAGGATGGCGTAGCTAAACACTCTCCGGGTTTTGGTCTCGTTCAGGTCGAGCAGGGGGTACGGCAGGGCTTCGTCGACGCCGAGGCGCAGCCTGCGGACGCTCTCCCGCCGCATCCCGTACAGGAACAGGATGGCCCCGACGGTGAAGAAGGCCGGGAACACCATGAAAGCGAAGATGCCGAGGTAGGGGCTGTGGGCCTTGAAGCTGAACATCAGAAGAAGGGTGAAGAGAATGAGGAAAACGGAGATGATCGCCACGTAGGCGCCGAAGAAGCTGATGGCGTTTCGGTACAACCCCCCGGTCTTCTTGTTTCCCGGCATGGCAGGTCCCTTCCCCTCTTCCGCGGATCGCACCTAAAAGAATCCCCTTTCCGGCCGGCACCCGGTCCGTTCCGCGCAACCGGAGCACCGGTGACGGTGGCCGCGGGATCATGATATATGGAGTGGTAGATATATAGTATACGAGGTCGCCCATGGTATTCACGGAAACGTTTTCCCTGTCGACCAAGGGGTTCTGCGACATTATCGACGTCACCGGGAAGGTGACTGCCGCGGTGGGCCGCTCCGGGCTCGCGAACGGACTCGCCACGGTGTTCTGCGCCGGGTCGACGTGCTCTCTCACCACGATCGAGTACGAACCGGGCGTTATCCAGGACCTTTCGAGGGTGATCGAGGCGATCGTCCCCTCGAACGTCCCCTATGAGCACGACAAACGCTGGGGGGACGGAAATGGTTTCTCCCATGTGCGGGCGGCCCTTCTCAAGCCATCGGTTACCGTCCCTCTCCTGAGGAAAAAGCTCGCCCTCGGGACCTGGCAGCAGATCGTATTCCTCGATTTCGACAACCGGGAAAGAAGACGGGAAATCATCGTCCAGGTGGTCGGGGAATAGCCGGGCTGCGCGAGGCCGGACGGCGGGCGGGTATGGCAATCGTGCCGGACAAGGCGGACGTGCTCATCGTGGGGGCGGGGATCATCGGGCTCACGCTCGCCCGCCGGCTGGTCCTGGCCGGGTGCGACAACGTGGTCCTCGTCGAAAAAGAGGCCGCCCCCGGGATGCACGCTTCCGGGCGCAACAGCGGCGTACTGCACGCCGGGATCTACTACGCACCCGACAGCATGAAGGCGAAGTCGTGCCTGAACGGGAACTTCCTGATGCGCGACTACTGCCGGGAGAGGGGGCTTCCGCTCCGGGAGACCGGAAAAGTAATCGTTGCGCGCGACGAGGGGGAGCTTCCTGTCCTGCGCGAGCTGGAGCGGCGCGCTACGGCGAACGGAGCAAAGGTGGAGATGATCGACGAGGCGCAGCTGGCCGGGATCGAGCCGAACGCGCGAACCACCGGGATGGCCCTCTTCTCTCACGACACCGCTTGCGTCGATCCGCTGGCGGTGATTGACAGCCTCCGGACCGACCTGGAGGCGTGCGGGAAGGCCACCCTCCTCACCGGCTGCCTGTTCACGGGGGTCAAGGGGGCCCGTACGGCGGTCACCAGCAGGGGGGAAATCTCGTTCCGGAAGTTCGTGAACGCCTCCGGCGCCTACTGTGACCGGATCGCGCACCTGTTCGGGGTCGGAAGGCAGTACCGGTTGATCCCTTTCAAGGGGATCTACCGGAAACTCCGGAAGGGGCTTTCCCACACCGTACGGGGGAACATCTACCCGGTTCCGGACATCCGCAACCCGTTCCTCGGGGTTCACTTCAGCCGCGACATCCACGGGGATGTGTATCTTGGGCCGACCGCCATTCCCGCCTTCGGGCGGGAGAACTACGGGATCCTCTCGGGGATCGACCGGGAAGTGGTGTCTATCGCGCTTTCCGACGCGATTCTCTTCATCCGGAACCCGAAGTTCCGGGAGGTGGCGCTGCAAGAACCACGGAAATACAGCAGGCTTGTCTTCTTCCGGGACGCCGCCCGGCTGGTGAAGGTGCTGTCCCCCTCGGACATCGAGCCCTCGGAGAAGGTGGGGATCCGGGCGCAACTGGTGGACTGGCGGACCAAGGACCTGGTCATGGACTTCCAGGTGATCGCCGACGGCGACGCGATCCACGTCCTCAACCCGATCTCGCCGGCCTTCACCTCCTCCATGGACATCGCCGAGACCCTTGTGCGGGAGTACTTTACAGGGGGGGAGGCGGATCGCGGAAAGAAGCCGGGATGAGCGCTCGCAGGGGGAAAGTCCCTATCAAGGGGATCATCTTCGATTTCGGGGGTGTCATCCACTCCTTCGACTTCGGTAGATTCTTCCGGAGTCTCGGCGGGTGGACCGACAGGACGTTCGGGGAGATGAGCTCCCTCGTCGCCGGATCGGGAATTCCGCGGAGATACGAGTTGGGGGAGATATCGTCGTGGGAGTTTTATCGCGGGACCGCGAACTTGTGCGGACTGCAGGTAACCGAGGAGGAGTTCGTCCGGGCCTTCGTGGCCATCTTCACCCCCATCGAGCCCACCATCTGCCTGATCCGGTCCCTCTCGCGGTCGTACCGGCTCGGTCTTCTCTCCAACACGAACGAGTGGCACTTCGAGCGCCACATCCGGTCCGTGGAATTTTTTCCCCTGTTCGATGCGGTGACGCTTTCGTTCCAGGTGAGGGCCTTGAAGCCCGCGGAGGCGATCTACCGGGATATGCTGGAGAAAATCGGCCTCCCGCCGGAAGAGTGCGTTTTTGTCGACGACCTCGAGGAAAACGTCGCGGGGGCCAGGCGCATGAACCTTCACGCGATCCACTACACGGACCACGAGCGTCTGATCTCCTCCCTCGCGGAGCTGGGCGTCGTCGCATGACGGGAAAGGGGCGAACGGGGAGACGGGAACCGAGGGGCCTGGCATGAAGGCGGTGCGGATGGCGGGGTTCGGCGGCGTGGATGTCCTGCATATCGTTGACCATCCCGACCCCACTCCGAAGGATGATGAGCTTCTGGTGCACGTCCGTGCGACGGCCCTCAATCGCGCGGACCTGCTGCAGCGCAGGGGGAAATACCCACCGCCGCCGGGGGCCTCCGAGATTCTCGGGCTGGAGATGGCGGGCGAGATTTTGGAGGCCGGCTCCGCATGCGGAGAGTGGAGTCCGGGTGACCGGGTCTGCGCGCTCCTGACGGGGGGAGGATACGCGCAAATAGCGGCCGTCCCCTGTGGGATGGCGATGCGGATCCCGGACAATCTGTCGTACGAGGAGGCGGCCACGATCCCCGAGGCATTTCTCACCGCCTACCACAACCTTTTCTCTCTCGGGGGGCTAACGCCGGGAATGACGGTCCTGGTCCACGCCGGAGGAAGCGGAGTCGGCACGGCGGCGATCCAGCTGATCCGGGAGGCGGGGGCCCTTTCCCTGGTCACGGCGGGGTCCTCGCCGAAGATCTCCCGTTGCCTGGATCTTGGCGCGGGGGCGGGGTGGAACTACCGGGAAGGGCCCTTCGCTGCGTGGGTGGCCGCCCGGACGGAGGGGAGGGGAGTGGACCTGATTCTCGATCTCGTCGGGGCCCTTTACTTCGAGCAGAACATCAAATCCCTCGCGGAGGACGGGAAGTTGATCCTCATCGGCACGATGGGGGGGGCGGTGGCGGAGCGGGTGAACCTCCTCGATCTTCTGTTTCGGCGGCTCCAGATCCTCGGCACCTCGCTTCGGTCCCTGGACACGGCGAGGAAGATCGGCCTTACGCAACGGTTCTCCGGCTTTGCGCTTCCGCGCTTTGCGGACGGGCGGCTTCGTCCGGTGATCGACTCGGTACGCGACTGGACGGAGGTCGCAAGTGCGCACCTTCGGATGGAGTCGAACGAGAACGTGGGAAAGATCGTTCTTCGAATAGACGGGGCCTGACCCCGTTTTTTCCTCTCCTGTCGGGAATTTGACACCCTCACACTGTTTCCTTTCGAAAGTGTCAGAAACCGTCACTCCAGCAGAATAGGTTTCCCTTTTTTTTCAGTGGGTTGGAAGATATCCGCGGCAGGAACAATACTTGCTTTGTTTATCCGTGATTCCGGGGACTTCCCTTATCTCCGGGGGGGGCGAAACGCCTGGGGGTCCAAAGGAGGTCGGGATGCACAATATCCGATCGTTTTTCAAGATGGTGTTCACTCCCGTCACGATCATGCTGGTTCCCCATTCCCGGACAAAACCGGTGAGCATCCGGATCCCTCTTGCGGGAATTCTCTTCTCCACCGTCTCGTTCTTCGTCGGGGTAATCTATCTGTTCACGGTCGCCGTGCACACCGTCGAATACCACCAGATGAAGGAACGGCTTTCGTACGTCACGGACCAGTTCCTCGAGCTGAAATCGACGATGGTTTCCCTGAAACAGGCGGAGCTGGAGTTCAAGAGGCTGTTCTCCCTGAAATCGAAGGCGGACGTCCTCGAAAATGCGGAGTTCCTCGACACGGGATCGCTCGACATGAAGGTGCTGCGCTCCCAGATCGACGAAGCGATGCGCTCCGTTACGGACATCAAGAAATACATCGCCGAGCAGAAGGACATCTACCGGGCGACGCCCACGGGCTGGCCGGTGCCGGGATACATCTCCTCGCGGTACGGCTATCGCAACCACCCGAAATCGGGGGCAAGACAGTTTCACACCGGCATCGACATCTCCATTGCCTCCGGGACGGAGGTTCTGTCGACCGCGGACGGGATCGTTACCTTTTCGGGAAAGACGGGGAAAAGCGGCAACGTCGTGGTGATCGAGCACGGCCATGGGTACTCTTCCGCCTACGCGCACAACAGCGAGAACTTCGTCACGGTCGGACAGCGCGTGACAAGGGGCGAAGCCATCGGATTGGCCGGGTCCACAGGGCGTTCGACGGGCCCCCACGTCCACTACGAGATATGGAAGGACGGGCGCCACGTGAACCCGTCCAAGTTCCTTGCCAGGAGGTGATCATGTTCGGAAAGTCTTCCGCCAAGCTCGAAACGGTCGTCGGAGCCGACTCCACGATCAAAGGGGAATTGGCAATCAAGGGAACGTTGAGGATCGACGGAGTCGTGGAAGGGGACATCCGGGCCGACTGGGTCATCGTCGGAGAGACCGGGAGGATCCGGGGAAACGTGCAGGCCCGTACGATGGTCATCGGGGGGAGAGTGGAGGGCAACCTCGAAGCGTCCGAGATCATCGAGATGAAGGACAAGGCGCAGGTCTTCGGCGAGATTTGCACGGTGAAGCTCGCGATGTCGGAGGGCGCCCTGTTCGACGGGCAGTCGTCCATGAAAAAGAAGAAGGAGACGTCGGAGAGCCAGGAAGGGAAGGTCAAGTCGCTGGCGGCATCCCGGACGGCCTCGTAATCGGCGTGACGATATAGCGGTTCTTCGCCCGGAACGGTCCGGCGCAAGAATGTCGAATGGTTTTGACCAGAGGGTTTAGCTGGTGGCGCCGGTCGTCTGCTCCGTGAGTCCCGTGATCTCCCCCCGGAACCGCCATAGCATCCAGAGCCCTGGCAGGGCGGTGACCGCCGTGAAGAAAAAGAAAACCGCCCACCCCACCGATTCCACCACGTAGCCGGAGGTCGGCGCCACGAAAATCCTCCCCAGGGCGGCGAGGGAAGACAGTAGGGCATACTGGGTGGCCGTATACCGATGGTCGCACATGGCCATCAGGAGAGCCACGAACGCCGACGTCCCCATTCCCCCGCACACGTTCTCGAAGCCGACGGTGAAGACCAGCATCGCGTAGCTCTTCCCCACCCAGGAAAGGACCATGAACGAGAGGTTCGACACCGCCTGCAATATTCCGAAGATCAACAGCGATCGGTAGAGCCCAAGCCGCACCATGAGGGTGCCGCCGAACATCGCACCCGCGATCAGGGAGATGAGCCCGAAGCCCTTGTTGATCGTCCCCACCTCCGTGGGGGAGAAACCGACGCCCCGGATCAGGAAGGCCGTCGTCAGGGTCCCCGCGTAGGCGTCACCGAGTTTGTAGAGGACGATGAGCAGGAGAAGAGCAACTGCCGCCCGTCGTGAGAAGAAATCCTTCAGGGGACCTATCACTGCCTCCTGCAGGCTCTTCGGAGGGGTCACGCGGACCTCCGGCTCGGGGCAAACTATCGTGGTGGCGATCCCGACGGCCATCAGCGAGGCCATCAGAAGGTACGTGTTCCTCCAGCCGATCTGCTCGGAGAAGATGAGGGCCAGGGCGCCCGAAGCGAGCATCGCGATCCGGTACCCGGTCACGAAAACGGCCGCTCCCAGGCCCCGTTCCGGTTCGCGCAGGACGTCCGTCCGGTACGCATCGATCACGATGTCCTGAGAGGCGGACAGGAAAGCGACCATTAGGGCGGCGGCCCCGAGCGCCCAGGGGGCCGCCCCCGGGTTCCCGAAGGCCATCGCCCCGATGCCGAGCAGCAGGGCGGCCTGCGTAAGGAACATCCATCCCCTGCGCCTTCCCATCCAGGGGGGAACGAAGCGGTCCATCAGGGGCGACCAGAAAAATTTCAGCGTATAGGGGAGGCCCACCAGGGCGAATACCCCGATGGTGCGCAGGTCCACCCCCGCTACGGTCATCCATGCCTGCAGCGTCCCCCCGGTAAGTGCCAGGGGGAGGCCGGAGGAGAATCCGGCGAACACCATCACAGCGATGCGGCGGCTGCGGAAGACCTGAAGATAGTCGGAGAGATTGCGTCCCATGGCGTTGTAGGAGATATTCCCGGGCACGGCTTCTTTTGTCAAATGATATGCGGAAGGCAGGCGCGAAACCGACCGGTCGGGACGTCATCGGATAGAAGAAGGCCACATCAGCGGGAATGCCGGCAGCGAACATCGCGAAGGGAGGTTTCGCCGTGGGGAACGAAGAGAAAATCGCCGTGGTGACGGGGGGAAACAAGGGGATCGGGTACGAGATCTGCCGTCAACTGGCGAGACAGGGTGTGGCCGTTCTCCTTACGGCCCGGGACGAGACGAAAGGGAAGGGGGCCTGCGATTCGCTGCGAAAGGAGGGGATACGCGTTGGCTTCCACCTTCTGGACGTGGACGACCCCGGGAGCATCCGCAGGATACACGAGTACGTGGAGAAGGAATCCGGCAGGCTGGACATTCTCGTGAACAATGCGGGCGTCAACCTCGACGGGGAAAAGACAGGGGAAAATGTGGATAACGAGACGGTCGTCCGGACGGTCGCGACGAACGTATACGGTCCGCTGCTCATGTGCCAGGCGTTCCTCTCCCTGATGCGGCGCCACAATTACGGGCGCATCGTGAACGTCTCCAGCACGATGGGATCCCTCACGGAGATGGCGGGCGGGTATCCCGCCTACCGGATTTCGAAAGCCGCTCTCAATGCGGTCACGCGGATCCTTGCGCACGAGACGATGGGCACGAACATCCGGGTGAACTCGATGTGCCCCGGGTGGGTCCGAACGGACATGGGCGGGCCGGAGGCGGAACGTTCCGTCGCGGAGGGCGCCGACACCGCGATCTGGCTTGCGACCCTTCCCGACGGTGGGCCAACCGGCGGTTTCTTCCGGGATCGGAAGCCGGTTCCCTGGTGATTCATGACCTGATGTAGCTTTTCCCTCTTATTGATCCTTGGCGGGAACCAAATTCCCTGGGGAACATTGGGGTGCGAAAGAGTCCTCTTCCGATGAATTAAATTCATTGTTGATATTTCACATAAATGGATTATAATTCAGGTCAATTTTTCACCCTAAGAAATATTAATAGAAAATTTTTAAATTTCGTTTGGTGTATATATATTGTTTTTTATATAACATATAATCGTTATGTATTTCCATTATTGATGTTGTGGAAAAGTAAGAGGAATCAGTAGACCAATTACAAGGGGGGAGCATGGCGCAGTCCCCGGCAAACAGTCTTGGCAAAATCCTACTGATCGAATTACTCCCCACGGTTCCCAATCTCGGACGCTTCATCGTCATGCCGAGGTTCGGGCTCCTTGCGATCGCCTCGATCCTCTCCGAGAGGACCGACTACGAGGTCAAACTGCTTTTCGAACCGTATGTCGGGGCCATCGACGCGGAAAGGATCGAACAGGAAGAACCTCGATTCGTCCTCGTAAACGGATTGACCAGCACCGCTCCCGATAACGAGAGGGTCCTGGGATCGCTCCGGGAGCGTCTGAGCGACGGGATTACCGTCATCGCCGGCGGCGAGCATGCCACCATGTATCCCGACGAGGCAAGGAGGTATGCCGATTTCATCCTGGGCTATGAGGGCGATGAGACGATCGTTCTCCTCCTGGAGGCCCTCGAGGAGAATGACCCGGTTTCCCGGAACTCGATGCTGTCGCAGATCCCCGGTCTCAGCTACCGCGGCCTGTCGGGAAAGTGGCGATTCAATGAGGAAGTGGAAAGAGTCCAAACAATCGACTACCGGTACGATTTCTCCGTCGTCCCCGGGTCGGAATCCGCGGCAAAGAGGTTCCGAACGGCCCACATTCCGCTCCAGACATCGCGCGGCTGCAATTTCAGCTGCTCGTTCTGTTCCTGGATCAGCCTGTACGGGAAGGCGGGGTATGTCCTCCGGCCGGTCGATGATGTCCTCCACGACATCCTCCATGCCATGGCGTATACCGGCGTGCGGAACTTCATCGTATCCGACAATCTCTTCGCCGGGGACGTTGCGTATACCGAGGAATTGATGCACAGGATTCTCCGGGCCTTCGAGGGCCGCAGCGACAAGCCGAGGCTTACGGTACTTTGCCGGGCTGACCAGTTTGCGGGGGGAGACGGCTCGATTCCGGAGAAAACGATACGGCTCATGGCCAAAGGAGGAGTGACCAACGTCTCAATGGGGCTGGAATCGATCAGCGGCCGAAGCCTACTCCAGATGAGGAAGAGGTCCGGTCTTCCGGAGTTTCATGCGGCCGCGGAGTGCCTGCGGAGGAACGGGATCGGCATGCTGGCAACATTCGTGGCCGGTTTCGACGGGGACAGCTACGAGGACGTGGTGAACATCGCCGAGTTCGGGGAACGGCTGGGCCTGTTCACCATTCAACCGTACGCAAGGGGTATCACGCCCGGGACGATCGACGAGATTCTTTCGGAAAGCCGCCTCATCCCCAGACGGTTGAACAAGTACTTCAATGGTCATTGCGTTTCTGTGCTCCCGGCACAGATGCTTCCCAGTGATCTGCAGCGGGGCATCTTCGAGGCGGCATTCCGATTCCACAGAATGGGAGAGGGGAAACGAAAACCGGCTTTGCGGGTGTTTCAATTCCTGTGGAACGCTATTCAACCCCACTACCGGGGGCTGTTGAGGCTCGAACGTGAGGTCCTTGTGCCAGAAGGAATCTATCGCCAGAACAGGACGGGGTATCTATTGAACGAGAAGAACCTCCACGCCGTGACGGGGGACGAAGATCGGTACCTGGCTTACGCGGAGAAAGCCGAGGCGATCTTCCTGGAGGCGGATCGTGCGGTCTCGGGACAGGTCATACCGATACGCACGAGGGAATCGATCGCCTGAAGATGTTCAAGGTCGATGTTGTCGAGGATGGCGTTCTCCGGTTTGTCATGTCGAGACAGTTGTTCGGGAAGGATCTCTATCGTTCCGCCTGCTATCTGGCAGGCGATCTTCTCGTCGATTCGGGGATCGCCCATCGCAAGAAGGACTTCGTGGGGTCCCTTTCGGGAATCCCCGTCTCCACGATAGTCAACACCCATGCCCACGAAGACCACATGGGGGCCAACGCGATCCTACAGAAGAAGCGGCGAATTCCCGTTTATGCCCACGAAAAAGCCCTTCCGACCCTTTCAAACCCCAAGAAACTGTCTCTCCTTCCCTATCAGAGGTTTTTCTTCGGGGAGCCGTCGCCCTCGTTGGGGCAACCCGTAGGCGATACCGTCCTCACGGAGCGGCATGCGTTCCAGGTGTTGCACTCCCCGGGCCACTCGCCGGACCACATCGTGCTATTCGAGAAGAGCAGGGGGTGGATCTTTTCCGGGGACGCTTTCATCGGGGGACAGGATCGTGTGTTCCGGGAGAGTTACGACATTTGGGGGATTACCAGGACCCTCAGGATGCTGTCGGCATTGGAGGCGGAGATCATGTTCACGGGGATGGGGAACGTCCTCCGGAAACCGACGGTGAAAATCCGCCGTAAACTGTCCTATTTCGAGGAGATATCGAACAAGATCGAAACGCTTCATCGGGAAGGAATAGAGGCGTCCGAAATCGCAAAGCGCCTCTTTCCCGGGGACAGCACGGTGCGCCTGGTAACCTCGGGGGACTTCTCCTCGGCACACCTCGTCCGGGCCATAATACAGCTCACGGGAAACCGCTGAGGATTTTCCGAGTGCAGGGAATGGTGTTATCGGAGCGTGCAGGCCTAACCGGAAGACGGTTTCCGTCCTTCTCGCGGTACCGGGTGCCTATGCCGGTCCGTCGCTGAACTTCTGATCCGCGACGTTGATCCTACGGATAAGTGCCTTCCTGACTCTTACAATTTCTTCCTTCAGATCCTCCAGGAGGGCAACCCTTTCCGCCATCGTTTCCTTCCCCCGCATGTGCTGGAGCTTCTCACTTATATCCATGACAGAAAGAGCCCCGATCGACCCGGAGATTCCCTTGAGAGAGTGAGCCGCCTGGCAGAGGCTCGTCACATCCCCTCGCGCCGCGGACAACTCCATCTCCCGAATCCGTTTTTCGCTGTCCCGGAGGAAGACCCAGATGAGGTTCTTCACGAATTCCTTGGTGGGGCCGAGAGCCTCGAGCTCCTTAAGAGTCGCCTCATCGATTTTCGGCGAAAGATCTTTGTCGGCGGAATCCGGGCTGGCCGGGCTCCTGTCGTCTTGCGCGTTCCCGGGCAGGTTATTCTCCGAGGTGAGAGTCTGAATTACCGAAAGTAGCCTTTTCGCTTCGAATGGCTTGATCATATAATCCTGCATTCCGGCTTCCTTGCACGCCATCCGTGACTCCGTCGTGGCGTCCGCGGAAAGCGCCACGATGGGAATGGAATCTTTGTTTTCCCTTTCGGCCTTGTACAATCTTGCGGCCTCCAGACCTCCCATGATCGGCATGTTCAAGTCGAGCAGGGCGAGATCGAAAGCATCCTTCCGGAGCTCTTCGAGGGCCGTTTGCCCGTCCGCCACGACTTTCACCTCGTGGCCCGCCCGTTCAAGCAGTTTCTGGACGACCATCTGGTTGGTCGGGTTGTCTTCGGCGACCAGGATTTTCAGGCGGCGGGGTTTTCGCCCCGCGGATCCCACCGCCACGGGGGACGCGACATGCCATACGTCTTCGTACGGCAGGACGTAATGCAGCGCGCATACGAGGTCCCGTACCGAGTCGGGCGATTCCACCGTGGCCCGGTAACCGTGCTTCGAAGCCTCCTCGCCGTGTCCTCCTGAGCATCCGTCTCCAACGAGCATGAGCCGCATGTTTTCCATGGCATCCATTTTCCTCAATGAATCCGAAAACCGGAACGGGTCTTCGTTCAGCCCTTCTCGGACGACGATGCCGATGTGGCAGATCGACCGGTCCCTGACGATGCGGCTTACGTAGTCGTATGCCTGGCCTGTGTTGTACACCCTCCTGATATTCCGGATGCCCCGGGATACCAGGAACCCGTTGATCGTTTCGGCAATGATGTTGTCCGTGGAGATCAGGACCACGCGAGTCCGGGAAACGGGTACGGCCAGTGCCTCCTCCGCGGCATGCTCGGGCTGTTTATGTAATGGTACCGTGAACCAGAATGTGCTCCCTTTTCCCAGTTCACTTTCCACGCCGATCTCTCCGCCCATAAGCTCGACGAGCTCCTTGGCGATGGTGGTGCCAAGGCCCGTACCGCCGTATTTTCTCGTGATCGAATCTTCCGCCTGCGTGAAGCGTTCGAAGATCCGGGCAATGGCCTTTTCCGTCATTCCGATTCCGGTGTCGGATACCTCGAAGCGCACCGTAACGGTGTCTCCGTCCTCGGCTTCCTTCGAAATCCTGATGCACACTCCGCCTTTCTCCGTGAATTTGGTCGCGTTGCTCAGCAGGTTGGTCACGACTTGCCGGATGCGGGCAGCGTCTCCTTTCAGAAGGAACGGGACGGACGAGGAGACCATCACGCGGAACGACAGGCCTTTGTCCTTTACTTGCCTGGCCATGATCGAGGATATGGTCTTGATGAAGGCGTGCAGGTCCATCTCTTCCGGATGGATCGAGACCTTTCCGTCCTCGATCTTGGAGATGTCTAGGACGTCGTTGACCAGGGACAGGAGCATGTCTGCGGACGTCTTGACCGTTTTCAGGTACTCCTTTTGCTCCGGGTCCACGGGCGTACCCAGCAGAAGTTCCAGGGTGCCGAGAATTCCATTGAGGGGGGTCCGCATCTCGTGCGACATGTTGGCGACGAAAATCGACTTCGCCCTGTTGGCAATATCTGCTTTCTCCATTGCGATCGTAACCCTGCGGGTCATGATGCCTACAAATACGGCGGGCATCAGGACAAGCCCAGCCAGCAGTCCGTACGCAAGCTCCGGGTTTTCGATCCAGTAAGGGGTATAATGGACCACAAAACTGAAGGTGAGACCGCAAAGCGCCATACCGGCGAAAAGGTAGTTCTTCCCATACCGGAACGAGTATCCGAACATGTTCCAGTACAATACGACAATCATCGGTGCAGCTACCCGCCCGCCCATGAGCATGACGTAGCCTACGATAACGGTGTCAAGCACAAATCCCGACGTCCGCCGGAGAGTGCTTATCCCGGGCTGGACGAATGTGGAGACCAACATCGTGGTCGAGTAGATCATATACGTCGAGGCAATCGATAATGCAAGGAGGGTACTTTCAGGATGCCGTAGAAAAATTATGAGGAAGACTAGATTGACCACGAACCGGATGATCGCCTGGTCTCTCTCCGGTCCGCCTGTTGCGAGTGTATAGGTCCATGCACGCTTCAGTGCGGTTTTTGCTCTCTGCACCGTGTCTATCCCTTGCTTCATGATATCTACCGAAAACGTGGGCGATTGCGGAAAAGCAACCATCCATCCTTGGGATCGTTCGACCGACTCCCCGGGGGATATGGTTTCGATCGTTTCATCTCGGACATTCCCTATGGTTGTTCTGCCATGTAATGTCTATCGGAATGTAAGCGGATGAAGTTCAATGAAATATTCTGTGAGACTACAGGCAACAACCTCGTTGTTCTCCCGACGACGGAGGGGCTCCTCCCGAATCGGATTTCCCCCGGAAAAATTTACCTATCCATAGGATAATGACCGGGAAACCCGGTTATCGGGACGGGCAGTGGGGGCCCGGAATCAGAAAGGCCGGCGAGGAAGCCGGCCTTTCCTCATGCGGGCCAGGAATCGTTTTCCCGGGGATTGCTTTCGGTTACGGGGTGAGCACGGCCCGCAGGCGTACCTCACCTTTGCGCAGCCTGTCCAGGACGTCGTTGACCTTCGCCAGCGGGTGCCTCTCCACGGTCGCGGCAATTCCGTGGTCCGCCGCGAACCTAAGCATCGCATCCATGTCGTCGCGCGTTCCGACGACGGATCCCACCGGGATCCTGTGCGTGAATGCGGCGGGCGCCTTGACCCACTCCGCGTATCCGCCGTTGACGGTCACTCCCGTGCTCTTCTGGGCTGCGCACAGCATCTCCGCCCCGGACCGGCAGGCGGGGCACTGTCCGCAGGCGTACTGCATCCACGGGACCCCCACCGGGTCTCCCGGTTTCAGGGTGGTCACCTGATCCCCCGCTTTTTCGACCACGCCGGTCACCTCGTGCCCGGGAATGATCGGAAGGGGAGTCCCCCAGTCCTTCCAGTTCCCGTCCGCCAGGTGCAGATCGCCGTGGCACACCCCGCACCCTTTCATCCGGATCAGGACCTCATCGGGGCCAACGGTCGGTTCCGGTACCTCCTTGAGAACGAGCGGTTTCCCGAAGGCTTCGCAGACGGCGGCTTTCATCTTATCCCCTTATCCGGATGTTACGCTTCCAGTTCCGTGATCTCCGCCGAATCGATGAGATCGATAGCCCCCTTGACGCTCATGGCCCCGGGGCATTTCACGAGGTACTCGCCGAGCGACTGCCTGGTCTCCTCCGTCTTACCGGGGGGGACCTTGAGGGTGTATTTGACGCGGATCCTCGTGATCTTCAGCACCCCCCCGACATCCTCGACGTCACCCTCGACGTCCGCCCGAAACCTGTCGCCATACGTGGGGATCTTCTTTCCGGCCAGCACCGTGGCCAGTGTCCCCATCATTCAACCTCCGACCGCCCCCACGATGTGGTCGAGGGTGGCGGCGTGCTCTTCTTCGGGGTCCACCTTGTAGAACTTCTTGATCCCCCCGTGGACGCCGTAGTAGACGGGCTCCGCGAATCCCTCGATGATTGCCTTCCGGGTCGGTCCCTTCTCCCTCGTGATGACGATCCGCGACGTGTGCACGACCTGTCCCATGATTCCCTCCCGGTGCGAAAAATATGGAAGCTTGGTTTTATAGGTGCATGGAAATCATAAAGGATTCGTAGAATGCCGGCAACCGGCCGGTGTGTCAGGTTGCCCAGCGAAAACCCCCGGGCTTCTTCCCAGGAAAAAGAGTAAATATTTTCAGTAATTCTGCCGAATAGGGATTAGGGTCGGCAGGCGAAGGCATGGAAAGCGGTCGGCCCGGAGGGCGCGGGTTGATTGCACTTCTCATCTGTTCGGTGATTTTCCAGTTTCTCGCGGCGTACCTGTCCTTCCGTTTCGTGCTTCTGCGCCGCCTGGGAAAGCCGTGGGTGCTCGTATCCTGCGCGCTTCTCGTCATGGGAGGGATGCAGATTTACTCCCTTTCCGTATGGTACGGCGATCCCGCCCCGGCATCCGTCGACCTAACGCTCGAGGTGATCGGTTTCGCCGTCTCCTTCCTGCTGGGTGTCGGATTCGCGCTCACGGAACGATGGTATCTGCTCAAGGAGAGGCTGGAGCGCCGGTTCCGGCTGATTGCGGATGTGGACCGGGCGCTGATCGGGGTTCTCGACAAGAAAAAGATCTTTTCCGTGGTCTGCGAGGGACTGGTCAGGGAACAGGGGTACGCCATCGCGTGGATCGGGACCGCGAACCCAGACGGTTCGATTACCGTCGTAGAGAGCGCCGGGGAGGGACAGGGGTTTATTTCAGAGATCCCGCTCCGCTGGAACGACACGCCGGAGGGGAATTGTCCTGCCGGGGAAGCGGTTCGTTCCGGGAAGATGTGCGTGGTGAATCGCATGGCCAAGAATCCGCAGGCCGACCCCTGGCGGAGTGCCGCCAGGAAATACGGTATCCGGAGCTTCGTCTCCCTCCGGATCGACGTGGAAAAATCGCTCCCCCTGGTGCTCTCCCTCGGAAGCAGGCGGGAAGACGTCTTCGACCGGCTGGAGAGGGAGGCGATCGGAGCGATGGCTTACTGTGTGGGGACCGCGCTGTTCAGCGCCCAACGTCACGAACATTTCGTCTGCGCGAAGAAATCGTATGGCGAACTCCTGCATTTCCAGCGGGACGGGGTGGTCCTGGTCCGCGGCGGGGTGATCGTGCGGGCCAACCCCGCAGGGGCTAACACGCTGGGGTATCCCTCCGTGGAGGAACTGCTGGGGAAGGACCCTGCAGCGTTCTTCCCCGATGCCGGGTCCTCCCCGAGAATTTCCCGCATCCTCCGGCCCGAGGCAGAGGACCGGGAGCCCTTCCTGATCACCCAGATGCAACGAAAGGACGGGTCCCGGTTCGAGGGGGAGATCACGGTTACCTGGGTTTCGCGGGCGGCTCGTAACGAGGAAGGGGAACCGAAGTTATCCGGGCCGCTCGGGATGCTCATCTTCCGCGATGTCACCCTACGGACACAGACCCTGGAGGAACTCCGCAAGGAGCGTGATTTTTCCGCGAAGGTCCTCGACGCCACCGGTGTACTGGCGCTCCAGATCAGTTTGGAAGGAGAAATCCTTCACTTCAACCGCCAGTGCGAGGAGGTGACCGGCTACGTGGCGGCCGAGGCGATCGGCCGGAAAATGACCGACTTGCTGTTGCCGGAACATGCGGTGAAATTCCACCGGGAAGGAATGGGGGATGTTATGTCCGGGAGAAGTTCCGTGGCGCGGGAATACCCCATCCTGACGAAGACGGGGGAGGAGCGGGTGATAGTTTGGAATTACGTGCCGATCCCGGGGCCGGACGGCAAGGTGGATTCCCTCCTGGCGGCGGGGACCGACATCACCGAGAGGCACCGTCTCGAACGGGCGATCATCGGCATGCAGAAAATGGAGGCGGTGGGGACCCTGGCGGGTGGAGTCGCGCACGATTTCAACAACATCCTGACCGGTATCCTGGGCAATCTCGACCTCGCCCGGCACCACCTCCCGCCGGAATCGGCGGCGGTCGCGCCGATCGGGGAGTCGATCCGGGCGTCGGAGAGGGCCGCTCACCTGATACGGCAGCTTTTGGAATTTTCCCGGCGAAGCTCGCTCGAACGGCGGGTGACGGATTTGGGAAAGGTGATGCGCGAGGTCGTCCACCTCGTCTCGCAGACGATCGACAAGCGGATCGAGTTGGCGGGATACGCCGCCGCCGATCTCTGGCACGCCAAGGTGGACTCCAACCAGGTGCACCAAGTGCTGATGAACCTGTGTGTCAATGCGCGGGACGCGATCATGGAGCAGATCGACGACGGGCAGGGGGGATACCGAACGGTAGACGGGAGGGTGATATCGGTACGCGCCGAGAACCTCACGGTCGAAGAGGAATATTGCCGGGTATACACGTATGCGCGGCCCGGGGATTTCGTTGTCCTGTCGGTCGCCGACAACGGGGTCGGTATGGACGAAATGACGCAGCTACGAGTATTCGAGCCCTTCTTCACCACGAAACGTCTCGGTCGAGGGACCGGGCTCGGGCTCTCCACCGCGTACGGAATCGTCAAGCAGCATGAGGGATGGATTACGCTGGACAGCGAGCCGGGGACCGGAACGACCTTCCGGTGCTATTTTCCGCGGTCCACGGATTCCCCCGAAGAGGTGAAGGCGGTTTCGGGACCGAATGGTCCCTCACGGGGAAAGGAGACGATTCTCTTCGTGGACGACGAGGAGATGATCCGGGATCTCGGAGTGCAGATCCTCACGATGCAGGGATACAGGGTGCTTACCGCCAGGGACGGCCCGCAGGCGATCGAGAAATTCCTCGCCGGGGGGGAGACGGTCGACCTTGTGCTCCTCGACCTGACGATGCCCAACATGTCCGGGCTGGAGGTCCTGGAGCGGATCCGGGAGGTCAACCCCCTGGCGAAGGTCGTGCTTTCCAGCGGACACCGGGCCGATGATGACCACAGCCCGGATCGCATCTCCGGGGCGTCCGCATTCCTCCCCAAGCCGTATCGTGCCGACGAGCTGACCCGCATCGTCCGGGAGGTACTGGACGGCGTGCCTTCGTTCCCGAGGTGAAGGGGGAAGGTACGTTTCCTCAAATCCGGCCTTAGTTGGCGCCCGGATGATGGCCCGAACAGGTGCATGATGGGATCGCTGAACTTGGGGGTCGATCTCTTTCGAGGCAAGGCGCGGGGAAAGAGAGCGGTCTCCCCCCGCATCCGTGTTTCTGTCGAGAAACCTACATGAATGTCCCCCGATAACTAATATTGTCCCGCATGGTGTCCCCCCGGCCCTCCAACCCCTTGATGGACAAGGAGGATATGGGTTGGCACGGCTATTGCCTTTCCCCCCCCTGTCGGCACCCATCATTGTGAGGAGGGATTCTCCATGAATACAGGAGACACCGCTTTTCTCCTTCTATCCGCAGCTCTGGTGATGCTCATGACCCCTGGCCTTGCGTTGTTTTACGGGGGGATGGTGCGCAGAAAGAACATCCTCGGCACCATCATGCAGTCGTTCATCATCATCGGACTGATCAGCGTGGAGTGGGTCCTGGTCGGGTACAGCATGGCCTTTGGCCCCGACCACGGCGGAATCATCGGGGACCTGACCTGGTTCGGTTTGCGCGGGGTCGGGCTGGACCCGTATCCCGACTACGTCGCGACGGTCCCCCACCAGGCCTTCATGGTCTACCAGATGATGTTCGCCGTGATCACCCCCGCGCTCATCACGGGGGCTTTCGCGGAGCGGTTCAAATTTTCCACCTTTCTGCTGTTCACCCTCCTGTGGGCTCTTCTCGTATACAACCCGGTGGCCCACTGGGTGTGGGGCGTGGGGGGGTGGATCCGCAGACTGGGAGTCCTGGATTTCGCCGGCGGTACGGTGGTCCACATCACGTCGGGGGTCAGTGCCCTGGCCGCCGCTCTGGTGGTCGGGAAACGCAGGGGGTTCGGCGCGGAGAACATGGCGCCCCACAACCTGCCGATGACGGTCCTGGGGGCCGCTATCCTCTGGTTCGGCTGGTTCGGGTTCAACTCCGGGAGCGCGCTGGCGGCGGGAGGACTGTCCACAAGCGCCTTCGTCGCCACCCACGTGGCGGCCGCCGCCGCGACCCTGTCCTGGGTTTTTGTCGAGTGGATCCACCGGGGCAAGCCCACCGTCCTCGGCGCCGCATCCGGAGGCGTGGCGGGCCTGGTGGCCATCACCCCGGCGGCCGGATTCGTCGCCCCCCTTCCGGCGATCGTCCTGGGGATCGGGGCGGGTGGGATCTGCTACAGCGCCGTGATGCTCAAGGGGAAGATCGGGTATGACGACTCCCTCGATGTCGTCGGGGTGCACTGCGTCGGCGGGACCTTGGGAGCCCTCGGCACGGGTCTCTTCGCCACGACGGCGATCAACGCGGCCGGAGCGAACGGCCTGTTCTACGGGAACCCGAAGCTGCTGGCCGTGCAGGCTCTCGCGGCGGGCGCCTGCCTCCTGTATTCCTTCGTGGTCAGTCTCCTGCTTCTGGTCGCCCTCGACAAGACCATCGGCCTGCGCGTCACGAGGGAGGACGAGGTGATGGGTCTCGACCTGACCCAGCACGGGGAAGCCGGGTACAACTGGTAGGGTGCGTCCTGCAGACGAGGACGCGACAGACCTCCGACACGGTGATGGGGCCG
>JBAULH010000034.1:0-7622 GCA_049578085.1 Candidatus Deferrimicrobiaceae bacterium
GACACCTTGATCACCGTGTTCGCCTCTACTTCCGCGTTGATCCCCTTCGGAATAGGAAAGATCACCGGGTGAGAATACCCCAGCGCCATTTGAAGCGAGTCTTTCTTGACTTCCGCTTTGTATCCCACGCCGACGATTTCGAGGGTTTTGGTGAACCCCTCTTCGACGCCCTTCACCATGTTCGCCACCAGGGTCCGGTAGAGTCCGTAGAGGTTCCGTGCGGCCTCCTCTCCCGGGCGAAGGGCTACGACGGCGAAGCCGTCCCTTACCTCGACGGTCACCTTGTCGGGTATCGAGCGGGATAGCGTTCCCTTCTTCCCGCTGACGGAAATCGTCCCGCCCTGTATTTCGACCTTGACTCCGGCGGGGATCGCCACCGGCACTTTTCCGATTCTTGACATTGCCTTCCTCCCCCAGAAAAACCGAATGCCCGTTACCAGACCTGGCAGAGCAGTTCCCCGCCGATCGCGAGTTTCCTTGCCTTCTCTCCTGTCATCACCCCCCGGGAAGTCGAGAGGATGGCGATCCCGAAGCCATTTTTCACGATGGGAATCTCGTCCTTGCCGACGTACACGCGCCTGCCGGGGCGGCTTACTCGCTTTATCCCCTTGATCGCGTACCCCGACTCGGGTTCGCTCCGCAGGTAGATCCGGAGAACCGATTGCTTCGGATCCGGGAGGACGCGGAAGTTTTTCACGAAGCCCTCCTCCTTGAGGATCGAGACGATGTTTTCCAGCACACGCGTGGAGGGAAGTTCGAGCTGGTCGAACCTCGCCATCTGGGCGTTGCGGACCCGGGCAAGGAGATTGGAAATGTGGTCGTTAATGGCCATCGCGCTCTCCTACCAACTCGCCTTTACCACGCCGGGAAGCTCCCCCCGGTGCGCCAGTTCCCGGAGGCAGATCCGGCAGAGCCGGAACTTCCGATAAAAGGCCCTCGGCCTCCCGCATCGCGGGCACCGATTGTATTGCCGGACGCGAAATTTCGGGGTCCGCTGCGACTTGGCGATAATCGATTTTTTTGCCACCCCTTTTCCTCCCTGGAAACGTCAGGCCCGAAACGGCATGCCGAGGAGGCGGAGAAGTTCCAACCCCTCCTCGTCGGTTCGGGCCGTCGTTACGATCGTTATGTTCATTCCTCTTATTTTGTCTATTTTATCGTAGTTTATCTCCGGAAATATAATCTGTTCCCTTATGCCAAGCGTGTAGTTTCCCCTTCCGTCGAATCCTTTGGGGGAAACCCCCCTGAAATCCCGCAACCGCGGGATCGCCACCCCCATGAGCTTGTCGAGGAAGTAATACATCCGGTCCTTGCGGAGGGTGACTTTGACCCCGATCGGGACGCCTTCCCTGAGCTTGAAGTTCGAGATGCTCTTGCGCGCCTTGGTGATAACGGCCTTCTGCCCGCTTATAATCCCGATCTCCTCGGCGGCCGAGTCGAGAACCTTGATGTTGTCGATCGCCTCCCCCAGGCCCATGTTGATGATGACTTTCTCCACCTTCGGCACCTGCATGGGGTTCCGGTAGTGGAACTTCTCCTTCATCTTCGGAACGACCTCTTCCTTGTAGATATCGAATAGTCTCGCCATTTCCCGTCACCCCGGTCCGCCGTCTCCCGGCGGGTCTTAAGCTACTTCTTCTTGGCCTCGAGGACGTCTCCGCACCGCTTGCAGGCCCGGTGCTTCTCCCCGGAATCCTCGAGCACCATGGAGATCCGCGTCGGCTTGTTGCACTTGTCGCACATGATCATGACGTTGGAATACGAAAGCGAAGCTTCCTTCTCGATGATCCCGCCCTGGGGGTTGGTCTTGCCGGGTTTCGCGTGGCGCTTCACCATGTTGATCTTTTCGATGATTACCCGTCCCGAATCCCTGTACACCTTGAGCACCCTTCCGACCTTCCCCTTCTCCCTTCCCACCATGACCCGGACGATATCGTGTTTCCGTATATGGAGCGTCGCTTCCGCCATGTCTCCCTCTTCCCCCCCTAGAGAACTTCTGGAGCCAGGGATATGATCTTCATGAATTTCTTGGCACGGAGTTCGCGGGCCACGGGGCCGAAAATCCGGGTCCCGACCGGCTCCCCCTGCGGGTTTATGAGCACCGCCGAGTTCTGGTCGAACCGGAGGAAGCTCCCGTCGGCCCGGCCGATCTCCTTGGCGGTCCGCACCACCACCGCCTTGTACACATCGCCCTTCTTGACCTTCCCGCGAGGGATCGCCTCCTTCACGCTGACCACGATGATGTCGCCGACGCTGGCGTATCTCCGCTTGCTGCCCCCCAGTACCTTGATGCAGCAAAGACGCTTCGCTCCGGAGTTGTCGGCGGCGTCCAGCATGGTCTGCATTTGGATCATGGCTTCGGTTCTCCGCTCGAATAATTAACGAACTTCGGGCCTCTGGATCAGCCTGGTTACTCGCCAGCACTTTTCCTTGCTCAGAGGCCGGGTTTCGACGATTTCCACCGTGTCCCCGCTGCGGCATTCGTTCCCTTCATCGTGCGCCTTGTAGGTGGTCCGCCGTTTCGTGTACTTCTTGTATCTGGGGTGGAGGACAAGCCGTTCCACGCGAACGACAACGGTTTTGTCCATGCGATCGCTCATTACGACTCCGACCTTCGTCTTGCGTATCCCTCGGCCTTCTTTCTCCATTCCCGTCGCCATCTTACCTCGTCTCCCCTCCTTGCTTTTGCCGGAGGAAGGTGATGACCCGCGCCAGTTCCTTCCGCCGATTCCGGATGAGCATCGTATTGTCCAGAGAGGAAGCCGAACGCTTCATCCTCAGGCGGAAGATCTCCTCCCGCATCTCCGTCTCCTTGTGTCGCAACTCCTCGACGGCAAGGTCCTGGATCTCCTTCTTCTTCATCTGTGCCTATCCCTCCCTGGCAAGGAATTTCGTCTTGAGGGGAAGCTTGTGTCCGGCAAGGCGAAACGCCTCTCTTGCGGTCGCCTCGTCCACCCCCTCGATTTCGTAGAGCACGAGGCCCGGCCGAACCACGCAAACCCATTCTTCGGGTGCCCCTTTCCCCTTCCCCATGCGGGTTTCGGCAGGCTTCTTGGTGACGGGTTTGTCCGGGAATATCCGGATCCAGATCTTTCCTCCGCGTTTCACAAACCTCGTCATCGCCACACGGGCGGCCTCGATCTGCCGGGAAGTGACCCATCCGGCGGTGGTTGCCTTCACCCCGTAATCCCCGAAGTTCAGCGTATTCCCTGCCTGTGCCGCTCCCCTTCTCCGCCCCTTCTGCATTTTCCGGAATTTCACTCGTTTCGGCGCCAGCATTCGTTACGTTCTCCTATTCTCTCTTGGGCTCACGGGAAGAGGACGGCAGGACTTCCCCTTTGTAGATCCAGACCTTTACCCCGATCTTGCCGTAGGTGGTATTCGCCTCGGCGAACCCGTAGTCGATGTCCGCCCTCAGCGTATGCAGGGGAACTCTCCCTTCGCGGTACCACTCCGAGCGTGCCATTTCCGCACCCCCCAGCCGGCCGGCCACGTGGATCTTTATCCCCTTGGCCCCCAGTTTCATCGAGGAGAGAACGGTCTTCTTCATCGCCCGACGGAAGGCTATACGTCTCTCAAGCTGCATGGCAACGTTTTCGGCGGTCAGCTGGGCATCGGTCTCCGGGCGGCGGATCTCCTGAATCGTGATCGACACCTCCTTCTTGGCGAACTTCTGCAGGTCCTTCTTGAGGTTTTCGATCTCGGCCCCTTTTTTCCCGATGACGATGCCGGGTCTCGCGGTGTGGATGATGACGTGCACACGACTGGACTTGCGCTCGATCTCCACCGCGGAAACACCGGCGTGGATAAGGCGGTTCTTGACATAGGACCGGATGCGCAGATCCTCCTGAAGGTTTGCAGCGTACTCCTTCTCGGAATACCATCGCGACCGCCAGTTCTTGATGATACCCAGCCGAAACCCGTACGGATGTACCTTCTGTCCCAAACGCTGTCTCCCTTCGAATGGTTCCCTCTGTTTACTTCTCGTCGACCACGATGGTGATATGGCTGGTCCGCCTCCGGTAGCGATGCGCCCGGCCCATCGGCGCGGGGCGGAATCTCTTCAGGGACGTGCCCCCGTCCACGTACGCCTTCTTGACGAAGAGGATGCCCGTATCGATCACTCCGGTCTGGGCTGCGTTCGCGACGGCGGAGTCGAGCACCTTCCTCACCGTTTTGGCGCACGCCTTGTTCGCCAGCAAAAGGACCGTCTTGGCGTCGGAGATGTTCTTTCCCCTGATACGGTCCACCACAAGTCTCGCCTTCCTCGGAGAGACCCGCATGAACCTTGCCGTTGCTCTTGCCTCCATCGCCTGTCTCCTTGTGCGACCTACTTCTTCACCTTGGCCTTCCGGTCCCCCGAATGGCCGTGAAAGGTGCGGGTCGGCGAAAATTCCCCGAGCTTCTGCCCCACCATGTTTTCCGTGACGAAAACGGGCATGAATTTCCTTCCGTTGTGGACGGCAAACGTGAAGCCCACCATATCCGGGGTGATGGTGGAACGCCGGGACCAGGTCTTGATGACCTTCCGGTCGCCCTGCTCCACCGCCTTGCGAATCTTCCGCGCCAGGCTTTCCTCGACATACGGTCCCTTCTTGATCGATCGCGCCACGAATTCGCCCCTTTACCGTTTATTTCCGACGCTTGACAATGTAAGGGTCGGAAGTCTTATTCTTGCGCGTCTTGTGCCCCTTGGTCGGTTTTCCCCACGGCGTGCAGGGATGCCGCCCGCCGGAGGCTTTTCCCTCCCCCCCCCCGAGCGGGTGATCCACGGGGTTCATCGCGACGCCCCGGACCGTCGGACGCCGGCCGAGCCAGCGGCTCCTACCGGCCTTTCCGAGGGAGACTGCCTCGTGCTCCAGATTCCCCACCTGTCCCACCGTCGCCATGCAATCGATGAACACAAGTCTCACTTCTCCCGATCGGAGGCGCAGGTGGGCGTATTGCCCCTCCTTTGCCAGGATCTGCACAACGCTCCCCGCCGCCCTTGCCAGCTGCCCTCCCTTGCCGACCTTAAGCTCCACGTTATGGACCATTGTTCCCACCGGGATCTGGCGGATCGGCAGGGCGTTCCCCGGCTTGATGTCCGCGTTGTCGCCCGAAAGAACCGTGTCACCCACGGAGAGGCCGACCGGGCACAGGATGTACCGCTTCTCTCCGTCCGTGTAATGCAGGAGGGCGATACGGGCCGACCGGTTGGGGTCGTATTCGATCGCGGCTACCCGGGCGGGGATGTCCTTCTTCGTCCTCCGGAAATCGATCAACCGATATTTTCTCTTGTGCCCGCCCCCCCGATGCCAGATGGTGATTCTGCCCTGGTTGTTCCGCCCTGCCCTGTTTCCCTTTTTCTGAACGAGGCTCCTCTCCGGTTTCTTCTTGGTGAGCTCCTCGTTCGTGAGGACTGTCATGGTGCGAACGCCGGGAGAGGTCGGCTTGAATTTCTTGATTCCCATGTCAGCTGCTCCTTGCCTATTCTTGCGTTAGACGCCTTCGAAGAACTCGATCTTGTCGCCCGGTTTGAGCACCACGACGGCTTTCTTCCAGGACGGACGCCTTCCGACGATCCGGCCCCTCGTCTTCGTCTTTCCCAATACATTCATTGTCTTGACTTCTATTACCTTGACCTTGAACAGCTTTTCGACCGCCTCCTGGATCTGTTTCTTGTTCGCCCGGGGGTCCACGGCAAACGACACCGCATTGGAAATCTCCTTCAGCAATGTCGCTTTTTCCGTGATCAGCGGCCGCTTCAGCACGTCCGTGATGTTCATTTCCCCAGCACCTCGACAATTTTTTCGAATGCGGGCCGCGTAAGCACAAGCTGTTCGTACAACAGGATGTCGTACACGTTGAGGGCGGAAACGGAAAGCGCCTTGAAGGAAGGGAGGTTGCGTATTCCGAGGTGCAACGCTTTGTCCGGCTCCTCCGTCACCAGAAGGGCATGGGATAGACCGAGCTTCCCTGCGAGTTTCAGGAACTCCTTGGTCCGCGGTCCCGGAAGGTCCAGGTCGTCCACCAGCAGGATCCTGTCTTCCCTGGCCCGGGCGCTCAGGGCGCATCGGAGAGCGGCTTTCATGGTCTTCCGGTTCACCTTCTGTTGGTAGCTGCGGGGGTGCGGTCCGAAGATCGTGCCTCCGCCACGGAGCAGGGGCGAACTGCTAGTCCCCATGCGGGCGCGTCCGGTGCCCTTCTGCCGATACGGTTTTCTCCCCCCCCCGGCGACATCCTTCCTGGTCTTCGTCGAGGCGGTCCCCGATCGGCTCGCGTTCCTCTGGGCCACGACCACCTGATGGAGCAGGTGCGTCTTCACCGCTGCCCCGAAGACGGATTCCGGTAATTCGACCGTCTCCTTGACTTGCCGTTCCTTGTCGAAAAGCTTCACGGTGGCCATTTCGCGCTCCTTACTGTCCATTGCCTTTCTTGATTGCGCGCCGCACGAAGACCAGCCCGTTCTTCGCCCCCGGGACCGCCCCCCTGACCAGCAAAATGTTCTTCTCCGACTGAATGGCGACAACCCGCAGGTTGAGAACCGTGACGCGCTCGTTCCCGTAATGGCCGCCCATCTTCATGTTCTTGAATACGCGGGAGGGCCAGGAGGACCCGCCGATGGAGCCGGGGGCGCGGTGAAACATCGAACCGTGGGATCCCCGTCCTCCCTTGAATCCCCACCGTTTCACCACTCCCGCGAATCCCCGCCCCTTTGTCTGTCCTGTGACGTCGACAAAATCCCCCTCCCGGAAGATGTCGACCCGGATTTCCTGGCCAACCTCCAGAGAGGAATCGGAATCGACACGGAGTTCCCGGAGGGCGCCGAACGCACCCTTCCCTGCCTTCTGGATATGGCCGAGCATCGGTTTGTTGACGCGGTGCGCCTTCTTCGCTCCGAACCCGATCTGGACCGAATCGTACCCGTCGCTCTGTCTCTTTTTTCTCTGGACAATAGTGCAGGGGCCCGCCTCGATCACCGTCACGGGAACAACTCTCCCCTGCGCGTCGAAGACCTGGGACATTCCCAATTTCTTTCCTAAGATTCCGGTCGTCATGGTTTGCACCTTATTCCTCGGGGACACTCCTTACAGGCGGGGACACTCCTTTTTTTCTCGACGATAGAACCAGGAGTGTCCCCGAATTATAGTGTCCCCTTTGTCCCCCCTCACTAAAGCTTGATCTCCACTTCCACTCCTGCCGGGAGATCGAGTTTCATGAGTGCATCGATCGTTGCGGCCGGCGGCTCGTGGATATCCAGTACGCGCTTGTGCGTTCGGATCTCGAATTGCTCCCGGCTTTTTTTGTCGACGTGCGGCGATCGGTTCACGGTGAATCTCTCGATCCTCGTGGGCAGGGGTATCGGGCCCGCCACTTTCGCCCCCGTCTGCTTCGCCTTTTCGACGATCTCGCCGGTCGCCTTGTCCAGCAGCTTGTAATCGAACGCTTTCAATCGGATGCGAATCTTCTGGTGTTCCATCGCCAAGGGGTCTCCCTCTTCTTCCTCGTTCTCGTTATTCCACGATTTCCGAAACGACGCCGGCCCCCACGGTGCGTCCGCCCTCCCGGATCGCGAACCGCAGCTCCTTCTCCATCGCCACCGGGGTGATCAGCTCCACCGTCAGCCCCACGTTGTCCCC
>JBAULH010000035.1:0-8175 GCA_049578085.1 Candidatus Deferrimicrobiaceae bacterium
GGCCCGCCCCCTCGTGGCCGGGGAGCCCGTGGTGGCGGTGGACGGCGGAAACCGGTTCGACCCGTACGAGATCGGCAAGGCGGAGAGGGCACTGGGGGGAAGCGGCAGAGCCGCGCTCTCCCGCATCCTCGTCTCCCGCGCCTTCACGTGCCACCAGATGGAGGCGCTCCTGTCGCGGCGGCTCGGGCCCGCCCTCGACCGCTCGGGGGCGGGGATCGCGGTCGTCTTCGGGCTGCCGGAGACGTTCGCGGATGCCGACGTTCCCTACGCGGAGGCGTGCCGGGTCTTCCGGAACTGTCTTTCGTCCCTGCGCCGGCTCGCGGCGGGCGGCACGCGGGTAGTGCTGGTCGGCTCGGACACCCCTGCCGCGGCTTCTTTCCCCTTCGCAGCGGTCCCCGCCGCTTCGGGGAACAAGCCGCCGGGAAAGGGAACCGTTCCGGAGGGCGGCGACCGGGCCGGCTTCTTCCGCCACCTCGTCCGGATCGCCGACCCGTGCCTCCTCCTGCGCCGGGAGGGGGAAGGGGTGACCTGGCGTTACCGGGGACACTCCTGTTCTTGTCGACGAATAAGTCAGGAGTGTCCCCGTTCATAACATGGGCCGGACGGTGCTCCCCTTCACCCAGGAACTGTACCGCGAGGAGGAGTCGTGGAAGGCGTTCCGACGCGCGCTGCGACGCGAGGACCGCGAACTCTTCGACGAGCTGTTCGCCGCGGCAAGATACCACACCGCCGCCTGCACCTGCTCGGGGCGCGCCGTCCCGTTCGAGGCGATCCTGATGAGCATCCTCGTCGAGGAGCGCCGGGCGGTGCGGGAACTTTTGCGCCGCGTGGAGGAACTCGAGCGGCGGCGGAAGGACGAATCGTGATCACCTCCGGCGGCGGCTGCCTGCACCGGGGCCCCCGGCTTGCGGGGGGCTTCCCCTCCGCTACGCTCGCGATCTTGCGCCCGCTCGCTGCGGGTTCCGCTCGCCTAAATGAACCCCGCTTTGCGGGGATACTGTCTCTCGCTCCACACGCCGCTCCGCGGAACCCCCCGCTGCGCCTTGGGTCCCCGGGACAGGGCGCAGCAGCCGCAGGAGGCGGGGCGCAGTGAGGCCGGTCTCCAGGGGTCCGTTGCCGAAGAGGCCGTGCACCGACGAGGCTGCAGAGCCTACCCCGGGCGCACCGGCTGGAAGACAAGCCGGTGGCGGGGGACACTCCTGTTTCACTCGACGAGAAAACCAGGAGTGTCCCCCCTCAGCATGAAACCGGTTTCCCTGACCGGCTGGGTGCTCGACCTCCTCGCCGCGCGGGACGGGATGGAGCTCTGGTTCCGGACGGCCGGCGGCGAAAACGTGACCCTGTTCGCCCCGTTTCGCCCCTCCTTCGCCGTGGCGGGCCGGGGCGTGCGGGAGACCGTGGTCCGGGCAGCCGCCGGGCGCTGGAGATGCGACGTCCGGAAAGGCGAGGGGATCGAGTTCTTCTCCGGCGGGACGATCCCGGCATGGACGTTCGCCGTCCCGGCGCCTTTCCTCCTTCGGGCAACCGTCCGGAAAGCGGAAAGCGCGTTCGGGCCGGAGACGCTTTTCAACGCCGACATCGCCTCCGAGCAGCAGTTCGCCTTCGCGACCGGGCTCTTCCCGTTTTCCTTCGCTGAAGTGGAATGCGCAGGCGACGGGAGGATCCTTTCCGCCCGGGTCCTCGACTCGCCGTGGGACGTCGATCCCCCCTACCCGCCGCTTTCCCGGGCATTTCTGCGGGCGGAAGGGACGGGGCACCCCGCACACGGAAGGGCGCGACCGCTTGTTTTTTCGGCCGACGGCACGACCCACGTCCTCTGCGGGGAGAACGGAACGGATTTCCTCCGGGAGTTCCTGCGGCTCCTGGCCAGCGCGGACCCCGATCTGCTCGTCACGGAGTACGGAGACGACTACCTCCTGCCACGGATACTCGCCCTCGCCTACAGGCTCCGCATGCCGCTCCCTCTCGGCCGCGCCCCCCGTCCGCCGGGGAGGGCAGCCGGGAAACAGGCACGCCCCGCGCAGGAGGGGGAGGACCCGGAAAGAGGCGGCATCCGGTGCGCCCGCGAGCGGTCGTACTTCTCGTACGGGCGGGTGATCTTCCGCGCAGCGCCGCACACCCTCTCCGGCCGGTGGCACGTAGACGCCCGCAACTCGTTCCTCTTCGGGGAGACCGGCCTCCCGGGCCTGATCGAACTGTCCCGCCTCTCCGGCATCCCGCTGCAGCGCATGGCCCGTTCGTCGCCGGGGACCGCCATCTCGGCGATGCAGATCGCAGCGGCGCTCTCCCGGGGGATTCTCGTCCCCTACAAGAAGCGGGAGCCGGAAGGATTCAAGACCGGAGCCGGGCTCGTCGAGACCGACAAGGGGGGGCTCACCTACCTGCCCCGGCCCGGGCTGCACGGAAACGTGGGCGAGCTCGACTTCGCCTCGATGTACCCGTCCCTCATGGACCGGTACAACATCTCCCCGGAGACGGTCAACTGCCGCTGTTGCGCTCCACCGACAGGACGGGTGCAATCCCGCCGGGACGGAACGAACGTTCCCGCGGGAAATACGGCCGCCACGGGAATCCCCGTTCCCGAGATCGGGTTTCACACCTGCGCACGCCGGAGGGGCCTCATCCCGGCCGTGCTCTCCCCCATCCTAGAAAAGCGTCGGCTCCTCAAGGAACGGCAGAAGGCGGCCGGGAGCGCGGAGGAGCGCGACCTCTTCCGGATGCGGCAGGCGGCGCTCAAGTGGATCCTCGTCGTCTGCTTCGGGTTCCTCGGGTACAAAAACGCCCGGTTCGGCCGGATCGAAGCGCACGAGGCGGTCACCGCCTGGGGACGGGAGAAACTCCTTGCCGCCAAGGAGATCGCCGAGCGCGAGGGGTTCTCCTTCCTGCACGGTCTGACCGACGCGATCTGGGTGAAGCGGGGTGGCGCGTCAGAGGACGACTACCGGCGGCTCGCGGAGACCATCTCCCTCGAGACGGGGATGCCGATCGCGCTGGAGGGGATCTACCGGTGGCTCGGTTTCCTCCCCTCGAAGCGAAACCCTTCCGTCGCCGTCCCAAACCGGTTCGTCGGGGCGTTCACGAACGGGGAGGTCAAGGCGCGGGGGATCGCGATGCGCCGATCCGACGTCCCGCCGTTCGTCGCGGGCCTCCAGCGGGCGCTGCTCGCGGCGATGGCGGAGGCGGCGGACGTTCGCTCCCTGCGCACGATGCTGCCGAAGCTCCGGGAGATCGCGGAAACCGCGGCAGCCGAACTGCGCGAGGGACGCGTCCCGCCGGAGGCGCTTGCCATCGCCAGGCGTCTGTCCAAGGCGCCCGAACGATACGTCGCCAACACCGCGGCAGCGGAAGTCACCCGGGAGCTGTGCGGACGCGGGGTGACGCTCCCTCCCGGCTCGAAGATCCGGTACCTGTTGACGGACGGAGGAGGCCGTTCGAACCGGGCGGGCGCTCTCAAAAGGGGACGCACTTCCGCCGACGCAGCGAAGCAGCATGGCCGGGCGATCGGGTTCCTCGACGGCAGCGAGGCGTCGGATCTGGTGAAGTACGAAGAGATGCTGCGGGTGGCGGCGGAAGAGGTGCTGGGGCTTGCAGGTGCCCGCCCGCCGACCCCATGACCTCTTCGCACACGTTGACCGCCGTTGCGCTTTCTTGTTACGATCTCCCATGTGTCGCATGATCCATGAGCGCCCGGCTGTGCCCCCGAGAATCGTGCCCGATCAGCACGAAAGGATGAACATCCCCGTCTCGGCCGGAGAACGTTCCCTTTTCCCATAACCCTTATGTCCGTGATTCACTCCCCGCCATCCCGCCGCTCCCGCCGACCTTCCTTTTTCTCAGCCATCGTGCCACTGAGCCTGATCGCCACGGCCGTCTCGATGGCGATTTCCTGGCCTCTGCTCTCGGCCAATCCGGGGACACAGGGTCTGGAGGACTGGGCTCCCCGCCTCATTTCGTTCGTGGCCCACTACTTCATGCTGAATGTGAGCGTGGGCCTGATCGTCTATCTGCTTGGCTTTGTGCTGGGTCGGAAAGCATTGCCGGTCGTGGCGGTCACGATCTTCGTACTTCTCCAGACGGTGCTTCTCATCGATACGAAAATTTTTACGATCTTCCACTTTCACCTGAACGGTCTCGTCTGGAACATCCTGGTGACAGAGGGGGCATCCGACTCCCTGAGCCTTGGCCTCGGGACATGGCTGACCTTCGGCGCGATTCGGACCGCAATCCTGCTCGTGATCGGGGGCTCGGCCCGGTATTTCCTGAATCGAAGCCGGGATTACGGTTCGGGGAGCGATCGGCAGGGGCGTCGCTCCTCCCGGATTCCGCAGATGCTTTTCGCGGCCGGGTTGTGTCTTCTCCTCCTCGACAAGGGAATGTATGCCCTGGGCGACCTGTACAACAAGACGAACATCACGCGGGTGGCCACTCTGTATCCCCTGTACCAGCCCCTCACGATCAAACGATTCGCCCAAAAGGTGTTGAAGATAAACATCCCCAGGGAAGAGGGTCTTAAGGTTTCCTCCGGCGGGCATCTCAACTACCCAAGGCAACCGCTTTCGTTTGATCCCGCCGGGGCCAAGACACCGAACATCGTCCTTCTCGTGGTGGATGGTCTCCGATTCGACATGTTGCGGCCGGAAATCATGCCGAACCTCTTCGCCTTCAGCAAAAAGCAGCTCGTCTTTGAAAACCATTACAGCGGCGGAAACGGCACGCGGTTTGGACTCTTCACCCTCTTGTATGGCATCCACGGCCATTACTGGTTCAGCGTGCTGGGCGAACGACGCTCCCCGGTCCTCATGGACGCCCTCATGGATCGGGGATACGATTTTTCCATCCTCTCCAGCACGCGGCTCGCGTTTCCCGAGTTCCGGAGTACCGCTTTCGTTCGCGTTCCCCAGTATATAGAAGACGAGGTATCGAAATCTGGCACCGCCAGCCGGGACCGGATCATCACGGAGAAGTTCATCCGGTTTCTCCGGAACCGGAAGTCGGACAAGCCCTTCTTCGCCTTTCTCTTCTACGATTCGACCCACCAGCCCTACGATTATCCGGCGGCCTTTCGAAAATTCACGCCGGCCATTGACGACGATATCAACTATTTCAAGGATCTCGGGCCCGGATCCGCCACGCCGCTGCGGAACCGGTACAAGAACGCGGTCTACTACCTGGACAGCCTGGTCGGCGAAGCCCTGTCTTCCCTCTCGGCCGAAGGGTTGCTCCACAACACGATCGTGGCGGTCACCGGCGATCATGGCGAGGAGTTCTACGAAAATGGTTTTTTCGGGCACACTTCTTCCTTCAGCGATTACCAGCTCAAGACGGTCTTCGTCCTTCACGCACCGGGACAGAAAGCCGGCGTCGTCACCCGGGTTACGTCCCATCTCGACTTCGTGCCTACGGTGATGGAAGCCCTGGGATGCGTCTCTCCCCCCGAGGTATATGCCCAAGGGGCCTCGCTCCTTGGACCCGAGCCGAAACGAAGCTTCGTGAGCGCGGCCAATTGGGACACCGCCGCCCTGATCGATCCAGACCTGCGCATCGTCTTTTCGACCCAACTCTACAACATGAACCGGTTCGAATTCCGAAGCGGGAGGGAGTACGCCCTGCTCACGGACAACGGATCGCTGCTTCGAAGCTACCGGCAGGCGCTTCTGGACGAGGCCCGCCGAATGGCGGTTTTTTCCCGGTGATCCGCGCAGGTCGGAACACTAAGGTGTATCCCCCGACGATACACACCCAATTTCCCCCGTCCATGCTCTGTGCCCGGCAGCTCCAATCCACCGCCTGGCCAAGCCTTCACGGGGAAAACAGAAAACACCGGGCGCCAGGCACGGCCGCAAGCCCCCAATCGTCGGATGTCCCTTGAAGATCGCCATCATCCGCAAGAAATATAATCCCTATGGCGGCGCGGAGCGTTATCTGCGTCTGCTGTCCGAGACGCTTTCCCGGCAAGGCCACGAGGTACACATCCTTTCCAGCCACTGGGTGCAGAAGGCGGATGCCGGAGTGGTTTTTCACCGCGTTCCCATGCTCGGGGGGCTTTCGCTGTTCAAAATCTGGAGTTTCCCTCTGGCCTGCAGGCGCTGCTTGCGAAAGCTGACCGACGCCATTGTCTTCAGCAACGAGCGCCTGTTTCGACAGGATATCTTCCGGGCTTCCGACGGTGTGCACCGGACCTGGCTCCGGATCCGTTCCCAGCACGCCTCGCCCCTTCGTCGACTATCGTTTCTGCTCAATCCGCTCCACCTGTCGGTTCGCTTCCTCGACTGGTACATCTACAACCGCCGCGCCTTCGTCAAGATCATTGCGCCGTCCCTGTTTATCAAGAACGACATCCTTCGCAATTATCCCCAGGTGCGGAAAGAGGATATCCAGGTCATTTACAACGGAGTGGATCTAGAGCTGTTCCATCCACGCAATAAATCGCGTTACCGCGAATCCGTGCATAAGGAGCTTGGGCTTCCGCCCAACACGCGTCTCCTGCTGTTTGTGGGAACCGGATTCGAGCGCAAGGGATTGATTGCGGCCGTGGAAGCGCTCTGCCATCTTCCTGAAACCATCCGCCTGCTTGTGATCGGAAAAGGCCGATCGACATCGTTCCAAAAACAAGCGGAACGGTGGGGGGTCGGGGAACGGGTCCTCTTTCTCGGCGGAATAGCCGAAGGGGTAGAACGATATTACGGGGCTGCGGACATCCTGGTTGCTCCAACCTTGTACGAACCCATGGCCAATGTCATCCTCGAAGCAATGGCGACGGGGATCGCCGTGGTTACCACCCGCGCCTCGGGAAACTCGGAAGTACTCGACGAGGGACGCTGCGGCTTTCTTCTGGACGATCCTAGGGACCCTCTCGAGATCGCCCGCCAGGTGCGAAACGCCCTGAATGCTAGCGATACTACCGACCTGGAAACCCACGCCCGCTCGCAGGCCAGTCAATACACGTTGGAACGAACAATACGGGAAATCATGAATTTACTTGCCGGGCATCAGAGATAGGCGGCGCAGGGGCATACCTTCCACGGCAAGTGCTGTGCGGCTCGCTTGGGAACCGGGACGCTTTAGAGGGATAGCAACCAAAGCCAGCAGGTTGGCGTGGGCATGAAGGACGATGACCGCCCACCGCTGGGAATCATGGAAAGCCGCGGTGTGAACATCGACCAGGGCGATCTTCATGCGCCGGCCATTCTCCTCTGGATCAGTTTCGCGTCGTGCCGGGCGATCTTCGCGGTCTTCGACAAGATCCTTCGGATCAGTTTCCTGTCCTCGCCGGTGATCCTGTCCCTGCCGAGATACGACTTGATGAACCGCATGAGATCGGTCCTCGTGAGAACGCCCGTCTTCCCCGCGGAGTAGCAGAGTTGTCCAAGATCCTTTACCCGGTCGTGCCTGCTCACCCGTTTTCTCCTGTGGACCCTCTGCAAGTCGATGATCGAGATCACGCCGTCCCCGGGCCTAAGTAAGAGATGCCCCAGGTAGAAATCCTGGTGGTTCAGCCCCTTCCCGTGGAACTCCCCGGCGAGCAGGGCGAGCCTCCTGATCAGGTCCCTCTTTTCCTGCATCCGGTCCACGCTCAGCGGGGGAAGGAAATGCGCCGGGAGATAGGTTTCGAGTTTTTCCGAATCGACGATGCCCTCCGTCAAGGTAAGGGAGGAGCAAGTCATGCCCGATCGCTTCTCCTCCCCGAAAGCCACGGGGACCATCGTGTGGAAGCCGAGAGCGTTCAGGAGGTTCATGTTGTTCCATTCGTTCCTCGCATCTTCCCTTGCCGACCATGGCATCAGGGACCGGATCCTCCCACGGGAAGGCCGAAGATGCCTTTTCAAGTAGAAATACCGGTCCCCGAGGCGTATCTTCACCAACGATCGGTACCTGGTTTTCTTGACGGGACTTCCCCCCTGGAAATCCATCAAACTCCGAAAATCGGCGAGGTTGTTTTTTCTCAGCGTCTCGAGAAACAGTTCATTCACGAGCAGACCGTTATGGGTGATGAATGGGTACACGGGGATCTTCATTCCCTTGGTTTTTGCCCTTGCTTGCCGTTTTTCCTATGCCCCTCTCCTGTAATACCTCCCAAGACCTTGCCGGATACTACCGGTTGCTCCCACCGGGAACCATCCCATCCGACTCTAAGAACTGTCCAATTTTAGTTGTTCACTTTGCCGTGGGGATGAG
>JBAULH010000036.1:0-24032 GCA_049578085.1 Candidatus Deferrimicrobiaceae bacterium
CCCTGGGCCCGGCGCAGACGGGGGGGGAGGCGCGGGCGGAAGGTCGCCGCGCCGGGGCGGGCCGGGAGCGGCGCACGCGACCAGGAGGATGACCCCGGCGGTGAAAACGAGAAGGAGCGTGGCGAACCCCGCGCCCCGCTTTCCGGCAAACGGTTTCCTGTCCAAGGTGGGCCTTACACCCCGCCCTCCTCTTTCTTCTGGGTCCTGCCGGGTGCGGCCTCCCTCTTGGCAGCATCCGCCAACTTCAGGAACGGCGTGAACAGGTCGATCGGGATCGGGAAGAGCGTCGTGGAATTGTGCTCCGTCGCCACTTCCCGCAACGTCTGGAGGTACCGCAGCTGAAGCGCGACCGGGTGCTCGCTCATGATCTCGGCTGCATCGGTCATTTTCTGCGCCGCCTGGAATTCCCCCTCCGCGCCGATGACCTTCGCGCGCCTCTCCCTCTCCGCCTCCGCCTGCTTCGCCATGGCGCGCTGCATCTCCTGCGGCAGGTCGATGTGCTTGATCTCCACCTTCGCCACCTTGATCCCCCAGGGGTCCGTGTCTTTGTCGAGGATCTCCTGGATGTGCGCGTTGATCTTCTCCCGTTCGGAAAGGAGGTCGTCGAGCTCGGCCTGCCCGCAGACGGACCGAAGGGTCGTCTGGGCCAGTTGGGAAGTGGCGTACAGGTAGTTCTCCACGGTGATGATCGCCCGGTTGGGGTCCAGAACGCGGAAATAGAGGACGGCGTTCACCTTGACGGACACGTTGTCCCGGGTGATCACATCCTGCGAGGGGACGTCCATCGCCACCACGCGCAGGTCGACCCGGACCATCTTGTCGATCAACGGGATGAGGAGGATCAGTCCGGGTCCCTTGGCGCCGATGACACGGCCCAGCCGAAAGATCACGCCTCGTTCATACTCGTTCAATATCTTGATGGCGCTGTACAGAAACAGGACGGCGATGATCACGATCGCAACAGAGGGGAACATTGCGCGCTACCTCCTATGGGGGTTCCGCCGGGCTCAGCGGGGCATTTCCTGCGGCTTCACGACCAGTGTCATTTCCTTTCTCTCCACTACCGTCACCTTGTCACCTTTCCGAAGGGGGAGGGGGCACTCCGCGTCCCACAATTCCCCGACGACGAAGACCTTTCCCTTTCCCGTGAAGTCCGCCACGGCAACCCCGGTCTCTCCGATCATCCCCTCCGACCCCGTCGCGGGCTGACGGAGCTGGCTGCGTACCGCAAGGGTTACGACGGTCCCGAAAAACACGGCGGTGAGCCCGACCATGGTGAGGATGACCCCCCAGGAGATGCGCAGATACGGATCCGCTGAGGACCGGAAAAGCATGATGCTCCCGAGGGCCAGGGAGATGACCCCCCCGATGGTCAGGGCCCCGTGGGAGGCGATCTTGATCTCCAGAATGAAGAGGATCATCGCCAGCGCGATGAGAAGAAACCCCGCATAATTGGCCGAGAGCGTCTGCAGGGAATAGAACCCCAGGATCAGGGAGATCCCTCCCACCACGCCCGGGAAGACCGCGCCGGGGTTGGAGAGCTCGAAGAAGATCCCGTAGATGCCGATCATCATCAGGATATACGCGATGGTCGGGTCCGCCAGCGCCGAAAGCACCCGGTGCCGAAACCCCATTGGAATGCGCGTTATCTCGGCGCCCTTCGTCCGCAGGGTGACCTTTTCCCCGCCCTTCTCGATTACACGCCCGTCGACGGCCGACAAGAGGTCTTTCAGGGACGGGGCGACGAGATCGATCACACGCTGCTTCTTGGCATCCGTTTCCGTCAGGGAAGCACTCTCGCGGACCGCCTTCTCGGCCCATTCTCCGTTGCGCCCCTTCTTCTCCGCGAGGGACCGGGCATACGCGGCGGCGTCGTTCTCCACCTTCCTCGCCATCGTGTTGTCCATCCCCCCGCCGCCGATGCCAACGGGGTGTGCCGCCCCGATGTTCGTACCGGGAGCCATGGCGGCGATATCCGCCGCAAGGGTGACCAGTACCCCAGCAGAGGCGGCCCGGGATCCGGGGGGAGAAACATACACCGCAACCGGGACGGAGGTCCGGATGATCTCCTGGACCATCTGCCGCATGGCGGTGTCGAGGCCTCCGGGGGTGTCCAGCTCGAGGACGAGCAGCACCGCCTTCTCCTCCTCCGCGCGTTCGATGGCGGAGGAGAGGAAATCGGCAGTGACGGGATTGATGGACGTGGAGATTGTCGCGACCATCACGGGGCCTGGAGCGGAGGCCAAGGACCCGCCGACGCCCCACGCTGCGGAAACACACAGGAGAACCGCGAGCGCCGCCAACCGGCGTCCCCGCCCGTAGACAGACGCAGCGGCCCCCCGAGGAGAGTACGATGTATGGACAGGCGGCTTCACGTTTCCCTCACACGCAACACGGCAAACTTGAGGTATTCCGTTTCAGGCACCCCGAGAAGGACCGGGTGATCTGGGGACTGCCTCCCTTTAGCGATGACATGAACATCCACACGAGCGTCGGCGGCCGCGTCCCGGAGCGCCTCATACCATTTGGCCATATCGACCAGTTGCGTGCAAGAAGAGGTGGCGAGGATCCCGCCGGGTGCCAGAAGGGACAGGCCGAGCCGGTTGATGTCCCGGTATCCCCGGACCGCCCCCTCCCTTCCCTCCCGGGACTTGGTAAAGGAGGGAGGATCGAGGATGACGAGGTCGAATCTGCGGCCTGCGCTCAATAGCTCCCGAAGCACGGGAAAGAGGTTTCCCACCCTTCCCTCCCACCCGTCCCCGAACCCGTTCCGGGCCACGTTTTCGCCCGCCGCGGCAACCGCTTCGCCTGAAGCGTCGACTCCGAGCACGCTCGCCGCGCCTCCCGCGAGGGCGTAAATTCCGAAGGCCCCGGTGGAACAGAATCCATCGAGCACCGACTTCCCCCGCGCCAGCCCCCGTACCATCTTCCGGTTCTCCCGATGATCCAGGAAGAACCCCGTCTTCGGGCCCGCCTCCACATCCACCAGAAAGCGACATCCGTCCAAGGTAACCGTTTCCTGCGGAGGTCCGTCCCCCCCGAGCACCCCTCTTCTCTCCGGCAGCCCCTCGAGCCTGCGGAAAGCCCCCTCTGACCGCTCGTAAAGAAGACGGGGGGACAGCAATTCGTCGAGAACCGACACGACCTCACGCCGAAGCAACTCCATCCCGGCCGTGAGAATCTGCATGGAGAGGAGGGTCCCGAACCGGTCGACGACAAGTCCGGGGAGGAAATCTCCTTCGGAATACACCAGGCGAAGGGCTTCCAGGCCGCCCATTCCGGCCTCCTCCCGCCGGCGCAGCGCCTGGCGGATCCTCTTTTCGAGGAACGCCCTCGAGGGGCGCTCCGAGCCGCGCGAAACGAGCCGAAGCGCGATCCGGCTCGAGAGGTTGCAGGTTGCGGTCCCAAGTAATTCCCCCGTGCGCGAGATGACGAGAACCCACTGCCCGTTCGGCAGGCGAGGCGGAACCTCCCGCAGGTCGTCCCCGAACACCCAGAGGTGCCCGCAACGGAGCCGGTCCTCCGCCTTTCTGCTGACCTTTACCGCAGGAAGGGAATCGTCCATCTCACCCCGATCGGAGGCGTTGGGCAAGGAGATCGAAATCGGCCAATACCTCGTGCTCCCGCGTCGCGTTGCGCAGGATATAGGCCGGATGATAGGTGGGAAGGACGGGGATCCCGTCCAGATCGCGCCAGTTCCCCCGCGCCCGCGTGATCCGGTCGTTGTTTCCGAGGAGATGGTTCAGCGCCACGGCGCCGAGCGTGCAGAGGATCTCGGGCCGGATGGCCCGGATCTGCCTCCGGAGATAGGGCAGGCAGGCCGCCGCCTCCTCCGGGAGAGGCGCCCGGTTCCCCGGAGGCCGGCACTTGACGATATTCGCAATGTAGACGTCCTGGCGGACCATCCCGATGCGCTGGATCCACTTGGTAAGCAGCCTCCCCGCCGCCCCGACGAACGGTTCGCCCTGCCGGTCCTCCTCCACTCCCGGCCCCTCCCCGACGAACATGAGCCTCGCCCGGGGGTTGCCGACCCCGAAGACGACGTTGGTCCGGCCGGAGCAGAGGGGGCACCGGCGGCACGCCACAACCTCCTTCCGGATGTCCTCGAGAGTCTCTTCGCCTTCCCGTGCGAGCAAGGTCGCGGCTTCTGCGCCCCGCGGGTCGCGGGCGGGGACCAGGACGTAGTCGATCCCGATTTCGCGCAGGTAGGCGGCGACCATGTTCCGGGAGAGGCGTTTCGTCATCTCGCGAACAGCTTGCCGTGGAGGGCCAGCCAGACCCCGACCGCGATCCCTTCTTTCGTGGCAAGGGGAAGTTCCCGGACCTCGCCGTCGGAGAAGAAGATCCGCACCTCGTTGTCATCCGATTCGAACCCGATGTCGGTGCGGGAGACGTCGTTTGCGACAATTGCATCCAGGTTCTTCTTCCTCATCTTCGCGATGGCGTTCTGCCCGATGTCGCCCGTTTCCGCCGCGAACCCGACGAGAACCCGCCGTCCCTTGTTTTTCCCAAGCCCCTCGAGGATGTCGACGGTGGGTGCAAGCTCCAGTTTCCATCCGTCGCTGTCCTTCTTGATCTTGGTGGGAGCGACGGCCGCGGCACGGAAGTCGGCCACGGCGGCGCACATCACGACGGCATCCGCATCCGAGGATTCCCGCTCGACCGCTTTCCGCATCTCCTCCGCCGTGCGCACGCGGACGGTCTTCATGAAATAGGGATCGGCAAGGGCGGTCGGGCCTGTCACAAGCGTTACGTCCGCACCGAAACGGAGGGCTACGCGCGCCAGCGAGAACCCCATCTTGCCTGAGGCCCGGTTGGAGAGGTACCGGACGGGGTCGATATTCTCCGCGGTGGGTCCTGCGCTCACGACGACTTTTCTCCCCTCGAGGATCTTCTCCGCGAGCACGATCCTCGCCATCTCAATGATCTTGCCGACCGTCGCGAGACGCCCCGGCCCTACTGTTCCACAGGCAAGCTCCCCCTCGTCGGGCTCGACGAACCGGAAACCGCGGGAACGGAGAACCGCGATGTTTTCCTGCACCGCCGCCGATGCGTACATCTGGGTGTTCATCGCCGGGGCCAGCACGACGGGAGCCGTCGTCGCCGTGACGACGGTCGACAGCATGTCGTCCGCGATCCCGCTCCGGATCTTTCCGATGATGTTCGCCGTGGCCGGGGCGATCAGGAGGAGGTGCGCCCGCTGCGCCAGGGAAATGTGCCCGATCTCCGATTCGGAGATCAGGTTCCAGAGGTCCATCACGACGGGATTCTTGGATAGCGTCTGGAGGGTCAAGGGAGTGATGAACTGCGACCCGGCGGCGGTGAGGATCGTATGGACGTTGGCCCCCTCGTTTCTCATCTCGCGGACGATCTCGCACGCCTTGTAGGCCGCGATCCCCCCCGTAACGCCCAGGACAACCTCCTTGCCCGACAGAACGCCCACTCGACTCCCCTCCTTCAGAAAAACGGGTTCGACCGTTTTTCCTCCCCGACCGTCGTAGCCGGCCCATGTCCCGGGAACAGGACCGTTTCGTCGGCCAGGGGGAAGATCTTCTTCCTGACCGACTCGATCAGCTGTTCGTGGTTACCCCCGGGAAGGTCCGTCCGGCCGATGGAGCCCGCGAAAATCAGATCCCCGACGAACGCCATTTTATCCACGATATAGGATACACATCCCGGGGTGTGCCCGGGCGTATGCGCCACGAGAAACTCCTGCTCTTCGAGTCGCACGACGCTGCCCTCCTCGACGAGGATGTCCGGTGCCGGGGGATCGGGCACGGACAGGCCGAACAGCATCCCCTGGCGGCTGGCTCCCGTCATCCGGGCGACGTCCGCCGGGTGGAGGTGCACGGGAGCCCCCGTCTTTTCGCGGAGAAGACTCACGGCGCCCACGTGGTCGAAATGGCCGTGGGTCAGAAGGATCTTCGTCACCGTGAGGCCCAGGCGCAGGACCTCGCCGAGAATCGCCTCCCCGTCTCCCCCGGGGTCGATCACGAGGGCATTCCGGGTCCCCGTGTGCTCGACGAGGTAGGCGTTCACCGCGAGCGGCCCCACCTCCATCATGTAGACCCGGAGCGGATCCCCTCCCGTCATAGCTTCTGCGCCCACGTTGCGAAAAGGTCGACATAGTGCGCGGCAATCTCCTTCGCTTCGTGTTTGTCCTCGGCCTCCACCCGGAGGTGAAAGTACGCCTCGTCCTGACTCGGGTAGACGAGCGCCCAGTCCTCGCCTTGGAAGATCTTCACCCCGTCGACGAACTGGCTCGGTTTCCCCTTGGCGTGCTCCGCGAGCATGCGCATGAGCGCTCCCTTGCGCTCCCAGGCGCAGGGAATCTTCTTCTTCACCATCACCGTCGGAGGAATCTCCCTCAGGATGTCGGAGAGGGATCGCCCCTCGGCGGACAGCATCTCCATGAGTCGGACGATCGCGAACATGCCGTCAAAGGCCGGCTGGAACCCGGGGAAGACGTACCCCCCATTGTCGTCGCCGACGAAGACGACCCCTTCACGGGCCGCCGTCTCCATGAGGGAACGAGGAAGGGTCCTCGTCCGGATGACATCCATCCCGAACCGCGCGGCGATCTTCTCCAGGTTCCGGGAGGCGGTGACGGGCACGCCGATCTTTCCGGATCTCTTCCTCCGACAGGTAAGGAGACAGATCACCTGGAGGGCGACCCAGTCCGGGAGGACGTCACCTTTCTCGTCAACGAGGAAGATCTTCTCCCCGCCGGTGTCGATCATGACACCGAAATCCGCGGAAAGGGACCGGGAGATGGCCGTCAGGTGGGTAAGCCCCTTCTGGAATTCTTCCTCCGTCTTCGTGATCTTCGCTGCGTCGAGGTTGGCGTTCAGTGCGACCGTCTCGACGCCCAGGCGCCCGAGAATCCGCGGAAAGAGGAGGGCCGAAGCGCCGTGGGAGTGATCGAGCACGACGTTGAATCCCCGCTTCTGGATTTGTTTCACATCGATCATCTTGAGGAAGCCGTCGACGTAGGTGTCGAATCCCCCCACGGGGAAGGAGATTTCCCCCGTCTCCTCGCTGTCCGCACGGACGAAATCCTCCCGGAAAAAAAGAAGTTCGACGCTCCGCTCCATGCTCACGGGGAGGTTCATCCCGTTGTCGTCGAAGAATTTCAGGTCGATGAAGGACGGGTCGAACGGGCTCTTCCTCGTGTGGACTCCCCCCTTCTCCTCCCGGTGGCTGCGGGCGAGGTACCGGACGACGGGCAGCGGCGTGACGCCGTAATCGTGGACGTCCACTCCCACCGACAGCATCCCCGTCATGATGGCCCGATTGATCATCCGGGACGTCTTGTGGCTGTCCCGGCTCGTGGAGAGTACGACCTTTTTCCCGAAGTTCGCCGCGAACGCCGCCCCGACCTTGGCGGCGAATTCGGGCGTGATCTCGTGGTTGGCCAGCCCGTAGATTCCGTAGGCGCTGAACAGGGAACGGGCCCACTTCTCCGCCCACACGAGGGAGGAGGAAAGAACCGCGCCGTCCTCCACCTGCTTGTGCGGCCACACCTTGACGTTCGCCTTGACCACCGCCTCGGTTCCGATTATGCAATGGTCGCTGATCACCGCCCGCTCGGCCAGAAACGCATGTCCCCTGATTACGCAGTCCGAGCCGATGATGTTCTCGAGCATTCGCACCCCTTTGTGAATCGTCGTCCGGGGCCACACGACCGAGGACTGGAGCACCGCCCCTTCCTCGACTACGCACCCGTCGCCGAGCACCACGTTCTCCGCGGAGACGCCGCCCTCCACGACGCAATCCCTCCCGATCACGACGTTTTGCAGGTCGGAGGTGAAGTCGACCCGGGAGTTCTCACCGATCCACACGTTCCCGGTTCCCGCCTTCTTCCCCTCGAACTCGATCCCCGCCTTCCCGGAGAGGATATCCAGGTGGACGTTCAGGTATTCATCCAGGTTCCCCACGTCCTTCCAGTACCCTTCCGCAACGTACCCCAAGAGCCGATCCCCCCGCGACAGCATCTCCGGGAAAACGTTCTTGCTCCAGTCGAAGTTCTTCTCGGGGGGGATGAGGGAGAGCACCTCCGGCTCCAGGATGTAGATGCCGGTGTTCACCGTATCGGAGAAGACTTCCCCCCACGACGGTTTTTCGAGGAACCGGACGATCCGTCCGTCCTCCTCCGTGATCACGATTCCGTACTGGAGCGGGTTAGGGACCCGGGTGAGTACGATTGTGGCGGCGGCATTCCGCTCCCGGTGGAATTCGATCGCCCGGGAGAGGTCGATATCGGTAATGATGTCGGCGCTGATGACCAGGAAGGTGCCGTCGATCCGCGACTCGGCGTGCTTGACGGCTCCCGCCGTCCCGTGATCGGCCTCCGCGCCCATATAGTGGATCTGGACGCCCCAGGGGGACCCGTCCCCGAAATAGGAGGTGATTTTCTCAGGGTAAAAATACAGGAGGATTTCCAGGTCGACGATCCCGGCGCGCCTGAGGAGCCGAACCACGTGCTCCATCATCGGCCGGTTGGCCACGTACGCCATCGGCTTGGGCAGCTTTTCGGTGATCGGGCGAAGCCTCGTCCCGAACCCGCCCGCCATCACAACTCCCTTCATCCCGACAGGCCTCCTCACCGCGATATGCGGATCACAGCAAACGAAAGAGCTTGGTCATTCCGAAATACCCGAATGAGACCGCAAAGAAGAAAAGGAACAGGGCGCAGGAACCTACGATCCAACGGTAGACGCGGTCAGTGAACCGCCCTCTCCCCGCGGAGACGGCGAAGCCGATGAAGAGGTACCAGGCCGCGTCGGCGAGGATGTGGCCGGCGAAGAAAAGGGCGATCCCTACTGCGCCAAGTTCCCGGGAGATGACGAGATATCCCAGGCCGATGGTGGCCCACCAGATCGTCCAATAGGGGTTCGATATCGATGCCACGACGCCCGAAAGGACCGGGCGGAAAAAGCCTGCGCGGCTGCCGTTTCCCTCTCCCGGCGATTCGGATCTCGTCTCCTGCCCGCGGATATCGAGCCAAAGCGTACCGACTTCGCGCGCCATTCCCACCGCCATCCAAAGCAGCATTGCCCCCCCGGCCAGCGCAATCACCGTCGTCGCCACGTCACCCCTCACCCATTCCGCCAGCCCGAGCAGGATGAGGGCGAGGAGACCGGCCTCGAGGATCCCGTGCCCGAGAACAAGAAGGGGCGCAGCCACGAACCCCCGCCGGGTCGTGTCCCGGACGGTCACGGCAAGGAGCGGACCCGGCATCAAGGCCCCCGAAAGAGCGATGAGGAAGGAGGAGACGAATATGGCGGCGGGACTCGCGAAATTCATATAGACTTTATAACACAACAGGAGGAAGTGGTGATCCGTGGACCCGTTCCTACCGTGGATGTCATCATCGAGGTCGGTCGGAAGATCGTCCTGGTACGGAGGAAGCACCCTCCGAAGGGATGGGCCATTCCTGGAGGATTCATCGACCGGGGGGAAAGGGCGGAGGATGCCGCATTGCGGGAAGCGCGGGAGGAAACGGGGCTATCCGTGACCCTCACCGCCCTATTCGGCGTATATTCCGACCCAGCGCGGGATTCCCGCCGCCATACGATCTCCACCGTGTATCTCGCTACCGCGGAGGGAACGCCATCGGGGGGAGATGACGCTGCCGAGGCCCGCCTGTTCGGGGAGCAGGACCTGCCTGCCCCTCTCGCGTTCGACCACGCGAACATTCTGGCCGACTACTTCCGCTTCCGCAGAACGGGGAAAAAACCCCTGTAGGGGCGTCCACCCCAAAACGGGGACGGTCCTGTCATCCCCGATCCGTTTATCCACCCTCTGTTGTGGACTGCGGTCCCGTTACACAAGTCCTGCCATCAGGTTTATGAAAAGCAGGGACGGTCCTGGCATCCCTTATACGCTTATCCACCCTTCGTCGTGAACTGTGGTCCTGTTACAAGCATGCCAAGTACTGCCATCAGGACCGTCCCTAGCGGAGGGCCTTGGTTGCCTGCTCGATCCGGTCGATCCCCTTTTCGATGTTCTTCATCGACGTCGCGTACGAGAGTCTCTGGTATTCGTCGGCTCCGAATGCCACCCCCGGGACGGATGCCACCCGATGGTCCTCCAGAAGATAGGCGGCGAGGGCGGCGGAACCGTCGATCACCCTGCCCGACGGAGTCTTCTTCCCGTACACCTTCGAGAAGTTCGGGAAGACGTAGAACGCCCCCTGCGGCAGGAGGCAGGAAACGCCGGGAATCTTGTTGAGCCTCTCCACGATGAGGCGCCGCCGCCTGTCGAATTCGGATCCCCACTCCTTCATGAAATCCTGCGGCCCGTTGAGCGCCTCGATAGCGGCCTTGTCGCAGAAGGATACCGGGTTGCTCGTGCTCTGGCTCTGGATGTTGTTCATCGCCGCGACAAGATCCTTGTCGGCCGCGACATACCCGATTCTCCAGCCGGTCATCGAGTAGGCCTTGGACAGCCCGTTTACGACGATCGTCCGCTTCCTGATCTCCTCCCCGAAAGAGGCGATGCTGACGAATCGGAACCCGTCGTAGACGAGCTTTTCGTAGATATCGTCCGACAGTACCGTCACCTCCCGTCGTACGATAACGTCCGCGATCCGTTTCAGTTCCTCCCCCGTGTATGCCGCCCCGGTGGGGTTGGAAGGGCTGTTCAGAACAACGCACTTCGTCCGGGACGTGATCGCCTGGTCGAGCTGTTGGGGCGTCAGCTTGAACCCCGTTTCCTCCTTCGTGTCGACGATCACCGGGGTGGCGCCGGCCAGGAGGACGATGTCGGGGTAGGAGACCCAGTAAGGGGCGGGGATGACGACCTCGTCCCCTTCCTCGAAAAATGCCTGGGCGACGTTATAAATGGAGTGTTTCGCCCCCACGGATACGATGATGTTCTCCCTCTTGTACTCCAGGCCGTTGTCGCGCCGGAATTTCGCGATGACTGCATCCTTGAGCTCGGGGGTGCCGGGCACCGGAGTATATTTCGTGTAGCCGTTGTCCAGGGCCTTCTTGGCCACCGCCTTGATGTGTTCCGGCGTGTCGAAGTCCGGCTCGCCGGCCCCGAACCCCACGACGTCGATGCCTTCCGCCTTCATGGCCTTTGCCTTGCTCGTGATGGCCAGCGTGGGGGACGGCTGAATTTGGGAGACTCTTCGTGCGAGTTTCATCGAGATACGCTCCTTTCCCCGCGGCTCGAGGATTGTTGAATTATTTCTTCCTTCCCAGTTTCCGGAAGACCATGTTCCTGACAAGTGGCGGGACCAGGTCGTCGATCTTCCCTCCGAATCGAGCGATCTCCTTGGCAATCTGGGAACTGATGTAGGAATGTCGCTCTCCGGTCATCATGAAAACGGTGTCGATCTCGGGGGAAAGTTTCTTGTTCATGTGCGCCATCTGGAACTCGTACTCGAAATCCGAGATGGCCCGAAGGCCTCTCACCACGACGTGGGCATCCACTCCCCTGACGTATTCCACAAGGAGCCCCCGGAAGGAGTCGACTTCCACGTTGGGAAAGGACCGGGTGAGCTTCCGGAGCATGGAGGCCCTCTCGGCCGGTGTGAACATCGTGTCTTTCTGGGGGTTCTTTGCCACGGATACGATCACCCGGGAGAAGACCCGTGACGATCGTTCGATGATGTCGAGGTGGCCGAACGTCGGAGGGTCGAACGACCCGGGGTATACCGCGATCGTTTTCATCCTTGCTCCTTTCCCACGGTGAAGATCATCACCCTCGTGTCCCCGTACCGTCTGTCCCCGGTCTGTTCCCAGGCGGCCGGGAAGAGCGAGTCCGGAGTCCGCGCGGCCTCTTCCACCACCACCGTTCCGCCGGGCTCCAGGATGCCCGTACCGGCAAGATCTTTCGCCGTGCCCTTCGCGATCCCTTTCCCGTACGGGGGATCCAGGAAAACGAGGTCGAACCGGCTGCCCCGTCCCCGCAGGAGGCGAAGGGCGGCCCGGCAGTCCATCGGGAGGGTCTCCGCCGCGCCCGCCCCCAGGTCCAGGACGTTGCGGCACAACACCGCGAAGGTACGGGGATCCGATTCCACCAACACCGCCGAGGAGGCCCCTCGCGAAAGAGCCTCCAGCCCGAGTGCCCCGGTCCCGGCGAAAAGGTCCAGGACTCGTGCCCCCTCCGTCCTCCCCTCCAGGATATCGAAGATCGCTTCCCGGACGCGGTCGGCCGTCGGTCGCATCGCCTGTCCCCGCGGGGTGCGAAGCCGCCTGCCCCGCCAATTCCCCGATACGATGCGCACCCTCAGGCTACACGCGCGCGGAAAGGTAATCGGCAACGATTCGGGCCGTGCCCTCGGCGCGAAAAGCCTGGGGGATGCGGATGTTGCATGCCATCACGATGACGTTGTGGGAGGCGAGCGCCCGGAAAACATCCCGACCGTTCACAAGGCAGGCGGGGTTGTCCGGCGGCACTTTCGCTGCGGCATCCTCAGGCATGAACTTCTTCAGCGGCTTCGCGTCCATCCGACACCCTCCCGGGAAATCTGCCCCCTCATTATTGGAATTTCGCACCCCTACGTCAAGGAGTCCGCTCGACAGGGTGTACTTCCCCTGTCATCCTAGAGGTCGGAACACCGTGGTACACTATCGACGGGAAAATTCAGAAAAGGACAGCAATGAAAATTCCCCCGTTTTTCCCCGCCCTCCTCCTTCTCGTGTCCGCCGTACCCGCGTTTCCCGAATCCGGAGTCGCAACCCCTCCCCGGGAGATCACGATGAGAGAGTGCGTGGAATCGGCCCTGCGCGATAATATCGACATCTCCGTCTCCCGGTCCGGGCGGGAGTCGGCGGAGCTGGGCATCCCCCTGGAGGAGGCGGCTTTCCTTCCGAGGTTCTCGGGGGATTTCTCCGTATCCCAATCCATTGGGCCGACCGGCTCCTCGATCGCCGGAACCCTTACCATCGACCAGAGGGCCTGGAAGTTCGACGCGAACGCCTCGGAACTGCTTCGATCCGGGACCACTCTTTCCCTTTCCTTCGAGAACCAGCGGCTGGAAGCGGGTACCGCCCTCTCCCTGTTCAACCCCGAGTACACGACGGGCCTGACGCTCTCTGCCCATCACCCGCTCCTGAAGGGATCCGGAAAGCTGGTTACCGAAGCTCCCCTTGCGATCGCCCGCGCCGGAACGGAGGCGGTCACAGGGGACTGGCTGGCGATGGTGATGGATGTCATCGCAAGGGCGAGAACTTCGTTCCTCGCGTTCCACGCGGCCTCCCGGGAGGTCGAGGTGCGAAAGACCGCCCTGTCTCTTGCCGAACGACTGCTCGAACAGACCGAGGCAAGGATTGAAGCCGGTTTCGCCGCTCCGGTGGACCGGCTGTTCCCGGAAGCCGCGGTGGCTTCCCGGAAGGAAGAGCTTCTCCGAGCCGAGGCGGCGGAGCGAAACGCGGAGGACGACCTGAAGAACGTTCTCGGACTGCGGTCCGATGAAAACTGGGATGAGCGACTGGTTCCGGTCCCGCCCCCGGAACTCCCGTCTCCCCCGGGCCTCGACGACACCTTCGAGGAGGCTCTCCGGCGGCGGCCTGAGGTTGCGGCCCTATCCGCCAGGACGCACCAGACGGAGATCCAGGAGGCAGTCGCCCGAAACGGGACCTTGCCCGAACTATCGGTAACCGCTTCGGTGGGCCTTTCCGGCCTTGCCGGATCACCGTATCCCAACCCGTTCTTCCCCGGCGGGGGAACCGAGTTCGAAGGGGGCTACGGAGACAGTCTCGAGGAAATGTTCTCGGGGAGGTACTACAACTGGTTCGTCGGCCTGTCGACCGAGATCCCCTGGGAATTTGCCCGGGAGAAGGCCGAGTGGGCCCGTGCGCGCAGCGCCGTTTCCCAGCAACGCCTCCGGGAGGAGAGCCTCCGCACGCGGATACGCGCGGAGATTCGCAAGGCCCACCGGGATCTTGCCTCCTCGCTGGCGCGCGTAGAGGCGGCCGCCGCCTCCGTCGCCGCAGCACGGGGAAAGCTGGAGGCAGAAGAGCGCCGGCTCGCCCTCGGGGACTCGACGACGACGCAGGTTCTCGAGTTCCAGCAGGACTACGCCCAGGCTCTCCTCGCCGAGGTGACGGCGAGAACGGACGCGCACGTATCCCGGACCCGGCTGTGGCGCTCCGTCGGGACGATCCTCGAAAAGGAAGGGATCACCGTCCGTTGAGGCGTGGGAAGATCATCGGCGCTGGCATCGTACTCTTGGTTGCGGTGGTTGCCGTTCTCGTTCTCCGCTCCCGTTCGGAGATTCCCGTCGATGTATTCGAGGCGAGGAAAGGGCCGATCGAGGAGATCGTCACGGCCGTTTCCGCCGGGACGGTGAAGTCCCGGCGGGATGCGACCATATCGGCAGAGGTGAGCGGCAGAGTCGTCGAGGTCCGGGTACGAGAAGGGGATCCCGTGCGCAAGGGGGAGATTCTCGCGCGCCTGTCCGACCCCGAATTGTCGAATCAGGTCGACGCGTCGCGGGCCGAAGCCGCCCAGGCCGAAGCGCTCCTCGCACAGGCGGTCGCACGGCGCGAGGAGGCAGAACGAAAATATCGTTCCGACGTGGACCGCGCTGCGAGCAACCTGCGCAAGGAGGAACGGAACCACGAACGCGCCATGGAACTCTTCCGGGGCGGATTCCTGTCAAAAGCGGAAAAGGAGCGGGCGGACGCCCGCCTTGTGAACACGGAGGAAGACGCGAGACTGGCGGCCATCGGGGAAGTATCCCTCCGGGCGATCGATCGGGAAATCGCATCTCTCCGGGCGAGGTCGGCCGCCGCGCGCGCCACCCTGGCGGCATTGGCGGAACGGAGGGCAAAACTGTCGATCACGTCGCCTTTCGTGGGCATGGTGACGAGCAAGACCATCGAGGTGGGGGAGACGAAGCAGCCCGGTGCCCCCCTGTTCGTCGTGGCGGATCCCCACGACATCTACATCGAGGCGCCCATCGACGAATCGGAGTCGGCCAAGGTGCGGAAGGGGCAAAAGGTCCGCCTGTACCCCGACGCCTACCTGGGAGAAACCTTCTCCGGGGTCGTCTCCGAAGTACGCCCGATCATCGAAGTATCCAAGGAAGTCTCGCGCGCCAACACGATCGAAGTCAGGCCGGAACCGTCCCCCAGGCCGCTCCGCCTGGGAATGTCCGTGGACGTAGAAGTCCTGACGGGGCGGAAGGAGGAAGCCCTCCAGGTCCCCTCCTCGGCTGTCATGGAGCGCGAAGGACAGAAATTCGTTTACGTCGTCAGGGGGGAGAAAATTGTCCGGAGCGACGTTACCACGGGGATCTCGAACTGGGACCGGACCGAGATCCTCACCGGGATTTCCCCCGGAAACGCCGTCGTCACCTCGCTGGAAATTAAGAACCTGGTCCCGGGAAGCCGCGTTGGAATCCGCGCCCGCAAGTGAACCCCTCCTTTGCCTTCGGGGGGTGAGCAAGATCTACGAGCCCGATAGGCAGAGGGTGGTCGGCCTGGAGGAAGTGGACCTGGACATCCGTTCCGGCGATTTCCTCGCGGTGATGGGACCGTCAGGATCCGGGAAATCCACCCTGATGAACATCCTCGGCTGCCTGGACATTCCTACGTCCGGAACGTACCGGATCAAGGGCATGCCGGTTTCCCGGCTCTCTCAGGAAGAGCTCGCCCGGCTCCGCAACCGGGAGATCGGCTTCATCTTTCAGGTCTTCCACCTGCTCCCGAGATACACCGCCCTCCGGAACGTGGAACTCCCCCTGCTCTACGCGGGCGTGGGGAAAGAGGAGCGCACCGAAAGGGCGTTGGATGCCCTCCGGTCGGTGGGTCTCGAAGAACGGAAAAACCACCTGTCGAACCAGCTTTCGGGGGGCCAGAAGCAGAAGGTGGCGATCGCGCGGGCGCTCGTCAACCGCCCCTCCCTTCTCCTCGCCGACGAGCCGACAGGTAACCTCGACACGAAATCCGGTGACGAACTGATGGACATCCTCGTCGGGCTGAACCGCGGAGGGACGACGATCGTGCTTGTGACACACGACCAGGCGATCGCTCGCCGGGCTGAACGGGTGGTCTACATCATCGACGGCCGCCTCGTGGCGAAGGAGGAATTCCGGGAGATCCGCGGATGAATTTCCTGGAGTATGCGAGAGTCGCACTCGATTCGCTGAAGGCTAACCGCCTGCGGTCGGTTCTCACCATGCTCGGCGTCATCATCGGGGTGGCCGCCGTGATCCTTCTCGTCTCTCTTGGGGAAGGGACGAAGAACTACGTCGAGGATCAGTTCGCGGGACTGGGCAGCAACATCCTGATCGTGACGCCCGGAAAGATCGAGACGAAGGGGGGACCGCCCGTCATCGGCGCCGCCAAGCACAAGCTGATGCTTTCCGACTCGCGCATCCTGGAGAAGAAGGGGTACCTGTTCGGCGGGGTGGCCCCGGTGGTTTTCGGCACCGCCGAGGTGCGGTCCGGCTCCCGCTCCCGCAACGTCCCGGTCCTGGGGATCACTCCCTCCTTCTCCTCCGTGCGCAATCTGCACGTGGAGATCGGCAACTTCGTAACCGAGTCCGACGTGGAAGCGAAGCGCCGCGTATGTGTCCTAGGCAGGACAGTCAAGCGGGAGCTGTTCGGAAGCGCCAATGCACTCGGGCAGATCGTCAAGGTGTCGGGCGGCCGGTTCCGGGTGGTAGGAATCATGCAGCAAAAGGGCATGAGCCTCGGGATCGACCTGGACGACATCGTGTTCGTCCCTCTTCGGACCGCCCAGGACCTCTTCGACACCGACGCCCTGCTGGAAATCATCGTTTCGATCCGGAATAAGAACGACATCGAGAGCGGCAAGGAGCTGGCGAGATCGCTCCTCTTCAAGAACCACAACCGCCACGAGGACTTCACGATCACCAACCAGGCCGCCATGCTCTCCTCCCTCTATACCATCCTTGACACGCTCACCTATGTCTTGGGAGGGATCGCCACCATATCGCTTCTGGTGGGCGGAATCGGGATCATGAACATCATGCTCGTGACCGTGAAAGAGAGGACGAACGAGATCGGCATTCGAAAGGCCGTCGGCGCGAGGGATCGGGATATTCTGGTGCAGTTCCTGCTGGAGTCGACCGCCCTCTCCTCCTCGGGGGGGATCGGGGGGATCCTCGTCGGGGTTTTCGGCGGATGGGGAATCCGGCAGCTCGTTCCGAAGCTCCCCGTGGGGATCCCCTCGTGGGCAATCCTTCTGGCGTTCACGTTTTCGGTGTTCGTCGGAATATTCTTCGGCGTGTATCCGGCGCAAAAAGCCGCCGCCCTTCACCCGATCGAGGCGTTGCGGTACGAATGACGGCGGAACCGATGATTCGCGTGGGAAGAATCCCCTTCCTGAACCTCCTGCCGATCTTCCGCGTGCTCGAAACGCGCCTTCCGATGGAGCACGTCAGGTTCGTTTCGGGGCATCCGTCCGAGCTTAACCGGAAGCTGCGCAAGGGGAAGCTCGATATCTCCCCGTCCTCCTCGATCGAGTACGGAAAATTTCCCGAGCGGTATCTGCTTTGTCCCGACATCTCGATTTCCTCCCGATCGAAGGTCATGAGCGTTCTCCTGTTCTCCCACCGCCCGGTGAGCGATCTCCCCGGGGATCCGATCGCCGTCACGAACAGTTCGGACACCTCGGTCCTTCTTCTGGAGATCCTCCTGAGGGAATTCCTCGGCAAGAAGAATCGGCTGGTTCGAACCTCCCTTTCCGCCGGCGAGGCGCTCCTCCGGTACCCGGCGTATCTTGCCATCGGCGATGAAGCGATTCGGGGGGGCCTGTCCGGGGCGGCAGCCCACGTCACCGACCTGGGGGAGTGGTGGAACCGGGAGACGGGAGCGCCGTTCGTTTTCGCCCTTTGGATAGTCTCCCGGAACGCTCTCCGGGAACGGGGGAAACACCTGCGCCAATTCGCCCGCACGCTGGTCTCGGCAAAGAGGATCGCCCGGGAGGAAATGGATCGGGAAGACGATCCCATTATCGGCCCGGAGTGGATTCCCCGGGGTTTTCTTTCGGAGTACTGGCGAAACCTGTCCTACGATCTCTCCGCGGAGATCGAAGGGCTCGAACGGTTCTTCCGGCTCGCCGTGAAAATCGGTCGGATTCCGGCCGCTCCCCCCCTCCGGTTCCTCGACTTTGACTGATCCGCCACCTGTGGTAAAATCAGGGCATTCCCGCCGGGAGGGCCGCCATGATCCACAAGGAAATGAAGATCGAAGACGTCCTCCGGAAATATCCCCAGACGGTCGCCGTATTCGAGAGGTTCGGGATCGAGTGCGCCACCTGCGAACTCGCCCGGTACTCGAACCTCGCGCAAGGGGCGAAAGTCCACAAGATCGACATTGAGACGCTTCTCAAGGGGTTGAACGAGTCGCTGAAAACGTAGGAGACTACCGGCGTGGGCGCGAGTACTCGGCCCATGCATCGTCGGATTCCCACACAGTAACCCGGGACAGCCGGACCGGGGGCAGAATTTTCCCTTCCATCTCGTCAAATATGTAACGCGCAATATTCTCCGACGACGGGTTCTGGCCGTGAAACGGGGGAACCTCGTTGAGGTACTTATGGTCCATCCGCGAGAGGATTTCGCCAAGGGCGGTCTTCATCTCCCGAAAGTCGAGAGCCATCCCCCGGGAATCGAGTTCCCCCGACTCCACGGTGATCTCAACCTGCCAGTTGTGCCCGTGGAGCCTCTCGCAGTTGCCCTCGTATTCCGCCAGCCGGTGGGCCGCGGAAAACGAGGACCGGACCGTCAGGGCATACCTGTCCGCGTTCATCTCTCCTCCAGGGGGGCCAGCAGAATCTTCGATTTCGATGTCGCCCGGTCGAACCAGTTTCGGATTTCCCTTGCCGATCTCTCTTCGAGGAGTTCCTTCCTCACCGCCTCCCTCGGGACATCCTCGGGGCGCACTCCCGACCGCGAGGCCCGGCGCTGGACCGCCCTCTCCAGTTCTTCTTCCTTCACGTCGACGAACGCCGAAACCCGCTTCCGGAGGAATTCCCGGACCAGAAGTCGTCTCGCGGCGTAATCCCGGACCTGTTCACCGGAGACCTCCCTCGCGCAGGGGAAAGGACATGATTCCATAGCGGCCAATGCCCCGGCGACCGCTTTCTGCAATGCCGTGTTGTCAATCGTCCCCAGCGCCAGCTTTTCCTCCTCCTGTCTGACGAGGATCTCCGCGATCAGCCTGTCCCGGGCCTCGGGGAGGGTCAACATGACCATCTCCTCCCCCGGGAAGGCACCGCACGCCCGGAGACACGACTCCCGAACGACATCGGAAAGAAACAGGACTTCCCCGTTCACCGTTGCCGCCGTGGCCTCGTACAGCCGGTATCCCCCCGTCTCTTTCTCCTGTGCGTTGGCGAACGAAAAAAGGACCGTGGAAAGGATGCCCCAGGCGAGGATTCCGGAGCGAATCCGTTTCACGGATCGAGCTCGAAGGAGATGTCGAGCGCCGGGGCGGAATGCGTAAGGGCTCCGATTGAAATCGCCGGCACGCCGGCCTGTGCGTATTCCCCCACGTTCCCCAGGTGGATGCCCCCGGACGCTTCGAGGAGAACCTTCTCCCCGTACCGGTCCACCACCTCCCGTACCTCATCGGGAGTCATGTTGTCGAGAAGCAGCGCGGTCGCGCCGGCGTCGACCGCCTCTTCCGCCTGGCTAAGACTTTCCACCTCCACCTCCACCCGGGCGAGATGGTGCACTGCCTTCCGGGCCGCCGTCACGGCCATGGTGATGCTGCCTGCCGCCCGAACGGCGTTCTCCTTGATGAGCACACCGTCCGAAAGGGAAAACCGGTGGTTGTGCCCGCCGCCGACCCGCACCGCGTACTTTTCCAATGCCCTGAGCAGCGGAGTGGTTTTCCGGGTGTCCAGGATGCGGGTGCCGTGCGGGGCCACCCGTTCGACGTACCCGGCTGTTGTCGAGGCGACGCCGGAGAGCCGCTGGAGGAAATTCAGGGCGACCCGTTCCCCGCGGAGAAGCGACGACGCCGTCCCCTCGGCTTCCCCCACCTTCATCCCCAGGGACACCCGGGTTCCTTCCCGAAGGAACGTTGCCGCGACCTGCGGGTCGACCTGGCGGAACACCTCGACCGCTACCATACTGCCGCAGAAGACTCCTTTGGCCCCGGCGACGAACGAGCCGCGGGCCTGCCCGGAGAAGGAGGAACCGAAGGGGTCGCCAAACGGCGCGTCTTCCCGCAGCGCAGCGCCGACTAGCCCCTCGTATTCGAGCCGCGAGATCATGACAGGTATCGGGTTACGAGGGCAAGGTTCCGGGAAAGGCTGTCGAGCTTCAGCTCGAGGTCCCCCTTGCGGATCCGGTGCGCTTCGACGATGTCCCCGGGGGCGTTCGCCAGGAATTTTTCGTTCCCCAGCTTCGCGCGCACGACGGAGTGCTCCGTGTTGGCCTTGTCGATCTCCTTACGGAGACGTAAGGCTTCCTTTCGGAAATCGATGAGACCGGCCAGGGGCAGGCACACCTCGATGTCGTTCACCACGGCTGTGGCATCCTCGACCGGGATGTATTCGGGCTCCTTGTGTACCACCTTTCCGGCCCGCGCCAGCCGAAGGAGGATCTCTTCGTGATCGCGCAGGAACGCAAGATCCTCCGGCTGTCCTTTCAGGCGGACCTCCACCCGTTTCGCGGGAGGCACGTTAAGCTCGCTTCGCATGTTCCGGACGGCGCGAATGATCTCCATGAGATGCCCCATGTCCTCCTCGACATCGACGTCGGTCCGGTCCGGGTCGACCACCGGGTACACTTCCGCCAAGATGCTTCCCCGCTCTCCCGGCAGCAAATGCCAGATCTCCTCCGTGAGAAACGGAAGGAAGGGATGGGAAAGCCTGAGAATCGTCTCGAACACGTACAACAGCACGGTGCGCTGACGCTCCCGCGTCTCCGCGGGCGTATCCGGCTGAAGCGAGGGCTTGATCATCTCCAGGTACCAATCGCAGAACTCGTGCCAGGTGAACTGGTAGAACGCCGAACTCGCCTCGTTAAATCGGTACTCCTCGATTCCTTTCCGGATCTCGTCGATCACCCGCTGCAGGCGGGACAGGATCCAGCGGTCCACGTCGGACAACTCCGAAGGGAGGCCTCTCTGGGTGCTGTCGTCCGCGTGCATTCGGACGAACCGGCCCGCCTGGAAAAGCTTGTTCATGAAGTTCCGGTATCCTTCGAGGCGTTCGTCGGACATCCGGATGTCCCGTCCCTGGGCGGCGAGCGCAAGGAGCGTGAACCGGAAGGCGTCGGTTCCGAAACGCTCCAACAGATCGAGCGGATCGATGACGTTGCCGCGGGTCTTGCTCATCTTCTCCCCTTTCGGATCCCGGACGAGCGCATGGATCACCACGTCGCGGAAGGGAACCTCCCCCGTAAGCTCGATCCCCATCATCATCATCCTTGCCACCCAGAAAAAGAGGATGTCGAATCCCGTGACGAGCGCGGAGGTGGGGTAATACCGGGAAAGGTCCTCGGTCCGTTCCGGCCAGCCCAGCGTCGAGAAGGGCCACAGCGCGGAGGAGAACCACGTGTCCAGCACGTCCTCCTCCTGTCGGAGGTTGTCCGATCCGCAGGAAGAGCACCGGTCCGGCGCTTCGACTTCCACCATCGTCAGGCCGCAGGCAAGGCAGTGGTAGGCGGGAATCCGGTGCCCCCACCAGATCTGGCGGGAGATGCACCAGTCCCGGATGTTCTCCATCCAGTCGAAATAGGTCCGTTCCCAGTTCGGGGGGATGATCCGGGTCTCTCCCGACTGAACGGCGCGGATCGCGGGTTCGGCAAGGGGTTTCGTCTTCACGAACCACTGGATGCTTTCGGTCGGTTCGACCACCGTCTTGCACCGGTAGCAATGGCCTACGTTGTGGAGGTACTGCTCCTCCTTGACGAGGAACCCTTCCTTTCGGAGATTTTCGAGAACCGCCTCGCGGCAGGCAAACCGGTCCATCCCCGCGAATGACCCGGCCTCGTCCGTCATCTTTCCCGCATCGTCGATCACCCGCACGGCGGGCAGATTGTGTCGTTTGGCCACCTCGAAGTCGTTCGGATCATGGGCGGGCGTGATCTTCACGGCGCCGGTTCCGAATGCGGGGTCCACCATCTCGTCGGAAAGCAGGGGGATGGGGCGGTTCATGATGGGCAGACGCAACGTCACGCCGATCCTGCCCGCGTATCGCTCGTCCTTCGGGTGCACGGCGACCGCGGTGTCCCCCAGCATCGTTTCGGGGCGGGTCGTGGCCACCACCACGTTTCGCCTCCCCGAAAACTCGGGATACCGGATGTAATACAGGCCCCCTTTCGTCTCCACGTGCGCGACTTCGAGGTCGGAAAGCGCCGTATGGCACCGGGGGCACCAGTTGATGATGTACCGGCCTCGATAGATGAGCCCCTTGCGGTGAAGCAAAACGAATGCTTCCCGTACCGCGCGGGACAGCCCTTCGTCCATCGTAAACCGCTCCCGGCTCCAGTCGCATGCCGCTCCCAGTCGCTTGAGCTGATTCAGGATGGCCCCGCCGCTTTCCTCCTTCCACTTCCAGACCCGTTCCTCGAATGTTTCCCTCCCCAGCGACTGTCGGTCGACCCCCTCGCTCGCGAGCAGGCGCTCGACCACGTTCTGCGTGGCGATTCCCGCGTGGTCGGTTCCCGGAAGCCAGAGCGCGTTTTTTCCCAACATCCGGTGATAGCGGATCAGGACGTCCTGGAGGGTCACGTTGAGTGCATGCCCCATGTGAAGGGAGCCGGTGACGTTGGGGGGCGGAATGACGATACAGTAGGAATCGCCCGGACGGGCGGGATCCGCACGGAAGAGGGACAGCTCTTCCCAGTAGGCGTACCACTTCGACTCGGCAACCGCCGGGTCGTACGATTTCTCCTGGTCCCTGGCTTCCATGCGCATTCGCCTCAAAACCCGTAATATTCGCGGGAAGGCCGGAGTCGTACCGGTCTTCTCGCAAGCGATCTTCCCGTCCAATAGGGGTTCGCCTGCCGGTGGGCTGACTTCAGAAGGATTCCTTCTCGGTTTGCTCGCGTATGCGGGCGATCTCCTCCCGGATGAGCGCTTCCGTGATGGCCGGAACAACCTCCCACACCACGGCCTCCACGGACTCCCGGATCCTCTCGGTGAACTCCTTCGTGAGGTTCTCCATCATTTCCCACATGACCTTTTCCACGGTTTCCTCTGCTACCTTCTCGAAGATCTCCTGCGCCCTTGCGGCGAACAGCTCCCGGAAATCCGCTTCTCCAGGGGGAGGTTCGGCGGCGGAAGGAGGGGGAATCATCGTCTCTTCCTGAGGAGCCAATTCGGAAACGTCCCCTTCGGGCATCTCTATTCCTTCCAGCAAATCAATCTCCTCCAGGTCCTCGACCTCCTCGATCGCCTGGGTGAGATCGGTTACGGCCGGCGGCGAGTCGTCGGACCCGGCATCCCCGATGTGCTCTTCCATCAGGTATATCTGTTCCTTCTTCTCTTCGATAGGGTCGAGCCCGACCGACTCTTCCTGCCCCGGAGCATCCGGTTCCATGGGTATCGCCTCCTTTTCCACCTCCCCCTCGATATCCTCGAGGGACACATCGAAATCCCCCAGGGACAAGGTGCTCTCGGCGCCTCCCGCGGAAGCGTCCATCATTCCGGCCAGGTCTTCCTCGCCTGCCGCCCGGGTCCGGGAGGGCGTCCCCGCTTCCTCCTCCACCTCGCTTAAAACATCGCTGAAATCCCAGGGTTCCTCCGCGGAAGAGGGGACCTCTTCCTTGTCCTCGGGCGCCGGAGCAGGCTCTTCCTTGACCCGAAGCAGAGCTTCCACCTTGTCGATCAATTCCTGGGACTCGAACGGCTTGAACAGGACCCCGGCCGCGCCGCAACTCCGGAACCTCTCCTCGTTGAAGGGAGCGAGCGTCCCGGCGAGGATGAGCACAGGAACCGCATGGCCCGTTTCGTCGGCTCCCAATTCGGCGGCCACCTCGAACCCTTCCTTCCCGGGGAGGGACACATCGGCGACCACGAGGTCGGGGGAAATCTCCTTCGCAAGCCGGATCGCGTCAACCCCGTTGTCGACTACGGTGAGAGAGATCC
>JBAULH010000037.1:0-16320 GCA_049578085.1 Candidatus Deferrimicrobiaceae bacterium
GCCCTCTTCATGCTGATTACGGCGGCCGGCGGCATCCGGCTGGCCGTCTGGATCAACACCTTGCTTTTCAAGGGTGGAGGCGACGGGCACGGTGCGGCCCAGGGGGCCGGTGCAAATCTGTACATCAGTCTGGTCTTCGTTTGCATTCTCTCTGTTGTGGGCCTCTTGATGTTACGCGACGTCCTCTCCAAGGATGGGGAGACCGCCGGGCCATCCACCAAGATCGCACAACGATTGGGGCGGATTTACCTCCCGCCGGTCATACACCTCAAGGTGGCAGACGTGAAGATATCGTTGTGGGTCATCCTTCTGATCGGTCTTGCTACCGGATACCTCGCAGGGACGATCGGTGTGGGGGGGTTTATCGGGGTACCTGCCATGATCTACGTCTTGGGTGTCCCTACGGCCGTGGCGGCGGGAACCGAACTTTATCTGGCCATGTTCATGGGGGCCTTCGGGATGTTGAACTATGCCTGGGAAGGTTACGTGGACCTCCGGCTGACCTTCCTCCTGTACCTCGGGTCTCTGATCGGGATCCATCTCGGGACGTATGGAGTAAAGGTGGTCAACGAAAAGCTGATCCGGCTTGCCACCGCTGTGATCATCCTCCTCTGCGTCCTCAGCCGTGGTATTGCGATCCCTGCGTATCTCAGACAGTTGAACTTCCTGGCCATAGACGCCCGGTGGGACTCGTATTTCAACGGGGCAAGCAAAGCGATGCTGTTTGCCAGCGGGATTGCAGGATGCGGCTTGATTCTCTATAATGTGTTCCGAGCTTATCGGCAGCGCAAGCAACTGCAAAGCACCTTCGGCATACCAGGACCTCTGGCCACGTGAATCATTCATCCGGGTTCCGGCGTTTCCGGTCGGGAGAGGGACCGGTGCCGGAACAGGGAAATAAGGCGGGGGAGCCATGGAACGACAGGTAAGAGTTCTTCTTCTGGACGACGAACCGATTGTTGGAAAACGCCTGGTACCGGCATTGGCCAAGCTAGGAGTAGAAACCGAGTCCTTCACCGATCCGGAGGCGGCCCTCCAGCAGATCGCCCAGAAGGAATTCGACATCGTGGTGACGGATTTTCGGATGGACAAGATGGACGGTCTGGAGGTGTTGAAACGGGTCTTGCAAAAAGCTCCACGGACAAAAGTCATCATCATCACCGGCTATGCCACCCTGGAGATCGCCAGGCAAGCCCTGGCCATAGGGGCTTTCGACTTCATTGCCAAACCCTTCAAGCCCAACGACCTCAGAAACATCGTCGTTAAGGCGGCCCGGGCCCTTGGTTACAAGATCACGGAAAAGCTTGTGGACTCTTCCTCTGCCCACGGGGATTCCGATATGGAGTTATCTGGTTCCTAGAAAGGACGGAGTCATGCCCGTCGTCACCCTCTCCTCGGATTCACACCCTTTGGGCCGGGAGATCGCCGTGAGAGCGGCAACGGCGCTGGGCTATGATTGTATGGACCGGGAAATCCTTTCGGCCGTTGCAGATCGACACCACGTCCCGGAGACCGATTTACACAAGGCCCTGGAGGAGTCGCCGTCGCCTTTCGGCATATCTTCCAGGAACCACGCAAAATACCTGGCCTACATCGAGGACGCCACCCTGGCCGTCCTTCTGAAGGACCATGTGGTCTGCTGCGGCCTTGCGGCCCACCTGTATGTCCGGGGCATCTCCCATGTGCTCAAGATCCGGATCCTTGCAGACCCGCAGAAACTTGCCGGTGAGATCTCTTCCGGGAGGACACCTTCCATCGAGAAGGTGTCTGCTCTTCTGAAACGCCGGGAGAGGTTTCGCAGGCGCTGGTCGCTTGCCGCATATCATGTCGATGAGACGGACCCCTCCGTCTACGACATGGTGATCAGCCTTACCCAGATCGACCCGGATGAGGCAGTCCGAACCATTGTGGAAACAACGGGGTATCGCAAGTTCCAACCCATGACCTACTCCCTCAAGTGCCTGAAGGACAAAGCACTTGCCAGCAGAGTACGGGTTGCCCTCATCGATCAGTTTCCTGATGTGAGGGTTCAGGCCGATGGCTCCTCGGTGGTGGTACAGACGAAAGCACTCGAGCGGGAAAAACAGAAGAAGACCGAGGTCATCAAGAAACTGGCAGGGGAGTTCCCGGAGGTTGCCGCGGTTGAGGTACAGATCCTCCCCGACATCTTCCGGAAGGCCGCAGAGAGTTTTCGTTGAAGCACGGAGAAATCCGGGCCATCGGGAACAGGGAGAACACGGCAAAATAGGAGGGGAAACATGGCCGGGCCGCTGGAGATACTGCTCCTTGATGATGAACCGATCGTGGGCAAGAGGCTCAAACCGGCCTTGGCCAAGATCGGCTGTCATGTGGAGGTCTTCGAAGACCCAAGGCAGGCCCTCGACCGCATCAATCGGAAGACCTTTGACATCGTGGTCACCGATATCCGCATGGAAGAGATCGATGGAATAGAAATCCTGGAGCACGTCATCCGGAAATCCCCCCGTACCAAGGTGATCATGATCACCGGTTACGCGATGATGGCGGTTGCCAGGGAGGCCATGGAGAAAGGGGCCTTCGACTTCATCTCCAAGCCTTTCACGCCGGATGACTTAAGGAAGGTCATCGCCAAGGCGGCGCGGGCCTTGGGTTCACCCATCGATTCCGAAACGGCCGATCTCGAGGAGCCCAGCGAACCCGCGGAGACGCAATGAGTCCAAAAGAAGGGATGCCCCCTCCCCCTGACATTGCCGACCCGGCAAAGTCCCTCGAAGGACGATACGAGCGAATCCAGGCGGTAGAATCCAACCGAATGGCCCTGTTAGCGAGACGCCGCTACAGCCTTCGGCTCCATATTTACCTCGGTTTCTTTCTCATCTTCCTGCTTGTGGTGGGCGTTGCCATTGCCATGATGCTCACCATGTACGAGGTCGAAAGGAAACTCCGTTTCCTGGAGATTGCCAACACGTACATGTTGGAGATCCAGCAGGCCCGCCGCTTCGAAAAGAATTTCTTCCTCTATGGCACGAACCTGAACGATGCCCTGGAAAATGTCAATCAAGCGAAGGAGATCATTGACGAAAATCAAGAAGAGCTCAGAAAGGTCCTTGGAAAAGATCGCCAAGCGACCATCCTGTCCAACTTCAGCCGTTACGAAGTTCTGCTCGAGCGGCTTGTAGACCTCGAGCAGACAAAGGGAAACAACCCGGACTACCTGCCGAGAAAAAAAGAGATCGAAGTAGAGTTGAGGAGACACGGCCAGGAAATGGTCTCCCTGGCAAATCACCTGATGAAGAAAGAAAAAGAATCACTTTCCGAGGCCATCCTGCGCTCCCGCCATATCCACATCTTCTCCCTTGTCTTCTTGCTGTTCTTTCTCGTATTGAATGCGTACCTCCTTGGCAGTCGGATTCTGGGCCCCATCCGACGGTTCTCCATGTACGCCAAACGGATCGCCTCGGGAGATTTTTCCCCGATTACCCCCGGACGCAGTTTCCGGGACGAGTTCACCGACCTGGCCATCGCGATCAATCAGATGATCCAGGAGTTGGAGAGCCGAGAGGCGGTTCTTATACAGTCGCACAAGATGCGGGCAGTAGGAACGCTTACCGCCGGTGTTGCCCACGAACTGAATAATCCCCTGAACAATATCACCATCACCGCCCATATGCTCCTGGAGGATTATGAACGCCTCTCCGATGAAGAACGGAAGGAGATGGTGCGGGATGTGGTGGACGAGGCAGGGCGATCCAAGTTGATCATCAGCGATCTCCTGGACTTTTCCAGGGAAAGTGGCTCTCAACTGCAACCGCTTGACCTTTCGGAGCTTCTGAGAGAGACGATCAACCTGGCCTCCAACCAGATAAAGCTCTCGGGCATCAAGATCGAGCTGCAAAGCAGTGGGCACCTGCCCCGCATCCACGGTGACCGGCAGCAACTCCGGCAGGCCTTCCTGAACCTCCTCCTCAATGCTGTGGATGCCTCATCCAAAGGAGGGAAAATCCAGGTCCTGGTGGTCCCGGCCGATGAACCCGATTATGTGGCGGTGAAAGTGATCGATTTGGGCAGCGGGATACCGGAAACCATCCTGGATTCGATCTTTGATCCCTTCTTTACCACCAAAACCGGAGTGAAAGGGACAGGGCTTGGTTTGAGTGTGTCCCAGGGTATTGTAGCCAAGCACGGTGGCCGTATCCTCGTTTCCAGCGTGGAAGGCAAAGGCTCAACCTTTACCGTCACCCTGCCGATAACCACCATTCCGGCCGAAAACAATTTACGCCTGGAAGGCTGAATATTTTTAATGGCTTACGCTATCGGAATGAAGGAGTCTTGTGAATGTCGGCCGGGAGTGGCGCCGACCTGTCAGGCGAGTTTATTCACGAGTTTCAGGATCTCCGTCTCGTCGATCGGCTTGGACAGGTAACCCTCCGGGGGGGGGACCTGCTTCCGTGTCGAGATGAAGGTCTTGAACTCCCCGGACACGCCGGTCACGATGATGATGGGGACCTTCCTCCACTCGGCGCTCTCCTTCATCTCCCGGTAGAACCTGACCCCGCTCTTGTTGGGCATCGTGATGTCCAGCGTGACGAGGTCCGGTGCCTTTTCCTTGACCTTGGACAGCGCCTCGTTGCCATCGCGGGCCTTCACCGTGGCGTAGCCGTTGTCCTCGAACAGCGTCGAGAGGAAGGTGAGCATGTCGGGCTCATCGTCGACGATCAGGATGGTCTTTGTATCCGCAGCCATGCACCGCCTCCTTAAGTGCTGCGTTTCATAATTTCGCTTGCATTCGAGCGCCGCTGCATCCGCCCCGGCTGCGTTGCGCTCCTTGCGATCATGGGGGGACACTCCTGGTGTATTCGCCGAGAAAAACAGGAGTGTCCCCCCCCATCCTCAGTCGCGCGCCTTGCCGGACCGGCGCATCGACGCTCTCGGTGCCGTGCCGAAAACAAATACGTCGCCGCAATTATGAAGCGCAGCACTTAGGATTCGGGTTTCCCTCCCTGGTCGGGTTCCTTCCGGCTCCTAGGTATTGTTACAACGAAACGCGTCCCCTTTTCAAGCTCGGATTCGATTCCGATCCGCCCGCAGTGCGCCTGTGCGATCCCGTTGGCGATGAACAGCCCAAGGCCGGTCCCTTCCGATCCCTTCGAGGAGAAGAAAAGGCTGAACGCCTTCTCTCGTGTCCTGCGGTCCATCCCGATCCCGTCGTCTGCGATCTCGAAGACCATTTGATCGGGAAGCCCCTTGAGCCCGACCGTGATCGCGTGCGAGGGCTTCTTCGCGTCGACCCTGCAGGCGTCCACGGAGTTCTCGACCAGGTTGATGAGCAGCGAGCGCATCGCCTTGGGGTCCGCCTCGAACTCGCCCGCGCCCCCGTCGATGTCGCGCCGGAGCGTCACGCCGTACTCGAGGGCCTTCGGTTCGATGAGCCCGCACACCTCCTCCACCAGCGCAGGCGCAGCCACCGCCTCCCAGGACGGCTCGCGCTTCTTCGCGTAATAGAGGATGTTCATGACCGTCCCGCGGATGCGTTCGATGTTCCGCTGGACCATCTCCCAGCCCTGGCGGATGCGCTGCGGGTTGTTCTTCTGCAGGCCCGTGTTGACGAGGTACCTGCCTCCGTCCAGGCCGGTGAGGAGCCCCTTGATGTTGTGTGACACCGAGCTGATGAGCAGGCCGATGGACTCGAGCTGGGACTGCAGCTCCCGGATGGGCGTGATGTTGGTGCTCATCTCCATGACGTACTGGATCTGGCCGTCGACGCCGCGGATGGGGGCGGTGAAAACCAGCGTGTTCAGCTGCTGCCCCTGGAGGGAGGTGACGACCTCCTCGCTGTGGTGGATCCCGCCATCCTTGAAGGTCTTCCGCACGGCGCAGTTCACGCACTCCTCGTCGCGGTGCTTGTAGATCTCGTAGCACTTGCAGCCCAGGAAGTCCCCGAAGTTCTCCTTGAAGCTGCGGTTCGCGTCCACGATGCGAAGCTCCGGGTCCTGGATCGAGATGTAGCAGGGCACCTCCTCGAACAGCAGGCGATAGCGCGCCTGACTCTCCTGGAACTGATGCTGCAGCCTTTTCACCTCGGTGATGTCCGCGGAGATCTCGAGCACGGATGTGATCGCGCCGGTTTCGTCACGGATGGGAGAGGTGTACACCATCACCGAGATCTCCCGGCCGTTGAGGGTGCGGACCTGCTCCTCGCTCCGGTGGCACTGGCCGTCCTGGAAGGTCTGGTCCACCGGGCAGACCTCGCATCGCTCGGGGCGGCGCTTGTACACCTGATAGCAGAACCGCCCCTCGTGGTTCCCGAAATCCTCGCGGAACCGCCGATTCGCATCGATGACGCGGAAACCGCGGTCCTGGGCCGTGACGTAGCACGGCATCTCCTCGAAATATCTTTGGTACGGCAGAACCATCACCCAAGCCCCGTTCTGTCAGAGGCGCGCCTCAGTGTGTCTTGTGTTCCCCCGTAATCTCGAGGATCTTGCGGACATTGGTCATCAGCGTTTCCTCGTTGACCGGTTTGTCGAGGTAGCCTTCCGGCGGCGGCACGGGCCGCTCGTAGATGAGCTTCCGGAGCTCCGGCTTGCCGGTGACGATGCACACGGGGATCTTCGCAAGCTCCGGATCCTTGCGGATGGCCTCGTATATCTTCCCGCCGTCCTTGCCCGGCATGGAGAGATCGAGGGTGATGAGGTCGGGCATTTCCTTCCGCGCGAGCGCCAGGCCCTCGTCGCCGTCCGAGGCTGCGAATACCGTGGCGCCGTTATCCTCGAACACGGCGGTGAGGAACGTACGCACGTCGGGCTCGTCGTCCACGACGAGGATCCTGCGGCCCGCCAGCACCGCCGCGATCTTTGCCACCGGGACGGCAACGCGCTCCTCGATCACCAGGGCTTCCGCAACGAGATTGACGAGCTGCGTGACCTTCATGTCGAGCTTGTAGTGCCGGATGAGGTCCGCGAGGCCGTCGACGCAGTTGTGGCACGAGGTGACGACCACCTTCGCGCCCGTGGCCTTGAGCTGATCCGCCTTGACCTTTGCGGACTTGAGCCGCAGCGGCGTGTACTCCGACATGGACATGGCGCCGCCGCCGCCCGTGCAGCAGTAGTTCTCTGCGCGGTTCGGGTACATTTCGCGGAAGTCCGTGACGACGTGCCTCAAGACCTCGCGCGGCTCCTCGAACATGCCGCAGCTCCGGGCGTTGTTGCACGAATCGTGGTACGTCACCGGCGTGGTGTTCCTGGTCTTGTCCACCTTGATCCGACCTTCCTCGATGTAGCGGAGCATGGTGATGACGGAGCTCTCCATCGCGAACGGTACATCCATCCCGGCCCAGTTCTGGCCCTCGCAGCGCGTGGACCGATAGCCGTGGCCGCACTCGGACATCACCACCCGCCTGGCCCCGAGCTCGAGCGCCTTCTCGAAGACGCGCCGGGCCACCGCTCCGCCCAGTTCGTCGTCGCCCGAGAAGAGGCCGAAGTTGGTCATGTCCCAGCCTTCGCTGGGCATCGTCCAGCTCTCGCCGGCCGCGTGGAAGATCTTGGCGGCGTCGGAGATCGTGCGGGGGTCGTACTTCGCCTCGCGCGGATTGATCGTGTACATGATCTCGCACCCCGGCTTGTCGACGGGGATCGCGGCCCCGGGCTCGCCCAATTCCTCCACCAGCTCGTCGGACATCCACTGGACCGTCTCGAGATAGTCCTCCTTGAGGACGCCCATCTGGTTGCCAATCTCCCACTGATCCTTGCTGACCACGGCCACGCCCGTGGGCATGACCCCCACCGAGACCAGCAGGCCGCGGGCCATGCGGTTGACCGTGGCGAAGTCGACGCCCATCGGGCAGTTCAGCGAGCAGCGCCGGCAGTTCGTGCACTTCCCGAAGACGACGTCCTTGAGCTCCTCGAGCTCCTCGTCCGTGAAGACGCTCCCCGCCTTGACCCACCAGGGAAGGACCCCGCCGGTCCAGTCGAAGTGTCTTTTGAAGATCTTGCGGACCCTGTCGGCCTTGTAGGCCGGCGCATACGTCGGGTCCCCCGGGTTCGCCAGCACGTAGTGGCACGACTCGGTGCAATTGCCGCAGTGCACACACGCCGCCAGCGACCCCGCGATCTGGCGGTTGAGCTTCTTACTCATCCGCTCGATTACTTTCTGCGACTTGTAGGATCTTTCCTGAGCCTGCATCGTGGCACCTCTTTCGTATGCAAGTCTTAGTGGGTTGCGGTGGTCGCCGTCGCTTCGGCCTGCGCGGGCGCCGCTTCGTAGGCAGGGGGCTTCACGCTCCCCGGGATCGGGAACACGCCGCGGTGGGCCATGGACTTGCCGAAGTAGAACCGGGTGAACGGGTAGTACAAATAATGGGAAATCTTGCTGAAGGGGACGTACATCAGGAAGAACGCCGTGAGGAAGAAGTACGCCAGGAGCGGCCCCTCGCCCTGGACAGGGCGGTTCGGGGCGGATAGCCCCGCGAACGCGAACCAGACGGTCAGGAGGATGAGCGAGAAATAATCATCCGGCGAGCTGATCGCGCGCATGTAGGGGCTGGCGATCCTGCGGATGATTCGGATGCATCCGACGGCGCACGCCGCCCAGATGGCCGCCTGGAAGACGAGCACGACCGTCCCGTTCTCCAGGACCCCGGGAGCGTACGGGATGACAAAGGAGAGGGCGATGGCCAGCGTCACGCCGATATGGAAGATCACGAACTGGGCGTACAGGAAGGGTTTTGTGCGCGAGCTCTCCATCACCCAGGGCATGCCGATGATCGCCCACGAGTAGAAGACGCCCTCCCATTTCGATGTGTTCTGCAACCCCGTGGGGGCCTGCCGCTCCTTGCCGGCGGGGAACTTGAGCAGCCACAGGACCCGCTTGGTGTAGACCAGGGCCATGAAGATCAGGGCCGCTTCCTGGAGCCTGTGCTCCGCAAAGTGCAGTAGTCCGCTCATGTCGGTTCCTCCCTGATCAGGAAAGTGATTCCAGAACGGTCTGGAAAGGTTTGATCTCCCTCGTATCGCGCGCGCAGATGACGACTTCCTTGAGCTTCGTCTCGTTGTTCTTCAGGTACTCCCGGATGGCGCCCAGGGTCACCTTGGCGCTGACGTCGAGAGGGATGCCGTAAAAGCCGGTGCCCATCGGCGGGAACGCGAGCCGCTCGACCCCCTTGGACTCGGCCTGCTGGAGCGCGTTGAGCGTGACGGTCTTCAGCTTTTCCTCCGTGTCCGCCTCCTGGAACCGGGGGCCGACGGCGTGGACGATGTACTTCGCCTTGAGGTCCCCGCCCGACGTGGTGACCGCCGCGCCGGTCTGCACGGAGCCGAATTTCTTGAGTTCCTCCTGGATCGCCGGGCCGCCGCGCATCGAGATGGCGCCGCCATACCCTGAGCCGAGCTGTAGGTCGGGGCTCGCGTAGAACACGAACGCATCGACTTCCAGTGTGGTGATGTCGTCCTTCACGATCCTGATCCGATTCTCCTGGATCTTTTTTCCCGTCGTCATTGTGTCGCTCCTGAGGGGGAGGTTGATCGCGATTTACGCCGGGTGGTCGGTCCGGCGTGCGGCTGCGTGAGCTGCTGAGACATGAGCCGGTACCACTTCTTGTCCAGCATGTCCGCCAGGGAGAACTCGTTGAGCACGTCGGCGATGCGCCCGTTGATGAGTACCCACAGCAGCCGGCACTCGCACACGTCGGCCTTCAGGCACTGGCGGGGCTCGTTCACGCAACCCACGATATTGACGGGCCCGATGGCCGACTCGATGATGGCGCCGATCTTGATCTCCCCGGCGGGCTTTGTGAGGCAGTAGCCGCCTTCCTTCCCGCTCACGCCGCGGATGAGCGAAGCGTTCTTGAGGCCGATGACGAGCTGCTCGAGGTAGCGCCGGGGCAACTCGCCCTCCCGCGCGACCTGATTCAGGCTGACCGGGATGTTTCTGTCTTCCTGCTTGGCGATCTGGACCATCAGCCGGAGTGCATACCGTGCGCGTGTGGAAAGCTTCAAGGGCAATGACCTCTCATTCCTACTACTGCAAACGAGCAAGATCCTCTAATTCCTACTACTACAATCGGAGTTCGTTTACAAGTTCTTTTTTTGGCGACAAGGATCGGCGAATACCCCTCATAACCTCATGGAATAACAACGGATTCCACATAGCGGGGGGAGGAATCACCCCCACTTTTCCACGAAGGGCCGAACCATGGAACTCCCGTCGGGGCATGCATCCTAGACACAAAATGGCAATCGTCACATTGCAAGTGTGTCCCGCCAACTGGCAGGAAGGTGACGAAGGCATGGTTTCCTCCGCGCAGGGAGTGGTCGACTATCTTTCCCGATACGCGAAGAAGAAAGCATAAGAAACAGGAGCGCTCTCGCGTGTCACGCTGTCATCGGCACGGAATTCCCGCGCGCACGGGATAGGAATTTCCTTGCGGGAGGGGTGGATGGGGGAAATCCGGCCCACGCGGAACCAAGGACACGATTGACTTATCTGATTTCAACGGATATGTTTTTCAATAATGGCGTAAAAAATATTCCTACAGGAGGGAAGGCAAATGTCTACCAAACAAATTCAAGAAAAAATTATCGACAATATGAGACGCTGGCAACAAATCGAGAACGCTTCCGTTTCGTCGACCGGAAAGGTGATGGAACGAACCAAAAACCCGCTCATTCGCCTGGTGATGGAAATCATCCAGCGCGATTCGCAGATGCACTATCACGTTCAGGAATTTATTGCAGAGAGCCTGGAATCGAAAACGATTACGCTCACCCCCGAGGAACTGAACGATGTCTGGACGATGATTGAAGAGCATATCAAGCTGGAAGAAAAAACGGTGGAACTGGCCAACGAGGCGATCCAAGTTCTCCGGGGCAGGAAAATGGTGGTCCAGGAATATCTTCTTGATTATCTTCTGATGGACGAGCAGAAACACAACAAAATTCTCGAAACTCTCGCAACGATCAAAAAGGGGATGATTCCTACATAAGGGTACATCCGTAGCGGGGGCTTAGTACTCCGTTTCACAAATACGGTTGCATTCGAGCGCCGCTGCAGGGGGCCTGTCCCCGGAAGGGTTTCGTCGCGAGACAAGAGATACCCGACGCAGCCCGGGGATCGCTTGTCGCACCGGCCCCTCGCTCCAGCGGAGTACTTAGTGCCACTCCCAGTCGATGAAGCCGGGATTCGCATCGACCATGGCGTTCACCATCAGCTCCACGAGCCCGCCGTAGTGGATTCCCGCCTTCTCCCACGCGTTGTAGTACTTGATGATGTCGCGGATCTGCCCCTTGCAGTTACTGCACGGTGCGCAGACGTACTTGGGGTGGTCCTTGTCCATCGGCTCGTCCTGGAAGGCCTCGAGGATTTGGCGAAATTTTCTCCTCCCCGATACGTGGTGTCGCCAGTCACCGAAGTTGTGGGCTGACATGATGGCGAACCCCGAGCCGCCGCCGCAGCAGTAGTTATCGACGCCCTCGGGCTTCATCGGGTGGTAGCGGTTCTCGGGGACGATGGCCTTGAGGACCTCGCGCTGCGGCCGGACGATGCCCATGAGCCGCACCATGTTGCAGGGGTCGTGGAGCGTGACCGGGAAGTCGTTTCGCGACTTGTCGAACCGGATTCGCCCGGACTTCACGATCTCGTGGAGGATCGTGAACGCGCTCTCGCGCGGGATGTTGAGGTCGCCGGTCAGGACCTTGTCGGCGATCACGGTGAGGGCCTTGTGCGCGTGACCGCACTCGCCCAGGACGATCTTCTTCACCTTGAGCTTCTTGGCGGCCTTGGCGTGGAGGATGGCGACGCGCGCGAACTGCACATCGTCATACCAGACGCCGTAGTTAATGCCGTCGTACGCGGCGATGTCGCTCGAGAGCGTCCAGCTCAGGCCCGCGGCGTTGAACAGCAAGGCGAAGGCGCCGGGATTCTCGGGCCACGCCATGATTTCGCCGGCATTGTGGATGAGGAGGATGTCGGCCCCCTCCTTGTCCCAGGGGGTCTCGATCTTGATGCCGGTCTTTTCGGAAGTGTCCTCGTCGATGAATTCGACGTTGTCCTTGACGACGAGCGCGTTCATGCCCGTGGAGGAACCGACCCGGAGCTGGAGCATCGAGCCGAAGTCATGGCACTCCTTCGAGGCGATCCCCATCTCCTGACTGGCGACCTTCCGGATCTCGCGGGCGAGCAGCGCGTTGTCGGCGCCGATGGGGCAGGTCTGCGCGCAGCGCCGGCACAGGTTGCAGCGGTAGGCGAGTTCGATGAGTCGCGAGACGGTATTCCAGTTGAGGTCGATGTCACCGTGGCTGAACGTCGAGCCGTTCTTGATGTACTTGTGGTAGATGCGGCGGAAGATCTCGGAACGGTACGACGGCCGGTAGAGCGGGTTCCCGCCGCTCTCCTCGTAGATGTGGCAGGCATCGGAGCAGGTGTGGCACCGGGCGCAGTGCTCCATCGACATGAGGAAGGGTTGCAGGAACGTCCAGTTGTTCTCCGGCGTGATGAGCTTCCGCATGCCGTCGAGGAACTGGTTGACCAGGCGCTCCTCCTCCTCCTTGGACGCCGGCTTCGGGAGGCTCAGCGCGATCGTGTCGTCCAGACACTCGTACTTCTTTCTGGCCTGGTCCGAAAGCGGCGCGAAGACAGGCTCTTCCTCCAGCTTGTCGAACGGGGGCGGGAGCGGGGTCTGGTCCTCGATGTCGACGTGGGTGAGCGGGCCTTCGCCCCTTGAGATGTCTTGTATGCTCAGGTCTTTTTTAATTTCGGTACCTCCTCGGTGGCGGCGTCCACCCATGTTTTTTTGCCGTCCCCCCGGATGTGCGGCGCGGCCCAGGTTATGGGCTGGGCTAACAGCTCCTGGATTTCCGCCTCCTGCTTCCCCCCGCGGAGGTTCGGCTCGTCGTTCCAGCGGATGGCGTGGTAGGCGAAGTACTTGCCCACGAAGTGAGACATGTGCGTAAGCGGGATATACGCCATCAGCAGGCCCAGCAGGATCAGTGAGGCCTGCGGAAGAAGGATTTCCAGACCCGAGCCGGGCAGGGCTTCCATCTTGAACGTCACGAGGTTGTGGACAAGAAACCGGAACTTCGAGAAGTCACGATCCACCGTGAAGAACGTGACCAGCGTCAGCCCGAAGACCGCGAGGAAGAACAGCAGATTGAAGATGTCGGCCGGAGCGGTGAAGTCCCTGAGTTCGGGGTCGCTCAACCGCCGGTGGAGGAGCCCCACGGCGCCGAATATCGCCAGGCCCATGCCTGCGGCGCCGCTGGCTACGATGGTGTACTTCAGCAAGGTGCCGACCACGCCTTCGAGCAGGGCTGGCGTGACCGCGGCGAGGAAGCCGTGAATCCCCATCAGCACCGCCCACAAGGCGGTCAGGTAGAGCCCGAAGTGGAACGGGAACGATCGGGCCCACAGCTTCCGGTTGTGTTCCTTGAGCGCGACCAGAAACACGATCTCGGGGATCATCGCCTTGAGCTCCCCAACGAGCGACTTTTCGCGCGGTTTCATCCACCAATCGGACTCCTCGAGGTACGAGCCGCCGTAGTGCGCCCGGCTCGCTTCGTGGGCCACGGGGTACAACTCCCAGCGGACGTGCATGGGCAGCCGGGACCACAGGATGAAGCGGGCGATGACGGCGATGGCGAAGACGAGCAGAGCCAGATAGATGACCACATAGGGAATCAGGGGCATGTACGTTTCCTCGCACTTCTGCCGGCTTCGGTTGCGATAGCAGGCAATGGTGGCGATTCGTTCTGGCTACTGTACAGCGATTTCGTCACGTGGTTCCTGCAAACGCAGGTCTTATCCGTGAACATTTCACTAATGATAATCATATCAAATTTCCTTTATGTTGTGCCGGATTTTTTCTTGTCGGCTCAACGAAAATTTCGAACGGTGTGATTAATTTCTTTTATTTAAAAATACAACAACTGGTGTTTAAAAATACAACAGCTGGCTTACTGTTGACGTGTGGTTCTTACCCGCGCATCATCGCACGGATGACCGCGCCGGGTTTTTCATCGGGGATGTGCACGACATTCCTCCAGCCGAGGAGCCGTGCCCTCCCGGCGGCTGCGGGACTCAAGCACCACGCCACGACCTTCGATGAATCCCACCCGGGACCGTCCCTTTCCTCGTCGAGCGCGTCCGCTTCCTCCGGGCTCCTCAGGACGCAGCCCGTAAGCGGCAAGGCGCCCAGGACGACCCTTGCTGCGGGGGTGACAGGCAGGGGGACTTCGACCACCTCTGCGCCGCACCGGTCCAGCTCCGTGCCGAGGTCCCCTCCCGGAGAGGCGATCACGAGGCGTTCCCCCGAAAGCGGACGTTTCCCGAACCAGTCCAATGTGTCCGCGTGACGGACGACCGTGCCGATGATGAAAAGCGCCGGGGGTTCGATTCTCGCGCGCTTAACGGCGGCGGGGAGCTCGGCGAGCGTGCTCCGGATCACCCTCTGGGCGGAGGTGGTGCCCCGCTCCACGACCGCGGCGGGCGTGAGGCGTTTCATGCCCGCGGCGATGAGCCGCTCCACGACATGCGGCAGGCTGGTCACGCCCATATACCCCACCAGCGTCGCGTGGGGATCGGCGGCGAGCAGGTCCCAGCGTACCTGCGTCCCGTCCTTTTTTTTCGATTCGTGAGCCGTGAGCAACGTCACCCGGACGGCCTCATGCCGGTGCGTCGGCGGTACCCCGGCGTACGCAGGGACCGCAATTCCCGAGGTCACGCCTGGCACCACCTCGAACAGGACCCCCGCAGCGGCGAGCGCCTCCGCCTCCTCGCCGCCCCGCCCGAACACGTACGGGTCGCCGCCCTTCAGCCGGACCACGCGCTTTCCTTCGCGGGCGAGGCGCACCAGCAGTGCGTTGATCTCCTCCTGCGGCACGGGGTGGTGCCCGGCCTCCTTGCCCACGCAGTGGAGTCCGACATTCGCGGGGAGGTCGCACGGAAGCGCGGTCACGGCCAGCCGGTCGTATAGCACGGCCTCGGCGCTCATGAGCCTCTGCCAGCCGCGCAGGGTGAGAAGGCCTGCGTCCCCCGGACCGGCCCCGACCAACGAGACGAGCCCTGCCCTTCCCCTTGCCCCGTCGGGAGACGCAAGTTCGGTCGGTGATCCTTTTTCGTTCTCTGCGTGCCCGGCTCTCGGCATCTCCGGGTCCGGGGAGAGCCATCTGGCCAGCTCCTCCGCCGCGGGGACCCGCGCCCGGATCTGCCGGGTGTCCACGGTGGCGTCAAAGAACAGGTCATACCGCCGCTCCATCTCGTCCCGAGAGAGGCCGAGGGCGCGCACCGCGCCCCGGAAACGCCCGGCCGCCTCGATCCATGCCGTCCACTCCGGCCCGAAGCGGCGCTCGAGGAACGCGCGGAGGCGGCGGACCACGAACGGCGACTCGCCCGCCGAGGCGATGGACAGCTGCAGCGATCCCCGGCGCACGCGGGCGGGGAGGTGAAACGTGCAGAGCGCGGGGTCGTCGGCCACGTTGACCCACACGCCTGCCGAGGCGGCGTCCTCAGACACGCGCCGGTTCACCTCGCGATCGTCTGTCGCGGCAAACACCAGGGAGAAGGCGGCGGCCTCGCCCGGCTGGTAGGTCCGCTTTTCGAGAGTGATCGCCTGGTCCTTCTCGAGGGACGCGAGCGGTCCGACCGCCTCGGGCGTCACCACGGTGACCTGCGCCCTCTCCGCGAGGAGCCCTTCGACCTTGCGCAGGGCCACCCACCCGCCGCCCACCACCAGGCAGCGGCGTCCCTTTGCGTTCAGTGTGACCGGGTACATGGCAACCTCATGACATCGCGCAGGGGTGCGCACGGTTCCGCGTCAGGCCTCCAGCTCCTCCCTCACCGAGACGGTGATCTTGTACAGGAGCGTGATGATGAGGAAGCCCCCGGCATAAATACCGAGCGTGATGAGCCCCTCGGGGAGCGTGGGGCTGTACTCGGTGACCTTTCCCAGCGGGGAGGGGATGAAGCCGGTGACCACCATGCCAAGGCCCTTCTCGATCCAGATGGCCGCGATGATGCCCACGCAGATGGGGAACAGGTACTGGAAGTTGTTCCGGATCTTCGGGAAGAGCAGGAGGACAAAGGCCGTGACGGCCAGGAACTGCGACGTCCACATGAACGGCACGAGGGCGTGGTGGCCGTGCAGGCCGAAGAAGAGGTACTGGAAGTGGTGCTTGTGTTCGGGGATGTCGCTGTACAGGGCCGTGAAGAGCTCGACCAGGACGAAGAAGATGTTGGCCGCCAGGGCGTAGGTGACGATCTGCGAGAGCTTCTTGATGGCCTCCTCTCCGGCGTCGAACGTCGTGTACTTCCGGAGAATGAGGCAGAAGACGATGAGGAGGCTCGGGCCGGAGG
>JBAULH010000038.1:0-2264 GCA_049578085.1 Candidatus Deferrimicrobiaceae bacterium
ACAACATCCCGTTTTAAAACCTTAAAACAGGAACCGTTTCGCGTTTACTTGCCTGGTTGTCATCTAGAAAAATATAAAATTGCAGATAACATTACGATTACAGAACCCTTCTCCCGTAAGAAGTTGACTTCGACCCGGAAATATGGACAATATTTCCTAATATTCCTTATTCTGCCGGGGAGAGATGATTAAAAGACTCGTCATTGCGCTTGTGCTCGCCGTCCTGATCCTGTTCAGTCTTTTCAAGATTTTCCACCGCCCGCAGGAATTGCCTGGTCACGCCCAGACGGAAACACCCGGGGAGTCGTCGCGGGAAATCCGGGACGTGGTGAAGCCCGGAGAGACGATGTCCGACATCTTCAAGAAGTACGGACTGAACTCCCAGGAACTGTTCCACCTCAAGGAAGCGTCCGCCGGCGTCCACCGGCTGGGGAAGATCACCACCGGAAAACCGTACCGGATCGAGTTGGGCCCGGACAACAGCGTTCTCTCCCTCACGTACCAGATCAGCGACGACGTCCTGCTCAACATCACCCATGCCGACCCCGGCTTCCGTGCGGAAAAAATCACGATCCCGTACGAAACGAAAACGAGCAAGATCGGGGGGACCATCGAGAACAGCCTCTACGACGCACTCGGCAATGGCGGGGAATCCGGCCTTCTCGCCTACGCCCTCTCCGACATCCTTTCCTGGGATATCGATTTCACGACCGACCTGCGCAACGGCGATACCTTCAAGATGGTCGTCGAGGAGCAGTGGCTGGACGGTCGGTTCAAACGATACGGGAACATCCTCGCCGCCGAATTCACGAACAACGGGAAGGTCTACCGGGCCTTCCGGTACGAGGGTCCCGACGGGCGCGCCGGGTATTTCGACGAAGAGGGGAAATCGCTGCAGCGGTCGTTCCTGAAAGCACCGCTTTCCTACCGCCGCATCAGCTCCGGGTTCACCTACAGCCGGATGCACCCGATCCTGAAGATCCGGCGGCCGCACCTGGGGATCGACTACGTCGCTCCCCGGGGGACACCGGTTTCCGCCCTGGGGGACGGAACCGTCCAGTTCGCCGGGTACAAGGGAGCCAACGGCAACCTCGTGATCCTCAGGCATCCGAAAGGATTCACCACCTACTACGGGCACCTCCACAGGATCCGCAAGGGGATCCGGCGCGGTGCCCGGGTCGCGCAGGGGGACATCATCGGTTACGTCGGATCGACCGGCCGCGCCACGGGTCCCCACCTCGATTTCCGGATGAGGAAGGGAAGCCGGTTCATCAACCCGCTCCGGGTAGACGTCCCGCGCAGCGCCGGGATACCGAAGAATCTCCTCGCCGACTACGACAAGATCCGGCAGGAAAGGGGACTCGAACTGGCCTCGATCGTCCCGTCCCCGCAGAAGCCGGAACCGGAGTCAAAAACGCAAACACTCGCGTCCCGCCGCTGATCCTACCGTTTCCCCTGTTTCCCCTGTTCGCGGGCACCGTTCCGCCCTACCCGGGATTTTTTCCCTTCGCAAGGCAACCGCTTCCTCTTTTCCTCTACTCCAGGATTTCCGGGGACGGGCGGACCTCCTACTGTCGTTTAAGGGACTAGGATCCGATTTCGGGGGGAACCCCGGGAAACCGGATGATCCCGGAAAACGAAGTTGGATACTCCGACCCCACGGTTTATCAATCACTTACAAGAATGGCCGGCCCCAGATCGAAAAATAAAGGTGGATACCACTACGGCATGATGCCGCCATCCATCGAAAAATTGAGCTGGATACTACGGCCACCTGATATCGAGCGGTAGGCCGTCACACCATCGAGGTCTGCTATTGGTTTCCGAAGCTACAACGGTTCGAGGACTGCAACAAATGGCTCCCCGAATGTAACAGTTTGCGAACCCGTGCGGGATTGGTTGAGCCGGAGGTGTATTTCCGGATCGTCCATGTTACGGGGGACGGCCACCACGGCTCCCGAGTGGCTGCCTACCGCGAACAGACGGTCGAGATATCCTTGGGTCCCAAAGATGTCTTCAAAAACGGCAGCATCGGCGCCCTAACGCGCCGGAAAACTGCCGACACGGTGGCGAACATCGCGCGAGCGCCGCGGAGAAAGTTGAAGCTGGCCAGGGAACTCCGGACACCTCGGGTGGTCGAACTACTCCGCAAGGCCATGGAATGGCAGGCGCTGCTTGATTCCGGCACGATCGCCAGCCAGGCCGACATATCTCGTCAGGAGGGAATCACACGCGGCAGGGTGACACAGGTCATAGGTATGCTG
>JBAULH010000039.1:0-28037 GCA_049578085.1 Candidatus Deferrimicrobiaceae bacterium
CTCCTGGCCTGCTTCGTCTTCCTTCTGCTTCTTACCTCGTGCGCGGCGTCGCGCCGGGATGTCATCGTTCTCCTCCCCGACAAACAGGGGAAAACCGGATCGATCATCGTGTCGGGCGCAGGAGGCGAACAAATCCTTTCCAAACCCCGGCAGACCGTAAGCGTCGCATCCGGCGCCGCCCCGGGCAAGCCCACCGTCATGCCCGCGGAGGAAGTTCGCTCCCTGGTCGGTCCCGCCCTCGAAGCTCTCCCGCAAGCTCCGCTGCAGTTCATCCTGTATTTCAGACACGACACCGCCGAGCTCACCAGACAGTCACATGCCGACTTGAAAAAGGTTTTTCGGACCATCCGGGAACGCAAACCCGTGGACATCAGCGTGGTGGGGCATACCGACACATTGGGATCCAAGAACCACAACTACGGACTTTCCCTGGAGCGGGCCGAGGCGGTGGCCGCCCTCCTCATCAGGGACGGGACGGACCCCTCCATCATCGAGATAACCTCTCATGGAAAGGACAACCCTCTCATCCCCACCGGCGACCAGGTCTCCGAACCGCGGAACCGCCGCGTGGAGGTGACGGTGCGATAAGGTGCGACGCCCGCGCAGGCCGCCCATCCTCCCATTCCTCGTCCCCGGATTCCTTCTCACACTTCTCGCGGGGGCCTTGTGCATCTGGCCTCCCTCCCTCGCCGTTTTCCTGGAAGGGAAGGTGTATGACTCCTTCCTGCGTTCCGCTCCCCATCGGCCTGTGAGCAGGTCCGTGGTCGTAGTGGATCTCGACGAGAAAACACTCGCAAGCCTGGGACAGTGGCCGTGGCCCCGCTACCGGGTGGCCCGCCTCCTGGGAAAGATCGCGGAGCGCGGCGCGGCGGCGGTGGGACTCGACATGGTCTTCGCCGAGCCCGACCGGACGTCGCTCCGGTTCCTCTCCAAGGAGATCCGGCGCGACCTGGGGGTGGGCATCGGGCTTTCCGGGGTCTCCCCGGAGGCGCTCGACACCGACCGGGCCCTGGCGGAGACCCTTGGCGGAGGGCCCTTCGTTCTCGGATACCAGTTCGACTTCGACGAGTCGCTCGGGGAATCGTGCGTCTTGCACCCGCTGCGGGCAGCGGTGCGCTCGGGCGGCGGAACGGACGGCACCGCGAGCCTCTTCGACGCCCCCGGCGTCGTCTGCAACCTCCCTGTCCTGGCGCGGGCGGCGGGCGTCTCGGGGTTTTTCAATATCGTCCCGGACCCCGACGGTGTGTTGCGTCGCGTTCCGCTTGTGATCCGCCACCGGGGGCTCCTCTACCCGAGCCTCGCCCTGGCCGTTGCCTTGCGGACCCGCGGCGGCGACACCGTTTTGGAGACCGGGCCGGAGGGCGTCGAGGCACTGTGGTGGAACGGGAGAACCATCCCCCTCGACCGTCGCGGAAACCTTCTGGTGAACTACCGCGGGCGGCGTCATAGTTTCCCCCATATCTCCGCCGCGGCCATCCTGGACGGTACGGTGGACCCGGCCGCGCTGAAAGGAAAAATGGCCATCGTCGGGACCACCGCCGCCGGCCTCAAGGAGATCCGCACCACGCCGCTGGAAGCCGCCCAGCCGGGGGTCGAGATCCACGCCACGATCATCGACAACCTTTTATCGGGAGACCCGATCGCGACGCCCCGATGGGCGCGGGGCCTCCAGATCCTCCTCGTTCTCGTCCCCGGCTTTCTGTTGACGATGCTCCTGGCGAGGGAACGCGCCATCTGGGGCCTTGCAACGGTCATCCCTACCGCCGCAGCCATCGGTATCGGCTCCTACTGGCTCCTGGCACACCGCCAGATCTTCCTCTCGCCCGTCATGCCGGTGGCCACTTTGGGGCTTGTCTTCACGCTGCTCACCTCGCTGCGCTTCCTCCGGGCCGACAGGGAGGTCCGGGAAAGAACCCGGAAACTGGCCCTCACACAGGACGCCATCATCCAGAGTCTGGCCTCCCTGGCCGAGACCCGCCATCATGAGACCGGGGGCCACATCCAGCGCACCCGGCACTACATGCTCGCTCTTGCCAGGAGTCTGCAAAACCATCCCCGCTTCCGCCATTACCTGGAAGAGACCACGGTCGACCTCCTTTTCCGCCTCGCCCCGCTCCACGACATCGGGAAGGTGGGGGTGCGGGACCGGATTCTTCTCAAGCCGGGGCCGCTGACCCCGGAGGAGTTCGAGGAAATGAAGCGGCATACCATCTATGGATCGGAGACGATCCGGCTGGCGAAAACCCTGCTGGGGGAGGAATCGTTTCTCCGGATAGCGGACGAGATCGCTCTCAACCACCATGAGAGGTGGGACGGAAGAGGATACCCGCACGGCCTGAAAGGGGAGGAGATTCCCATCCCGGGGCGCCTCATGGCGGTGGCCGATGTCTACGACGCCATCATCCACCACCGTGGATACCAGGTGGCGCTCTCCCACGAAGAGGCGATCGGCGTCATGAGCGGGGAGCGGGAGACGCACTTCGACCCCGACGTGCTGGACGCCTTCCTGCAGGTCCGGGAGGAGTTCCGCGAGATCGCGGCCCGGTTCGCCGGAAGGGGCGTGGAACCCGAGCCTCCCCCTCCCCGCTGAAGCGCATTCGAACCCCCTGTACAACCACGCCTCAGTGGTATATTTTGGCGGCATATACAACATGATCGTACCTCTCATCCCTAAGGAGGCTCCCATGTCCAGAAAGAAGATTGCGATCATCGGCGGCGGTCAGATCGGTGGAGTGCTTGCACAGCTTTGCGCCTTGCGCGAACTCGGCGACGTCGTGCTGTTCGACATCGTCGAGGGGATGCCCCAGGGAAAGTGTCTCGACATTGCCGAGGCCTCTCCGGTGGACGCGTTCGATGTCTCCCTGAAGGGGACCAACAACTACGAGGATATCAGCGGCGCCGAAGTCGTCATCGTCACGGCGGGTCTTCCCCGGAAACCGGGAATGAGCCGGGACGACCTGATCGAGGTCAACTCCAAAATCATCAAACAGGTCGCCGAGGGGATCAAGAAACACGCCCCCAATTCCTTCGTCATCGTCATCTCCAACCCGCTGGATGCCATGGTGACCCTCTGCCAGAAGATCACCGGTTTCCCCTACAACCGCCTCATCGGCCAGGCGGGGGTTCTCGATTCTGCCCGGTTCACCACCTTCATCGCCTGGGAACTTGGCGTATCCGTCCGGGACGTGACCGCGCTGACTCTGGGAGGGCACGGCGACGACATGGTTCCCCTGGTCCGATACGCAAACGTGAGCGGGATTCCCGTCATGGAGCTTCTGGAGCGAAAGTACGGAAACGCGGCCAAGGCGAAGGAAGTGATGGAAGCCATGGTGAACCGCACCCGCAAGGCCGGCGGCGAGGTGCTTGGCCTTCTCAAGACCGGGTCCGCCTTCTACTCCCCGGCATCCTCCACGATCGCCATGGTCGAGTCCATCCTCAAGGACCAGAAGCGGGTTCTCGCCTCCTGCGTCCACCTCAACGGCGAATTCGGTGTGAAGGGGTACTTCGTCGGCGTGCCTGCGGTGCTGGGCGCCAACGGAGTGGAGAAGATCATCGAATTCAAGCTCAACGCCGATGAGCAGGCGATGATGGACAAGTCGGTGGCGGCGGTAAAGGGGCTGGTCGACACCCTCGCGTAGACCTCCGGGGGGACGGGAAAGGCGGCGGAACGGATCGATCGACCGGACACGCCGCTCCCGTTTCCCGGTTCTTTCCCGCGGGCAAGGAACCCGGCTTCCCCGGTTCCGTACCGGAGGTTCCCGGGGCTCCTCTGCGTCATTTTGCCGTTCCCCGGAAGGTACCCGCCCGGGTCAGCGCTTCCACCATCTCTTCCACGGTGGTCTCCGCGGGGTCGAAGGCTACCGTGTTGACTTCCCTCATGCCGCGGAATCCGTTCCTTACGCTTTTTACCCCGTGCAGCCCTTCCAGGGCCGCTTTCCCGACGTCGTATCAAGCCACGTAAAACGTGACCACAGGATATCCCCCGTCCTGTGTTTTCGGACCACCGGACTCCCCCGATGCCGACAGGACCAGGAAACAAAGGATCACGGCGAAAGGAAGAACCAGGGAAAGCTTCCGTGAGGAAAACATCGCCATTACCTCCGAAGGATTTCTCCGATCAGTGACCGCCGGCTTCTTTCCCCCACAGCTCCTCGAGCCGCCGGTCGCGGCCGCACCCGTATCGGTAGTACTTGTAGCGGATCGGGTTTTTCTTGTAGTAGTGCTGGTGGTACTCCTCGGCGGGGTAGAACTCGCCCGCCGGGGTGATCTCGGTGCGAATCGGTTCCTTGAACGGTTTGGTCTTCTCCAGCTCCTCCTTCGACTTCTGCGCCAGCAGGCGCTGCTCATCCCCGTGGTAGAAGATGGCCGGCCGGTACTGGGATCCCTTGTCGCAGAACTGCCGGTCGGTTACGGTCGGATCGGTATTGCGCCAGTAGATATCGAGCAGCTTCCCGTACCCGATCTTTGACGGGTCGAAGACGATCTGCACCGCCTCGGCGTGGCCGGTCCCGCCGGAGGAGACCTGCTGGTACGTCGGATTTTTCTGCTTTCCGCCGGTATAGCCGGAGGTGACCGAGATGACTCCGGGAAGTTTGTCGAACGGGGCTTCCATGCACCAGAAGCAGCCGCCGGCGAAAGTAGCCACCTCCTGTTTCCCGGAAGCCGCTTCCTTTGTTTTCGTCATCGAATCGTTCCCGGCGGCCACCGCAGTAACCGTAACGAGGGCCAACGCCGTGGTTATCCCGGTTACGCTAAGCATTCCCATGTTCCCGCTCCTTCCTGAAAATGCGGTTTTTGGCGGCGCAATCGCTCCGCTCGCCCGTTACCCCCCCGACTACCCCGTCTTGACGAAATCCAGGGCGACCGAGTTTATGCAGTACCGAAGCCCGGTCGGTTTCGGGCCGTCATCGAACACGTGGCCCAGGTGGGCATCGCACCTGCTGCACAGCACCTCGGTTCTTTTTACGAACCAGCTGATGTCGGTCTTGGTGTCCACATTTTCCTTGGCGATCGGTTCGTAGAAGCTGGGCCACCCCGTTCCGGAATCGTACTTGGTCTCCGACCGGAAAAGGTCGTTCTCGCAGCCCACGCAGCGGTAGACCCCCTTTTCGTGGTTATTCAGATACTTCCCGGTAAACGCCCTTTCCGTACCTTTTTTCCGGGTTATCGCGAACTGCTCGGGGGTCAGCAGACGCTTCCATTCTTCTGACGTCTTGATCACTTTTTCCGTCATGACATACCCCTCTTGGGCAGCGGAATAGACTTTTATCTTTTCCGTCTCCCCCGTTTCCTTGTTCCCGCGCGCCGGGGGGACCTCCGCGGCGACTGCCCTGTCCCGCAGGATCGTGGAATCGGCCAACGCGGCTCCCGCCAGGAGGAAGGAGAACCGCAGGAACTCCTTCCTTCCCATCCTATGTGTCATCAGCATTTCCATCATGCATCCGCCTCCTGTCCCGTCAATGGTTGCGTATCCTTCCCTTGCGCCGGGGGACACGGTCACCGGCCCCCGTTTTCCGCAAGCGCCGCCAGCCCGGGGTTTCATGGGGTGTGATGACCTGGCCGAGCGTGAGATTCGTACTCATGCTCCCCCCTCCCGTCCTGGTTTTCCCGCGGCCGCCCCTGCCGGTTCTGGCCGCGTTACCTTTCATACTGCCGCGTTGCCATCACGTGGCCGTAACGAAAGGATCACGTTTTGATCACGGGAAATGACGTGGAAGGAATGCCTCCGATAGGGTGAATTCGAACGTCGATCCGGCGTCGACCACGCTTTCGACGTGCAGGTCGGATCCGTGAAGCTCGAGAATCTTGCGGGCGATGACCAGGCCCAAGCCCGCGCCTTCCCCGTCCTTCCCGGGCTCCCCGTATCTTCCGGGGATCGGGTCGAACAGACGGGTAAGCCGTTCCGGCGGGATGCCGCAACCCGTATCCGAAACCCGGACGGTCACGCCGGTCTCCACCCGTTTCGCCTCGATGGTGATTTTTCCGCCCTCGGGGGTATGCCGGAGGGCATTCCCGATCAGATTCTCCAGGACCCGGTCGATGAGACCGATATCGCCGAGTGCGAAAGGAATCCCCTCCTCGATCCGCATCTCGAGCCGGATCGCTTCCTCGTCCGCGGCGAGCCGGAACTTCGCTACGATGTCCTGGGCAAGATCCCCCAGCGAAAACCGTTCCTTCCGAATCGCGACATCGGGAGAGTCGAGCGTGGACAGCTCGAAGAGCTCCGAGACCAGCGCGGAGAGACGCCGGCAGTGACTCAGGGAGATCCGGAGATATTCCTCTTGTTCTCGCGGGGATAGCTCGCCCTTTTTCATGGAAAGGGTTTCGAGATACCCCTGGAGAGAGGTGAGCGGCGTGCGCAGGTCGTGGGAGACGTGGGTAACAAGCTCCCGCCGGAGACCGTCGGCCTGCCTCAGGTCCCGGATCTGCTGGACGATCCGGTCCGCCATCTGCGCGAAGGCGGCTCCCAGCCGCTCGATCTCGTCCCCTTTGCCCGCTTCGAACCGCTCTAAAATCTCGGGTTTGTCCGAAAACCCGCTTCGCTGGAAGTCCTCCACAGCCTTCGCCAGCCTTCTGTGCCGGTGGGTGAGCCGGTAGAAAAGGAGCAGACCTGCCAGGAGAGCGAACAGTACCCCGCCCGCGGCCGCCCAGGTGCTCAGTTGCAAAATGTAGCTTCCCTGGAGCATGCGGGAGACCGTGTCGTACTCCTCGCCGCCCAGGATGACGTAGAGATACCCTTCCGCCGGGCCCCCAGGAGGGACGGGAGCGACGGAGAAAACCTTCCTTCCTCCGGGGCTGCGCGGGTCGTCACCCAGAATGGGCAACGCCTCGGTCCCGTCCAGAAACATCTCGAGAGGTTTCAGGGATACCCGTTCCCGTTTCACCTTGCCGGGGGGGGCAGAGTAGGCGAGGATTTTGCCTTCCTTGTCGAGCAGGTACACCTCGATCCCGGGATGGACGGCCATCAGCATGTGGAAGATCTCCCGGATCGGTCCTTCCTGGACGCGGCCACCCTGAATCAGGGGGGTCTCCGAGGCGATGTGCCGGGCGAGGGACCGGTTCAGTTTTTGGGTCATTTCCTGGAGATGGACCCGGGTGGTGAAAAGGGTCAACAGAACGAACAGAGTCCCGATGCCGAAAAACAGAAGCAGCAGGACGGCGGAGAGTTTTCCGTAAAGCGTCCTGAACACCCGCTACCCCTTTTCCCGATCCTCCGGTTCGGCGAACTGATAGCCGACCCCCCAGATCGTAATGATGTACCGGGGGCTGGCCGGATTCATTTCGATCTTTTCCCGGAGACGATTGATATGGGAGTTGACGGTGTGTTCATACCCCTGATAGCTGTATCCCCACACCTTGTCCAGCAGCTGGCCTCGGGTGTAGGCCCGCCCGGGATGGCGGGCGAATTCCAGCAAAAGTTCGAATTCCCGCGCGGTCAGGTGGACGGGCTTCCCCAAAACGGTCACCTTTCGTTTCTCCGGGTCGATGGTCAAGTCGCCCGCCCATATCGTCTTTTTCGGCGTCAAAGGGTCTTTCCCCCGCAGCGCCTCCACTCTTCGCAAAAGGGCTTTCACCCGTGCCAGGAGCTCGCGGACGTTGAAGGGTTTCGTAAGATAGTCGTCCGCCCCCATCTCCAGTCCCAGGATCCGGTCCACATCCGTGGACCTTGCGGTAAGCATCAGAACGGGGGTGTAGTCCGGTCCCGTTCGTATGTGGCGGCATACCTCCAGCCCGTCCATCCCCGGAAGGATGAGATCCAGGATGATGATGTCGTACGGCTTCGCGAAAGCCTTCTGAAGCCCGGTTTTCCCGTCGTGAACGACGCTCACCGCATATCCCTCATCCCGGAGGTGAAGTTCCAGCAGGCGGGCGATATCCCTGTCGTCTTCAATCACGAGGACACTGTGGGACATGGAGCGATTCCTGTCAGCGTTCCGACATTAGTGGAGAAAGCAGGGTTTCCCGCAGACACCGGGTGGCCCAGGGCCCATCATACCATCCGGTACCCGGACCGGGGGCTTGTCCTTGTCCCCCCACATGAGTACGCACGGGCGCACGGGACCGGCCCGCGCCCTCATGGGGAGCGTCGCGGAGAAAGTCGTCTACACGACGAAGCGTCCCGTCATGCTCGTGAAACCGGAGAAGATCTTCCGGGCCCGATCCGACGAGGCGGAAGCGATCCTTAGCATGCACGCCTGATGCCGATACCGACCGCCCGGCCCGCACAACGGGCCGGGCTCTTTTTTATTTTCCTGTCGGCGACCCGGTGATACTATCGTAACCCATCCAGGGAACCACCCAAACAGGAGGAAAGTTCATGGAACTGAAAGGATCGAGGACGGAAAAGAATCTGCTTGCGGCATTTGCCGGGGAATCACAGGCCAGGAACCGGTACACCTTCTTTGCGAGCATCGCCTCCAAGGAGGGACTCGAAGGGATCGCCAGCATCTTCCTGGAAACGGCGTCCGACGAGAGAATGCATGCCAAGCGCTACTTCGAGCTGCTCGAGGGAAGAGACGTCGAAATCACCGCGGCCTACCCGACCAGGATCGGCAACACCGCCGTCAACCTGGAGGCGGCTGCCGCCGGGGAGCACGACGAATGGTCCCATATCTACCCGACTTCCGGGAAGATCGCCGAGGAGGAAGGGTTCAAGGCGGCCGCGGCGATTTTTTTCCGTGTCGCCGAGGTGGAAGTGGAGCACGAGAAGCGTTATCAGACCTTGCTCGCGCGTTTGAAGAACGGGACCCTGTTCAAGCGGGAGAAACCGATCCGGTGGAAGTGCCTCAAATGCGGACGCATTCACGAGGGTACCGAAGCGCCGGAACGCTGCGTCACGTGCGCCCACCCCCAGGCCTGGTTCGTCCCTGCGCCGGAGAACTACTAATCGCGTCACGGCAGGGGGATAACCCACTCCCCCTGCCTTTCCACAAAGAATGTGGATAACCTGTGGACTACCATGCGGAATATTTACGCGTATTGATATAACAAAAAATGCGGCCGGTCCGGCAACAGGTTTTTCATCTAAGCCGAACAGCATGCCCATTTTTTAAGCGTCGTTCCGGAAGAAATTACCAAACTCTCGAACCGTAAAATCTGAGAAAATATTTCCTGTAAAAATATGTAGCCCCGTCATCGATTCCTTTTCGGGGGGAAAATAGGATTCGTTTCAGGAAAGGCCGACGATGAAGAAAATGATCTCCGCCACGCTCGATTTCCTCAGAACCGACATCTGGGTGCTGTCGGAAAAGGGCCTCTCCCGGACAAAAGCGTATTTCGTACGCACGCTCAAGATCCTTCTCATGACGATACGGGGCTTTCAGGATGATCATTGCTCCGTGAAGGCGTCGGCGCTGACCTTCTATTCCCTGCTCTCGATCGTCCCCATCATCGCGATGATTTTCGGCATCGCAAAGGGATTCGGGTTCGACAAGAAACTCCAATTCCAGCTCCTGGAAAAATTTTCCGGCCAGGAGGCCGTGTTGCTGAAGGTTTTCGAATTTTCCAACTCCCTTCTCCAGAAAACCCGGGGAGGCATCGTCGCTGGGATCGGAGTCGCCCTCCTGTTCTGGTCCGTCGTGAATGTGCTCGGATACATCGAAAAGTCGTTCAACGATGTCTGGAAAGTCGAAAAGTCCCGCAGTTTTGGCCGGAAAAGCAGCGACTACCTTTCGGTCGTGATGGTATGCCCTCTCCTCTTTGTCATGGCAAGCAGCATGACGGTAACGATGGCGGGCAAGGTGAAATACGTGGCGGAGATCGTTTCCCGCCTCGGCCTGCCCCCGGGTCCGATCCTCCTCCTGCTGGACATCATTCCCTATGTGCTGATCTGGGCGTTGTTCGCTTTCATTTACATCTACATGCCGAACACGAAGGTCCGTTTGCGGTCAGGCCTGATCGCGGCCGTGGTGAGCGGAACCGCCTACCAGGCCTTTCAGTGGTTATACATCGCTTTCCAGGTCGGCGTGGCGCGGGCCAACGCCATCTACGGAAGCTTTGCCGCCCTGCCTTTGTTCCTGACCTGGTTGCAGATCAGCTGGATGATCGTCCTCTTCGGATCGGAACTCTCCCATGCTGTCCAGAACATACACACCTACGGGGGGCCCGCGGACCCGGAGAAAGTTTCCCCGTACAACAGGAAGCTTCTTTCCCTGCTGATCGCCCGGGTGGTGATACGGAAATTCTCCGAAGGAGAAAAACCGCTGACCGCCCCTGCAATCGCCGACGTTCTGGGAATGCCTGCCCACCTGGTACGTCCGATCCTGTCGGATCTTTCCGCCGGCGGGGTTTTCTCTATCACGATACTTGAGAAATATGAAGAACCCGCCTATCAGCCTGCACGCGACATCCACAAGATCACCATAACGACCGTTCTCGACGCCCTGGAGAGAAGTGGTTCCGTGGATCCGGTCTTTTCCCCCACGGAGGATTTCCGGGCGGTCTCGGCGACCCTGGAGGCTTTCGGCAACACGATCGATACCTCCCCCGCCAACAAGCTCGTGATGGACCTTTGATCCGTGCCGTTGCTGGCACAGCCGGATACGACTCCTTCCTCCTGATCCAATCGTATTTTCCTCACTCCCATATGCGATGGTTCATGATTAGATAATACCGTTAATATTCAATATCTATTTGTAAAATAAATATATAAATATTGTTAAAATATGTATTGACAAGATAATATATGTTTCGTATTACTTGAAAATAAGATAAGGAGGGAAATATGGGGTTCACGTCGATCAGCGATAACCTTTCGAACCGCGGGTGGGACGCTGCCAGATCTCCGGCTTCCTCTCCCCCGCCGTAAAGGAGGTGAGGATGCTCTCCTTGCTTAGGCGGTTGGCGTTGCGACAGGGCAGAAGCGGGAGGTACGTTGGCCTCGGACTGATCGACGAAATGCGGTTGCGGTCTCTGGCAAGGCGGTTGACGATCCCGCAGGGAGGAAGCAGGCAGCAGCCCGGATCAGGGCTGATCAACGAAAACGGGAAGCCCGCCTGGGAAGATCCCTCCCGGGAGACGGGGCATGAATTCCGCAAATTCGTCTATGAAATGCTTCGCTACCCGAAGCAGGCATAACGAATGGAGAGCTAACCCTTTGAAGATAATCAACGGGACAAAACTCTACGAGGTGGAAGACCTCGTAGCGATGTTCAAGGTTTCCCGTATCACCGTGCAGGGGTATCTGCGGTCGGGCAGGATCAAGGGGGTCAAGATCGGGAAACGATGGCACGTGACGGAGAAGAACCTGAAAGATTTTCTCTCGGGGGATACACAGGGGAAACCATCCCGGTGACCGGACCCTAACCCTTTCGTTCTTCGGGCAACATCGCCTCGATTTTCTTCAGCGCAGACAAAGAACCGTCGGGGATCGACAGGTGGGGTTTGTCAATCCACGGCTCCCGCGGATTGATCCGGACGACCGTCACCCCGCGCCGGCGGCCGAGACGTTCACTCATGCCGCGGATGGTCGGAATGGCGGTTCCGGCGCCCATTTCGATGACCACCGTCTCTAATCCGCTGGTTTCCTCGAGGAATGTCCCGAACAGACTCTCCTGACGTTCGGTGCGAAAGCCGAGCCAGGAAAAATCACCGAACATCAGGATATTGGGCCTGGCCACGCCGCCGCAACGGGGACATCCGGGGATATGCAGGGCGCGCATGGTCCGGTGATCGACCGGAATCTCCTCCCGGTTCGGCCAGATCGCGTCGGAACAGGGCGAAAGGCACTGCAGGTGGTGTATGGAGCCGTGGACTTCCAGCACCCTCTCTTCCTCGAATCCCGCCTTCTGGAAATGACCGTCCACGTTGGAGGTAACGACGAAATGCGCCAGGCCGAAACGACGGATCCATTGCCTGAGAATCCGAAACCCATCGTGGGGCTCTGTATGGCGGTAGAGATGGGTCCGGTGACCATAGAACCCCCAGCCGAACGCCGGATCGTTGAGAAAATGGGTCGGGTTGGCCGCTCCCACAAAAGAAATTCCCAGCCGCTCGTACATCGGGTACGCCTTCCAGAATCCCCGCTCCCCCCGAAAGTCCGGCAGACCGGAGTCCACCCCCATTCCGGCCCCGGAGGCGATAATCAGGGCCCCTACCCTCCCGATCGCATCGGCGGCGTTTTGGCAAACCTCGTAGGAATCCATCCCGTTCCCCGCTCCTCCCGCATCCTTATAGAACCGTGCCCCGCACTCCGCTTCCGCCAAACGAATCGCTTAAGACGATCTCCGCCTGTTCGATATCGAAGGTATCGTGATTTCCGGCAGGGGGCAAGCCGGTGACGTTCCCTTTCCCGGCAGGTGACGATTTTGGTCACATCCACAGGGACATTCCAGGGTTCACCCCCTGTACTGGTCTCCCCCTCCCCGTCCCTTATCCCTTGAACCCACTGTTTCTTTTCACCTTTTTTCCCCCCGCCATTTGGCACGCATCTTTCATGTCATTTCCGTGGAAGCAGTACAAACAGGAGGACCGGAACCTTGTCATTTTCAGGGAGGAAGGCCATGAGGACCAGACTGCCCTTCGTTATCCTACTGATTACGGTATTTCTCCTGGCGGGGGCTCTTCCCGCCGTTGCCCAGGAGACGATCGGCGTATTGCACAACTCCACAGGCTTCGTTACGGTCTCCCGCGAAGGGAAGGTTTTCCCGGCACCCGCAGGGACGAAGCTTGTTGTCGGTGACATCCTGAGCACCGGCTCGGACGGGTCACTGGGCGTCATCCTCCGGGACAACTCCACCCTCTCGCTCGGGCCGGATAGCAACCTCGTCATCGAAACATTCCTGTTCTCTCCCGCAAAAGGAGAGCTCGGCATTGTGACCCGCCTCACCAAGGGGACCATGGCGTACCTCTCCGGGCTCATCGGCAAGCTGGCCCCCGAATCGGCCCGTTTCGACACGCCGGTTGCCTCCATCGGCATTCGGGGCACCTATTTCGCGGTGAAGGCCGGGGAACCCGTACCGCAGTAACGGGGGAAGAAGGGAAACGGGTCCGCGGGAAGAAGTCAGATGGTTTTGGCGGATTTTCCCGAAAGGTACATCTGATTGATCGACTCCCCCAATTTCCCGTAGAAGGCGAATTCGCTTTCTTCCTCCCGAAGCGAAAGAATCGTGACGTAGGTCCCGCGAACCATCTCCCGCGCGCAACGGGCCACTTCGGACCAGGGAATGAATATCGGGGGGTGGAAGACCCGGATCAGAAAAATCACCGACAATCCTATCCCGTGCGGACTCAATCGGACGATAACCACTCCCCCGTAGCCCGCGGGGTACAATCCGCTTCCCAGGGACATTCTCACGAAAGTATATCTCCGGGAATCCGGAACCTCCCTATGCGGAAATTTCCTCGCGATCCCTTGCCATCCGCTCCACAGGGATAACATTCCGCTGATACAAACCAGCATTGCCAAGGCGGCAAAGGGAGACCAGAGACCCAAATCATTACCCTCCGTTTCACATCGCCGGCGTTTCTTTCGAAATCCCTGTCACAAATACAGCAGGCCATTCGGGGAAAAAGGATAGCGCCTATTCGGGGAAATGCCAAGGCCGCTTTCCCCCTGTCCCTCATCGGAGGGATTCGCCGTTTCGGGGCCTTGAGAATTTCCGGAATTCCCGATACTATGACCATGGAACCACCGTAGATATCTTCATGGAAAACAAAGAAGAACGGACTCCGTTATCCGGATGCCCATCATCCCCGGAAAGTGCCGGTTCTTTCGATGAAACTGCTGCATTTCTATAGAAATCCCGCGCTCTCGGATACGAAGCGGGACAGTCTCCTCTCTTTCGCCAGGAAAAGCGTCTCCCCGCACATCAAAGGGATCGAAACGGAGTACTGCTACAACATCGAGACGTCCGGCCCGTTAAGCGATGCGGAGTTCGACACGCTCAGATGGCTTCTGGCCGAAACGTTCGAGCCGGACCGGTTCGCCTCCGGCAGTTTCCACGGCCCGATCCAGTTCCTCGAGGTGGGCCCGCGGATGAACTTCACGACGGCATGGTCGACGAATGCCGTTTCCGTCTGCCGGGCCTGCGGCCTGGACAAAATCAAACGAATCGAGCGGTCGAGAAAATTCAAGCTGCTGTCCGATTCGCAGCTCGGCAAAGAAAAACGGGACAAATTCCTGTCCGAAGTCCACGACCGGATGACCGAATGCCCCTATCCCGAACCGCTGTCCACCTTCGAGACGGGAATTACGCCGGAACCCTGCCAAACCGTCCCGCTCATCGAAGAGGGGATCTCGGCTCTTCAAGCGATCAACGCGGAACTGGGGCTGGGGTTGGACGCCTGGGACATCGAATACTACTACGACCTCTTCGTGAAAGACCTCAAGCGCAACCCGACCGACGTGGAGTGCTTCGATCTTTCCCAGTCCAACAGCGAGCACTCGCGCCACTGGTTCTTCAAGGGGAAGCTGGTCATCGGCGGGAAGGAAATCCCGGAAACCCTGATGCGGATCGTCAAGGCGCCCCTAAAAGCCAACCCGGGAAACAGCGTGATCGCCTTCCGGGACAACTCGAGCACGATCAAGGGATGCCGGATCCGGACGATTCTCCCCGAGCAACCCGGTACCTACTCGAGGCTTTCCTCTGCGAACCCGACATACCACCTCACCTTCACGGCGGAGACGCACAACTTCCCAAGCGGCGTCGCCCCGTTCCCCGGGGCCGAGACGGGCACGGGGGGAAGGATCCGGGACGTCCAGGCCGTGGGACAGGGAGGGCTCGTCGTCGCCGGGACAGCCGCCTACTGCGTCGGGAACCTGCGGATCCCCGGCTACCGGCTCCCCTGGGAGGACCCCTCCTTCGAGTACCCGGGCAACCTCGCCACGCCGCGACAGGTTGAGATCGAGGCCTCCAACGGCGCCTCCGACTACGGGAACAAGTTCGGCGAGCCGGTCATCCAGGGCGTGACCCGCTCGTTCGGCCTCAGGCTCCCGGACGGGGAACGCAGGGAATGGATCAAGCCGATCATGTTCACGGGCGGAATCGGGCAGATGGATTCCCGGCACGTGGAAAAGGGCCTGCCGGAACCGGGGATGCTGGTCACGAAGATCGGGGGGCCCGCGTACCGGATCGGCATGGGAGGCGGGGCCGCGTCGAGCATGATCCAAGGCGAAAACATCGCGGAGCTCGATTTCAACGCCGTCCAGCGTGGCGACGCCGAGATGGAACAGAAGATGAACCGCGTCATCCGCGCGTGCGTCGAGATGGGGGAGAAAAATCCCATCATCGCCATCCACGACCAGGGCGCCGGGGGGAACTGCAACGTCGTCAAGGAGATCATCTACCCTGCGGGGGCAAGGATCGATGTCAGGAAGATCCAGAGCGGGGACGACACCCTGTCCGTCCTGGAGCTTTGGGGCGCCGAATACCAGGAACAGAACGCTCTCCTCATCCGGCCCGAAAACGCAGAGCTGTTCGAGGAGATGTGCTGGAGGGAGAAGGTCCCCTGTGCTTGCATCGGGCGGATCACGGGGGACGGCCGGATCGTCCTGTTCGACGAGAACGACGGGAGCACGCCGGTCGACCTCGACCTGGAAAAGATCCTGGGCGACATGCCGCAGAAGACGTTCCGTCTCAACCGGATCCCGCCGACCTTGCTTCCTCTGAAACTTCCCCGGAACGCAACCGTTCGGGACGCACTATTGCGGGTCCTAAAGCTTGTCTCCGTCGGGTCGAAGCGGTTCCTGACGAGCAAGGTCGACAGGAGCGTCACGGGGCTGGTCGCGAGGCAGCAGTGCGCCGGGCCTTTGCAGCTTACCGTGTCGGATGTCGCCGTCGTCGCCCAGAGCCACTTCGGTCTCACAGGAGCGGCCATCTCGATCGGCGAACAGCCGGTAAAAACGCTCATCGACCCGGCCGCAATGGCAAGGCTTTCCGTCGGAGAGGCGCTGACCAACCTCGTGTGGGCAAAGATTACAAAACTGGAAGACGTGAAATGCTCCGGGAACTGGATGTGGGCCGCGAAGCTTCCCGGCGAGGGGGCGAAACTCTACGACGCGGCCGTTGCGCTCCGGGACATCATGCTCACGTTACGGATCGCGATCGACGGGGGAAAAGACAGCCTCTCCATGGCGGCAAAGGTCGCCTCCGGGGAAACGGGCGAGACGGTGAAATCCCCGGGGACGCTCATGATCTCGGCCTATGCCCCTTGCCCGGACGTAACGAAAGTGGTCACGCCCGACATCAAGAGGCCGGGGAAGAGCCGGATCCTCCTCATCGACCTGGGCAACGGCAGGAACCGGCTTGGCGGATCTGCGCTTGCTCAGGTGTACGGCCAGATTGGCGACCAGTCCCCCGACGTGGACGACCCCATGCTTCTGAAACACGCCTTCTGCGTGGTCCAGGAGCTGATCGCGAAGGGCCTGATCCTCTCCGGTCACGACCGAAGCGACGGGGGGCTCATCACCGCGCTTCTGGAAATGGCGTTTTCCGGAAACTGTGGGCTGGAAATATCTGCGGGAAGCGAAGATCCTCTTCCCTTGCTGTTCTCCGAGGAGCTCGGGCTGATCATCGAGTACCTTCCGAAAGAGGAAAGGACCATCACCTCCCGGTTCAGGAAAGCAAAGGTCCCCTGCCGGATCATCGGGCAGACAACTGGGCTCAAGCGGATCAAGGTAAAGATGGGCGGCCGGATCGTACTGAGCGAAGACATGAGGGCCCTGCGGGAGACCTGGGAGGAGACAAGCCACAGGCTGGAGCGGCTCCAGGCAAACCCGAAATGCGTCCTCGAGGAGAAAAGGACCATCTTCGACCGGCCCGGACCGTCGTACAAACTCACCTTCACGCCAAAGGCCGCATTCCCTGCCCTGCTGCGCAAAAAGAAAAAGCCCGCCGTCGCGGTCATCCGGGAAGAGGGAAGCAACAGCGACCGGGAGATGGCGTCCGCTTTCCACCTTGCGGGTTTCGACGCCTGGGACGTGACGATGACCGATTTCCTCGATGAGAAGGTCGACCTCGACAGGTTCCGGGGGATGGCCTTCGTCGGGGGGTTCAGCTACGCGGACGTCCTCGACTCCGCCAAGGGCTGGGCCGGCGTGATCCGTTTCAACCGGGGGATTTTCGAACAGTTCCGCAGGTTCTACGAACGTACCGATACGTTCTCCCTGGGCGTTTGCAACGGATGCCAGCTGATGGCGTTGCTCGGCTGGGTCCCGTGGGCCGGGATCGAGGACAGGAACCAGCCCCGTTTCATACAGAATCTCTCGGGCCGGTTCGAGTCCCGGTTCGCAACCGTCCGGATATTCCCGAGCCCCTCCATCATGCTCAAGGGCATGGCCGGCTCGACACTCGGGATCTGGGTCGCCCACGGCGAAGGCAGGGCCTACTTCCCCGATCGGAAGATCCAAAAAAGGGTGGAGTCCCGAAGTCTCGCCCCGGCCCGGTACGTCGACGACAGGGGAAAGGTGACGATGCAGTATCCCTTCAACCCGAACGGATCGGCAAGCGGAATTGCGGCCGTTTGTTCTTCCGACGGCCGGCACCTGGCGATCATGCCACATCCGGAGCGGACATATCTTAAGTGGCAATGGGGATTTATGTCAGAGGAGTGGAAGAAAAACCTGAAGTCCTCCCCATGGCTTCGGATGTTCCAGAATGCTCGGGAATGGTGCGAGAATACCTGACCCGCACCTGCTCCCCCATAAAACAAACTTCCGGCACCGGTCGGCCGAAGACCTGCTATTTCCCGGGGCGGCTCGGTCCCGCTCCGGCACCGGTCCGCTCGATCGCGCTCGCGATCTCTTTCAGCTCTTCTCCCGAAAGCGTAAGATTCGCGGCTCCGACCCAGCCGTCCACCTGCTCCGGCGAGCGCGCCCCGACGATTGCGCCCGTGACCCCTTCCCACGAAAGGGTCCACGCCACCGCGACCGCGGCGACCGTCGTCCCGTGCCGATCCGCGATCGGCCGGAGCGCGTCCCGGAGTGCGAGGTTCCGCAAGACGTTCGGGGGGAGGAATTCGGGCATGCGGCGGCGCCAGTCGTCCGGAGCGAGTCTTCCTACGCGGTCGGCCGTCCACTTCTCTGTCAGGAGCCCAGACGCCATCGGGCTGTACACGATAACGCCGGTCTCTTTCCCGGCACACAAGGGGATCTCCGCGCCCGCGGCCTCCCGGCGAATCATCGAGAAAGGCGGCTGGAGGGAGTCGACATGGCGAACCTTCCCGCAACGCGACAGGAGATCGACGTCGAAGTTCGAGAGGCCGCCCCACCGCACCTTCCCCTCCTCGACGAGCCTTTCCATCTCGCCCCAGGAATCCTCCACCGGTGTGCCTGTCTGGTCGGGCCAGTGGAACTGGAAGAGGTCGATCCGCTCCACGCCGAGGCGGCGCAGCGATGCCTCGCACTCGCGACGGATCGCCTCGGGTCGCAGGTCCCGCCGGATCTCCCCCATCCGGTTCTTCTCGTCCCAGGCCAGCCCGCATTTCGTGAAGACGTACGGACGGTTCCCCGACGGAAGCTCCCGCAGCAGCCTTCCTACCAGCTCTTCGGAGTGTCCGAGCCCGTAGACCGCGGCCGTGTCGATCCAGTTGATCCCCCGCTCCCAGGCATGGCGCATCGCCGCAATCGATGCCGAATCCTCCTGCGGGCCCCAACCGAAGGCCCAGCCGCCGCCCCCGATCGCCCATGCGCCGAACCCGATCCGGGTGATTTCGGGGCCGTCCGTGCCGAGTTTCCGGATAGGAATGGATGTCACGGCCGCAAGTCTCCTTCGGAACTTCGGGAACCTACTCCTTCAGGGTGATTCGCATCCTGCCCTGCCGCACCTCAATGGTCCTAACTCCCTCGGAGAAAATCCTCCAGAACCCGTCCCCGGATCCGAATTCCTCCACCAGGTTCACATTCTTCAGATATCCCAGCCAGGCGTTCGGCAGGGGAATCCCGCCCAGGGACACCCCCTTCAACGCGATGTACGGTTTCTCCCCCTCGTAGCGAACGGCGAGTCCCATATGAATCCGGAACGTTTTCCCCCCGAGGACAGGGACCTCGTCATCGACGGGCAGGACCAGTATTACGCTGATCAGGTCGTCGGACAGATCAACGGCGACCGTCCTCGCGACGTCGGGAGTACCGGCGATGAGACCGTTCAGCTCCCGCTCGGAGAGCTGGACATGCCTGTTCGCACCCTCTTCGGAGTACGGTTCGGGAGACAGCGGTTTGCCGGGAACGGCTTCAGGCGAAGCGGGGACCGGTTCTTCCTGCCGGAGCCGGGCCAGTTTGTCCTGGAGAACCGCGTTCTCTTCCCGGGTCAGGGTCACGGGCGTGAATTTCGACGCGTACACATTTTGCCGAACCCAGACCGCTACCAGGACGGCGACCGCGAGAAGAACGAGAAAGGCGACCACCCAAAAGCGCGGGATCCGGGAAACCGGCTTTTTTCCTTCCGCTTCCGCCTCCGCCTTGTTCATGCCCTATTCCCCGCCCATCGAAGCGTCAGGTTTTCGCGGAACATCCGGACAGGCCGGTGAAGGTCAATCGAGGTCGACGTCGCGCAAGGGACGAGAAGGGGTCTCTCCCTGGCTCTTCTCGAGGAACTCCTTGAACTTCCTGTCCATCGTTGCCCCTTTTTCCTTATCGGTCCTGACGATCTCCTGGTAGCGCGCATCGACACGCGCCTTCTCCTCCCGAAGGACCTTCTCCGCGTCCTTCAGGTCGGCGGTTCTCCGGGGGTCCATAACCTCCACGCACTCCGTTACAACGGCCGCCTCGGCATCGATCGTAAGGGTAGATCGGCAACAGGGGCAGGTCACCTGAAATGTCGCTTTGCCGCTTTCCTTCATAGGTCGAAACACCCCCTCCCTTCCCGTGTTATTTCCGGAATATATGCCGTCATTATATCGCGAAGCCCGCCGGCCGCGGGGATACGTTCCAGCCCTTTCGCCACCTTTCCCAAAGGCATTGTACGCCACCGTGATCATAAGGGTGCAAAGCGTTCGCCGAACCCGGAAACGCAAATAATCGCTTTTGCCCACATAATCTGTTAAACACCCTATATCATGTTGGATATGGGGATTATGCGGCATGAAAACGACAAACCGTAAAACCATCATTCTGGCCCTTTTGCTGATCGCAGTGGTGGGATCGGGCTGGGCGGTCTTTCGCCAGTTTCAGGTCCCCGGGGGGGCAGGCAAAGGGGGCAAGGCTTCCCAACCGGCGCCGGTGGAGGTGGAGCCGATCCGGCAGGGACCGATCGAGCTGCGACGCACCTATAGCGGAACGCTGGAAGCCCGGGCCGAATTCGTCGTCGCGCCGAAGGTGAGCGGCCGCGTCGAGCGGCTTACCGTTAACCTCGCCGACACCGTAAAGCGGGGGCAGGTCGTCGCGGAACTGGACAACGACGAGTACGTCCAGGAGGTGGCCCAGGCCAAGGCCGATCTCGAGGTGGCAAGGGCCAACCTTTCCGAAGCGAAAAGCGCCCTGGAAATCGCGGACCGGGATCTCGAGCGCATCCAGACGCTTCGGGGCCGGGGGGTGGCCTCCGAATCCCAACTCGATGGGGCCAGGGCGAACCACCTGACGAAACAGGCCCAGCTCGAAGTCGCCATGGCCCAGGTGGCCAAGGCGGAGTCGTCGCTGGAAACGGCCAATATCCGGCTTCGATATACGAAGGTCCGGGCAAGCTGGACCGGCGGCAGCGACCTCCGCGTCGTGGCCGAGCGGTTCGCCAACGAGGGAGGAACCGTTTCGGCAAACGCATCCCTCCTGCTGATCGTCGAGCTCGATCCCATCACCGGGGTGATGTTCGTCACCGAAAAAGACTACGTCCGCATGCGTACCGGCCAGCTCGCCACTTTGACCACGGACGCCTATCCGGGCGAACAGTTCGAGGGCCGGATCGATCGGATCGCGCCCGTCTTCCAACAGGCGACGCGGCAGGCGCGCGTCGAGCTTATGATCGGAAACACGGGGCACAAACTCAAGCCCGGCATGTTCATCCGGGTCACCGTGGTGCTCGACCGCCTGGCCAAAGCCACGATCGTCCCCGAAAAGGCCCTGACCACCCGGGATAACCGGACCGGGGTCTTCGTCGTGAGCGAGGACGGCAAATCGGTTTCCTGGAAAGACGTTACGGTCGGCATCCGGGAAGGCGACCGGGTCCAGGTGGAAGGCGGAGGACTGTCGGGCCGGGTCATAACCCTTGGCCAGCAGCTGGTAGATGACGGCTCCCCGATCACCATTCCCGCCGGAGAGAGCGAATCCCCTTCCGCCGATCCGAAAGCACCCGGGAAATGAACCTGCCGGAGTTCAGCGTACGGCGTCCGATATTCGTCACGATGGTCACCCTGATCGTCGTGATTCTCGGCGCAGTGTCTTTGAGCCGCCTGCGGATCGACCTGCTTCCCAGCATCGAGCTGCCGACGATCACCATCCGCACGGAGTACGAGGGGGCCAGCCCGGTGGTGATGGAGCGCCTCGTCACCCAGATCATCGAAGAGATCGTCGGCACCGTCCCCGGCGTGGAGGAAGTGACATCCCAGTCGTCGGAGGGGAACAGCAGCATCCGCGTCAGCTTCGTCTGGGGCACGGATATCAACACCGCCGCGCTCGATGTCCAGGCCAAGCTGGAACACGAGATCAACGAGCTGCCCGAGGACGTCGTACGGCCCCGGGTCGCCAAATTCGACATCGCCAGTTTCCCGGTGGTCCTGCTGGGAATCTCCAGCAACCTGGACCCCGTGGAGCTCACCCAGCTGATCGAGGACCAGATCCGCTATCGCTTTGCCCACATCCCGGGAGTGGCCCAGGTCGACGTCTGGGGAGGGTACAACCGGGAGGTCAGGATAGAGCTCGACCCCGACCGGATCAACGCCCTGCAGCTGCCCCTGGACCGGGTGCTCGTGGCGATCCGCGACGCCAATCTCGACCTGCCGGCGGGACAGATCGAACAGGGGCGGTACGAGGTCACGCTCCGCGCGCCGGCCGAGTTCGCAAACCTCGACCAGATCCGCAACACGGTCATCCTCCAGCGCAACGGCGCCCCCGTGACGCTCGGCCAGATCGCCGGTGTCACGGACACCTACGAGAAGCTCACCCGGATCGTGCGCGTCAACGGCGGACGCGGCATTCGGGTGGCGATCCGGAAGCAGGCGGACGCCAACACCGTCGAGGTCTCTCGAAGGGTGCTTACCGAGATCGACGCAGCCAACAAGGCCTTTCCGCAGATCCGGATCGTCCCGGTGATCAACCAGGGCAACTTCATCGAACGGTCGATCGCAAACGTCGCGCAGTCGGTGTTCTACGGGGGAGGCCTGGCGATCCTGGTGCTGCTCTTCTTCCTGCGCAACTTCCGCAGCACGCTGGTAATCTCCCTGGCGATCCCGATCTCCGTCATCGCGACCTTCGCGCTGATCTATTTCGGCGGGTTCACCTTGAACCTGATGACTCTTGGTGGGCTTGCACTGGGCGTCGGCATGTTGGTCGACAGCTCCATCGTGGTCCTGGAGAACATCTTCCGGCGGCGCACCGAGGCGCACGAGCCGCCGACGGTAGCCGCGGTGGAGGGCACCCGGGAGGTCGGTCCTGCCATCATCGCCAGCACCGTCACCACGCTGGTGGTCTTTCTTCCGCTCATATTCGTTCGCGGCGTCTCCGGTATCCTCTTCAAGGAAATGGCGTACGTGATCATCTTTTCCCTGACCTGTTCCCTGCTTGTATCCTTGAGCCTCGTGCCGATGCTTTCCGCCGGCCCCCTGGCGTCCCGGGAAGATCGCACCCGGAAACGTGCCCCGTGGATCGAGCGTTGGGATACCAAAGCGGGCGCATTCTTCATGATCCTCGAAAACGGATACCGCGATCTTCTCCAGTGGGTACTTTCCCACCGACTGCAGACCGTTCTTCTCGCCGCGGCGATTCTCTGCGCAAGCCTTCTCCTTCTTCCCTGGATCGGCACCGAATTCCTTCCCCCCAGCGATGAGGGGGAAGTGCGGGTCACCGGGGAGATGGAGGTCGGCACCCGGCTGGAGCTCGTCGACCAGCAGACGCAGCGCATGGAGCGGATCGTCTATTCCGCGGTACCGGAGGCCGTCTCGTCGGTCGTCAGCGTCGGCGCGACGGGATGGAACCCATCAGCGGCCTCGCAGGGGGAAATCCGGCTGGCGTTGTCGCCGGCGACCAAACGGAGCCGGTCGAACGTGGAGATCGCCAATGACCTGCGGCGACGCTTGACCGGCAACATCCCCGGCATGGACATCCGGACCCGCGCCCCGCAGGGCCAGTTCCTGCTGGACCGGCTGTTGGGTGCCGACGAAGGGCTGACGATCGAGATTCGCGGGTTTGATCTTTACACGCTCGACGCGTTGGCCAACCGGGTTGCCGTGGCGATCCGGGACGTCAAGGGCATCACCGACATCGACACCAGCCGCGAAGCGGGCGTCCCCCAGCAGGAGATTCGCGTGGACCGCGACAAGGTCGCCGACCTGGGCTTGAGCGTGAGAGACGTCACCAAGATCCTGGAAACCGCAATGGCCGGTTCCAAGGTCGGAGAGTTCCGGGCCCAGGGCAACTCGTACCGCATTCTCGTGAAGCTGAAAGACGCCGAGAAACGGTCGCTGGACGAGATCCTCAACCTGACCCTCACCACGGGAACCGGCGAACGGGTGGCGCTGCGCAGCGTCGTCACGACCGAGGGAAGCCGCGGGCCGATCCTGATTGACCGCAAGGATCAGCAGCGGCTGGCGAGCGTAACGGCAAACGTCACGGGGCGCGACATGGGCTCCGTCGCCGCAGACGTGCAGGAACGTCTGGCCCGGATTCCGCGCCCCGTCGGGTACGACCTTCGGGTCGCCGGCAACTACGAAGAGCAGCAAAAGTCGTTCCACGAACTGGTAATCTCGCTCGTGCTGGCGCTGGTCCTGGTGTACATGGTGATGGCCTGCCAGTACGAGTCGCTGCGAGACCCCTTGGTCGTCATGATGTCCGTCCCGGTAGCCGCGACCGGCGTGCTCCTCATCCTGTTCCTTACGAACACCACCCTTAACTTGCAGTCTTACATCGGCTGCATCATGCTCGGCGGGATCGTCGTCAACAACGCGATTCTTCTGGTGGACCAGGCCGGCCAGCTGACAAAAGGAGGGATGAGTGTCCGCGATGCAGTGGCAGAGGCGGGCCGTCGCCGGCTGCGGCCGATCCTGATGACGACGCTTACTACCGTGCTCGCCCTGCTGCCGCTGGCGCTCGGCATCGGAGAAGGGGCGGACGCCCAGGCCCCGCTGGCCCGTGCCGTCGTCGGAGGCCTCGCGGGGTCGACGCTGATCACGCTGGTGCTCATTCCGGCGGTCTACTCCTTGTTTCATCCCGAACGGAAAGAGGTCCGCGAATGATGATTCCCTGCGCGCCGTGGCTGCTTGCGCCGATTCTGGCGATCCTGCTGGCGGTGCTCTCCGGCGGCTGCATCCGGCCGGATCGGTGGGGCGTCTTTCAAAAGACCTTTGCGCCTCCCGTCCCCGCGGAAGAGGCCCGTCCTATCGAAGGGGCCGAGCCGTTTCACCCTCGCCTTGCCGAAGAGCCGGCGTTCGCACTGCCGGCGGAGGGACCGGCAAGCCTTTCCGTCGAACAGGCGATTCTGCTTGTCCTTTCAAATAACCGCGATCTGCAGGTGCGCCAGATGAACCCGGTCATTGCCGGGACCTTCGAAAAGATCGAACGGGGGACGTTCGACCCTGAGCTGTTCGCGGAATTTTCGTACGGGAAGGAACGGTCAAAGGAGACGGCCGCCTCGACGGGCACGGAATTCGACGTCAAAGGAAGCGAAACCACCGGCATCGCCGGCATCCGCCAGACTCTCCCGTCCGGAACCACGTTCGAAGCCACGGTCGAGCAGGAGCGCACCATCTCCGACCGCACCCCCGAACTGCAGACTGCCCGTCTTGGTTTGAGCGTCACGCAGTCCCTGCTGCGGGGTTTAGGCCCCTCGGTGAACCTGGCAAGCGTACGCCAGGCCGAACTCGGTGCCATCGCCAGCGTATACGAGTTGCGCGGCTTCACCGAGGCGCTTCTGGCAAGTACCGAGATCGCCTACTGGAACTACGTGCTCGCGCGGCTCGAGATCGAAATCTTCGAAAAATCGTTGGCCGTGGCGCGACAGCAGAAAAACGAGGTCGAGCTGCGCATCGAGGTCGGCATCCTGCCGGAGATCGAGGCCGCGGCCGCCCGCGCCCAGGTGGCAAGCCAGGAACAGGCGTTAATCGACGCGCGCAGCCTGCTGGAGGAAAACCGGCTGCGCCTGTTGCAGCTGATCAGCCCCGGCCCCCATGGCTGGCTCGATCTCCAGGTGGGCGCCACAAGCGAACCGACAATCGAACCGGAACCGATCACCGACCTGAACGACCGTCTGCAGCTTGCCGAACGATCCCGCCCCGACTTGAACGAAGCAAGGCTTCGGCTTGCGCAGAACCGCCTGCAGACGATCGCGACCCGCAACGGCATCCTTCCGCGGCTGGACCTCTTCATCGCCCTGGGACGGACAGGGTTCGCCGATACGTTTTCCGACTCGTTCCGCGAGCTCGAAGGCAACACCTATGATTTCACGGCCGGCATACGGTTGAGCCAATCCCTGGGAAACCGGGCGGCGGAAGCGAAAGATCTTGCCGCACGGGCTTCACGGCTCCAGGCGGCCGATGCCGTGGACAATCTCCTGCAGATGGTCGAGGTAGACGTGCGGCTCGCGTTCAACGAGGTCGAGCGCGCCCGCCAGCAGATCTTTGCGACCCGGGCAACCCGCACGCTCCGGGAAGAGACGCTCAACGCAGAAAAGGAACGGTTCGACGTGGGGCTTAGCACCGCCCTGCTGGTCGCCCAAGCCCAGCGGGATCTTCTGGCCAGCAGCATCGACGAAGTCAAGGCGATCGTGAACTACCGAATTGCGCTCGTACGGCTGTACCTCGCCGAGGGCAGCCTGCTCGAACGCCGCGGGGTCAGCCTCCCCGCCGGGGGAACCGGAGACCGCCTCTGATCTCCCTTCCTCTGCCCGGGCACGAAAGGCGGCAAACAATAACCTAATAGACAGGGGTATTGTCTATAACAGCCTGATATTATTCTAGATATATTTTTAAAAATTCGATCGTTGCGGGCCAGGCCTTCTCCGAGGCGGCACGGTTTGCGCCGTCCCGTCCGTTCTGCGCCCGCAGGAACCCGTGCCCCGCTCCCGGATAGGTGTGCGCATTGAACTTCTTCCCGAGATCCTTCATTTTTTCTTCCGCGGGACCCACCGTGGCGTTCACCCGGGCGTCGTCTTCTCCATATAGCCCAAGCACAGGGGCGCGTACCGTCCCCAAGGACTCCAGGTCGGGGGACGTACCATAGAACACCACCGCGGCGTCCAGATCCTGTTGCGTCGTGGCGTAGTGGAAACTCTGGCCGCCGCCCCAGCAGAAGCCTACGGTGGCGAATTGCTCTTTCGCGGCCGGCAGGCCCCTTCCGTAGCGGCTCACGGCGTCAAGCATCGCCGCCACTTCCGGCGCCACCAGGCTTCGCACCGCCTTCACGACGTCGTCCCGGCTGGCGAACTTCTCTGTCCCCCCACCCCCGGGACCCTTGCCGGAGAGAAAGTCCGGCGCGATGGCGATGAACCCGTCCGCGGCCAGTCGGTCCGCAACGGCCCGGATCCAGTCGGTAAGCCCATAGATCTCGTGGATGACGACTACGACGGGGGCCTTGTCCTTGCGTTCGGGGTAGGCCACGAAGGCGGCGACTTTCGTGTCCCTGCCGGGAACAGCGATGTCTACCCACTCGTGATGCCGCGGGGAACTTTCCAGTGCGGCCTTGGCCCCGGCCTCCCCCGGCGGGACCTTCCTGGAGTCATGTCCGCCCGCGCCGCCGGACACCGGAAACGTAAGGGTTGCGAAAACCACCAGAAGGACGGCTACTTTTCCGTGCATGGCGTGTTCCCCTCTTCGTTTTCACCCTTAGATCACCCGTTTGCCCGTCTCGTTGCTCTCCCGACATCCCTTGCAATCTTCCGTGCCCGGAAGTACAGTTCGTTATCCTGAACGGTGTCGGGCCGCAACAGTGCATAAGAGACGTTTTCCATCCTAACAAAGGGAGGGAGCAGAGATGACGACTGCCATCATACTCGTCAACACGGATCCGGGGAAGGATCAGAAAGTCGCCCAGGGACTGAAGAAAATCAAAGGGGTAGGAGGAGTCTACCTCGTAAGCGGCCTCTATGAAGTCGTGGCAACCGTTCGGGGGGTAAGCTCCGAGGAGATATTGAAGACCGTCTACGACAAGATCCGCCCCATGGGAGGCGTCCGCAGCAGCCACACCATGTTCTGCCTGGAGGCGTAAGAGGGCCAGTCGGCGGCTTACCACCCCTCTTCCGGCGTTTTTCCGACGAGGCGATTCCCGCAGGCGTCCATCCTGACAGGCGAGTCCGGTCCCCCATCCCGTGCCGGCGGGATCAGCCGAACCGGTAATGCTTCCGAACGTCCGTTATGATCTTCCACCGGCAACGCATGCCGGCAGGGAAAGTGACGAGGTCCCCTTTCCCGAACCGCACCGGCTCTCCCCCTCCAGGGGTTACGATTACGTCCCCTTCGAGCAGATAGCACCTCTCCCGGTCGTCGTAGGTCCAGGGGAACTCGGACGCCTCATTATTCCGGCTTTATCCCGAAGAGAAAAACACTTGATATCGATCGCAACATGCTACTCGTGACAGAAATGCAACGGTTTCGTGACAATCCCGTGAATTTTCCTCTCTACCATCGGTCGCATGGGTACAGGAAGGGGAACCAGCCCAAAAAACCAAAAAAAGGAGGAGATATCATGAAAAGCATGGGGAGATCGATCCTGGTTCGTTTCGTCTATGCGGTCGCATTGTTGAGTCTCATACCGGCATATTCGACGGGCGCCATGATGGGAGATACAAGGATGGGGATGCTGTCCGGCTTCGAAGGACACCATGCCTCCGGGAAGGTAAGCATCGCGAAAAACGAAAAAGGGGACCTCTTGATGACCCTGACCGGCATCAAGGTCGACAAGGTCCCGGATGGAAGGGTGTATCTGGCCAAGGAGGGAGACTACACGAAAGGGATCGAAATCGGGG
>JBAULH010000040.1:0-6312 GCA_049578085.1 Candidatus Deferrimicrobiaceae bacterium
GCTAAGGGGAGGCAAGGAAACGAAATCGTCGTCAGTTCATCCAAATAACGATACTGTTCCCCCGGAGGTGAGAGACATGGGCGACTTGGATATCGGAATGGCGATGGTCGCGGCAAGAATCGCATCCTCCAAGATGGAGAGAGACGGAACCGTCCGGAAGAGCAGGGATGCCAGTGCTCCGGATCAAAAACCCCCGGGGGGCGGAAGCTCGACCCTGTCCGGCATGAAGATGGAAGTGAACAAAGGGGAACTCATCCTGATTCCCTCCGTCCGATCGACGAAGATCAAATGGGCGAGAAGGTGGACACTTCCCCGGGAAGACGGGAGCGTCGTTCTCATCAACACGGGTGAAATCGCCCAACCACCAAAAAGAAAAGAGAAACTGCGCTTCCCCCGGTAAGCGTAACGTCATCTCCTCCGCTTGGGACCGGATCCGGTTGCCGGCCTGCCGGTCATCCCTTCCCCGGGAAACGGTCCAGAAAAGAGGCCATCCGCGTAAGATGTGTCTGTTCTTCCCCCGCCAGTGCCAGGAAGACCTTCCTCGACCGCTCGTCCTCAACCGCCCTCCCCATCTTGATGTACCGGTCCAGAGCGTTCGCCTCCATCGCGATGGCGAGTTCGAGAATCTCCTGCAACGGCTTTCCCCGGGCCCACGTAAGCGCTTCTCCTAACGGAATCCCTCCCTCCAGAAAGCTCCCTGCCCCCACCCCTTCCGGAGGTACGGGGTCCGCGTTCCTTCCGGAGGACAGAACGTAAAGTTCGCGAAGGGTTTCCTTGTGCCGTTCCTCCGCGATAACCAGGGAACGGAAGAGCGCGCCGTCTTCCCCTTCCCCCGCCTCCCTGGCGATATGCTCGTAAAAGGCGCGGTTTCCCTCCTCGAGAGCCCAGGAAAGCGAAATCAGCTCTTCCGCTCCCGTGGCCCGGGAGAAATACGCCAGTCCGGATTCGTAGTTTCCCCCCGCCACGAGGCCGTTCCAGGCGTCGATCCCTCCCGCCATGCAGTAGACCCGGGAGAAGCCGGCCTCTTCGAGGGTAGCCGCAGCGGCACGGCTGCGGGCCCCGGCCTTTCAATAGGTGATAGTCGGCTTGTCCCGGTCGAATTCATGGAGGCGACCCCTGAGTTCCGCCACCGGAATGAGACGGGCCCCCGGGATATGCCCGCTCTCGTACTCTCCCGGCTGCCGGACATCGACAAGATTGTACGAGTCGGCGCTTTGTTCCCCGAGAAATTTCCTGACCTGCTTGGCAGTCCAGGTGGAAACGGGACGAAAGTAGTCAAACAGACCCATGGCGATCCCTCCTTCCGGTCTCACCCATCGCGGGGAGACTCTCGCGGCTCTCCGGATACCTTGAATTTCCTCATGAATCGCCGTTCGATCGCGTCCTTCAGCAGGTATTTCGGCATATTCCTCTCTCCGGGTTTCGGGGACCCGCTTCTTCCCGGGATGTTCGCCTCGGGCGGATCCGATTCCCGCACCGGGTCCGCGTGCGACATTACGATGTCGCTGGCCTCGCCCTGCTCGCCCTGCCGAGTCCATCCCGTTTTCCGGATTTCCCTATTTTGCACGGATTCCCGCTCGATATCCACCGGGCGCCCTTTCGCCCCGTGGAGGAATGGCATAGGATAGGGGAATCACCAGTTCCAGGAAACGCGGGCGGGGAGAGGGCAGCAACCCTTCCATGACGTGGGGCAGACTGGCAAAAGGCGAGCTTTCCTGGGAGACGCTTACCCGGCGTTCCCGCGTTCTCGAATCGACGCGTGCGTTCTTCCGCGAGCGCGGTTTTCTCGAGGTCGACCCGCCGATCGCGCAGCCGTACCCGAACATCGATCCCAACGTTTTCCCGGTGAGCGTCTCCGACGCGGCGGGGAGGGCGTCCGGCCTGTACCTCCACACGTCCCCGGAGCTGTCGATGAAGAAACTTCTCGCGGGGGGAGCGGGGAACATCTTCTACCTCGGCAAGGTGTTCCGCGATCGGGAAGGATCTCCCCTGCATCATCCGGAGTTCACGATGCTCGAGTGGTACCGGGTGGGGGAGCCGGCCGGTGCGGTGATGGAGGACGTCGAGGACCTCCTGTGGAACCTGGCCCGCCAAACGACCGGGACGGAGGAGATCCGGCGGGGAGGGCAGCGGATATCGCTGCCCCACCGCTGGATGCGGTGGGAACTTTCCGATGCGTTCGCACAGCTCCTCGACGCCCCCGTAGGTAACGCAACGGCGCTCCGGACCGCCCTCTCCGGGAAGGGAATCCATCCCGGCCCGGCCGAGACGTGGGAGGACCTCTTCTTCCGGGCCGTGCTGGACGTGATCGAGCCGGCACTTGCCGATAGGGGCGCCGTCTTCCTGACGGGGTTTCCCGCCGCCCTCGCGGGAATGGCCCGGAGACGCGAGGGGAGCGGCGACATTGCCGAGAGATTCGAGGGGTACGTCGCCGGGATCGAACTTGTGAACGGATACGAGGAGTTGACCGATCCCCGGGAGCAGGAGGAACGGCTCCGGGAACTGGTTGCCCGTCATACGCGTCAAACAGGGGTGCCATTGCGGGTCGACCCGGACTTTCTTGCCGCCTTGCGGGCCGGGCTTCCTCCCTGTTCCGGTGCGGCCCTGGGAATGGACCGGCTGGTGATGCTCCTCCTGGAAAAAGAGACGATCGCCGACGTGAGCTTTCGATGAACAATGGCCCCCTGCTCCTCTTCCTCCTCTCGTTCGGGCACATGTGCACCGATATCGTGCAGGGGGCGCTTCCCGCGCTCCTGCCGTACCTGAAGGACTGCTTCTCCCTTTCCTACACCGTCACCGGATCGATCCTGCTCGCGGCGCACCTGACCTCCTCCGTGATCCAGCCGCTCTTCGGCTACTACACCGACCGCAGGCCGTTCCCGATCCTCCTATCCGTGGGGTGCCTCGTCTCCGGCATCGGCATCGCCCTGATCCCGCGCGCCCCGAGCCTCGCCTGGCTATTCGCGTTCGTGATATTCATGGGTCTGGGCACGGCCGCCTTTCACCCGGAAGGGTTCAAGGCCACCGCCTGCATCGCCTCGGTAAAACGGGCGACGGGAATGTCCTTCTTCTCTGTCGGGGGAAACCTCGGGTTCGCCATCGGCGCACCCGCCGCCATTTTCCTCGTCTCCCGATGGGGCCTTCCGGGAGCGTCCGCGCTGATTCTCCCCGCGGCGGCAGCGGCGGCCCTCTTCGTGCCGGCTTTGCCGCACATCCGAAAACGCATCTCCGAGGTCTCCGCGCGTCCCCCCATCCCCGTCGACAACGGCGTCAGGCGGCCGATGTACGCCGTCTCGCTGATCGTCCTGATCGTCGTGTTCCGCTCGTGGACGCAGCTCGGGCTCGCCGCATTCCTCCCGTTCCTCTACCGGGAGGAACTGACCAGCAACCCGGAGTTCGTGGCCACTCTCCTGTTCCTGTTCCTCGGCGCGGGCACGGTGGGAACGCTGGCCGGCGGCCCTATTGCCGACAGGATCGGCCACCGCAAAATGCTCTTTCTCTCGCTGGTCCTCCAGGTTCCCCTCATTTACCTGTTTCTCTCGGCAACCGGGTGGGCCGTTTTCGCGCTGGCCGCCGCGGTAGGGGCGACGATCGTCTCGACTTTCTCCGTTACCATCGTGATGGCGCAGGAGATCTTCCCCCTGCGCTTGGCGACCGCCTCCGGAACCATCGCGGGGTTCGCCATCGGTACGGGGGGAATCGGCGTGACTCTCCTGGGAGTGGTGGCCGACCGGTACGGCGTCCCCACCGCAGTGCATCTGATCAATCTCCTGCCGGTCATCGGGGCGCTGCTCGCGGCGATGCTCCCGCTCCCCTGGCATACCGGCGCGCCAAGGACGGCGTGAGGCAGGCCACCGACCCACGCCCGCCTGTACGCGAAGCGGCGCCTCGGGGGACTACGGGGGATTCTCTGAGGGAATATAAGGGGTTTCCCCGGTCGAACCGGTTTGGAATAGAATACCCTGTCATGAGAATGAGTCGACGCAAGGAGAGAAACGATGGGTGAGGGACGAAACGGAATCGGCGCTGTCCCGCCGGTAAACTCCCGTCGAAGGAAGGCGATGATGCTGTTTATCGTCGCCGCCCTCATGACCGCCGGGTCCGGCCTGTTCTACTGGTGGTACCGTCAGACGCACATATCGACAGACGATGCCTTCGTGGAGGGCCGGATCCACCCGGTCTCCGCCCGCATCCAGGGAACGGTCGTCGAAGTGCTCGTCGAGGACAACCAGCCGGTGAAACGGGGGGCGCCGCTCCTTAGGATCGACCCGGATCCGTATGCCGTCCGGGTGGCCGCGGCGGATTCCGCCGTGTCGGCCGCGACGGCCGACCTCTCCGCCGCCCGCTCGGACATCACCGCAGCGACGGCGGAAATCCAGGCGGCCCGGCAGGACCAGGCGGCGTCACAGGCCCAGCTCGCCCAGGCGCGGCTCGGCGTGGAAGCCGCCCGGTCCCGGGTGACCCTCGCCGAGGCGCAGCTCGCCCAGGCCGTGCGGGATGCGGACCGGGCAGAAAACCTCTTCGAGCGGCAGTCGATCAGCCGGGAGCGGTTGGAGAAGGCCCAGACGGAGCTCGCTGTGAGCCGGGCCCGCCACGACCTCGCGAAGGAAGAACTTCGATTCGCCGAGGCGGCCATCCCGACCCGGGAGGCGCTCCTGTCCCAGAAGAAAGCCGTCCTCGCCCAGCGGGAGGCCTCCCTTGCGCAGCGGAAAGCGAGGGTGGGGCAGCAAAACGCCGTCCTCCGCCAGCGGGAATCCGCCCTCGCGGAAGCGAATCTGTTCCGGCGATACACGGAGGTCGTCGCCCCGGCCGATGGATACGTGACACGCAAGGGGGTGGAGGCGGGGCAAGTCGTTTCTCCCGGGCAGCCGCTGCTTGCCGTCGCCGATCTTTCGGACGTGTGGGTCCTGGCGAACTACAAGGAGACCCAGATCAAGAAGATCCACCCCGGCCAGCCGGTCACCATCCGCATCGACACGTTCGCCGGAAAGAAGTTCCGCGGGAGGGTGGAAAGCATCATGGCGGGGACCGGGTCCGCCTTCTCCCTCTTCCCCCCCGAGAACGCCACGGGGAACTACGTCAAGGTCGTGCAGCGTGTCCCGGTGAAGATCGTGCTCGAGCGGGGGGAAGACCCGGAACACGTGCTGCGGATCGGGATGTCGGTCGTACCCACGGTGCTCGTTCGGTAGCCTGATGAGCGGGGGAAACCGGGGCGACGACGCGGGCGGCGCGATGGGCGTGAGCAAGTGGGTCGTCGCCGTCACCGTGATGCTGCCGACGCTGATCGAGATCATCGACATCAGCGTCGCCAACGTCTCGCTCGACCACATCCGGGGGTCCCTCTCCGCGGGGATCGACGAGGCCGCCTGGGTCCTCACCTCCTATCTCGTCTCCAACGCGATCATCATCCCGATGACCGGGTGGCTCGCCCGCACCTTCGGACGGAAGCGGTACCTCCTTTTCTCGATCTTCCTGTTCACCGGGGCGTCCCTGATGTGCGGGGCGTCCACCAGCCTGGGGATGCTCGTCTTCTTCCGGGTTGTTCAGGGAATCGGCGGCGGGGCGCTCCAGCCCATCTCCCAGGCGATCCTGCTGGAGACCTTCCCCCCCCGGGAACACGGGATGGCGATGGCCCTCTTCGGGATCGGCATCATGTTCGGCCCGATCGCGGGCCCCCTCATGGGCGGCTACATCACGGACACGCTTTCGTGGAGATGGATCTTCTACGTCAACATCCCCATCGGGCTCCTCGCCATCGCGATGGTCAAGATGTTCATCGTCGACCCGTCCTACATGAGAAGGACGCAGAAAATCCGCGTGGACGTTTGGGGAATCGCGCTCCTGACGGTGGGAATCGGTGCTCTGCAGATCGTGCTGGACAAGGGACAGCGCGAGGACTGGTTCCACTCCGACTTCATCCTGATCTTCTCCGCGATCTCCGTGCTGTCGCTCATCGCGTTCGTGATCGTGGAACTCTTCTTCGCCGAACAACCGATTGTCGACCTGCGCGCCTTTAAAAACATCTCGTTCTCCTCGGGCAACGTGGTGATGTTCGTCGCCTTCTTCAACCTCCTCGGAAGCATCGTCCTTCTTCCGCTGTACGCGCAGATCCTCCTCGGGTACACGGCAACGCTTGCGGGCCTTGTGCTCTCCCCCGGCGGGGTCGCCACCCTCATCACGATGCCCGTCGTGGGAAAGCTTATCGTGAAACAGAACCCGAAATATCTGCTCGCGCTCGGGGTCCTCGTGTGCGCCTTTTCCACCCGGCAGATGGCGGGGTTCAACCTCGCAGCGGATTTCGAATCCCTCATG
>JBAULH010000041.1:0-5601 GCA_049578085.1 Candidatus Deferrimicrobiaceae bacterium
GGAGGCCGGAGTTGCGGATGGCAGCGCGCACCCTGTCCGCGCTCTCGCGCACGGCTCCCCCCGGCAGCCCCACGATGGTGTAGGAGGGGAGCCCTTTCGAAATATCGGTTTCCACCTCCACGGGGACTGCGTCGATCCCCGCGATGGTGGATGCGAGCACGCGAACGAGCAAGGGTCGGCCCTCCCTGTCCTTCCGCGGGATCCCGATGCCCTCACCCGCAGGTACCGAACCGGTTGCTCAAAGGAAATGCAATCCGTGTGCCCGGGAATTTCTGTCCTAGCGATTTTCGGGACGGAAGAGCCTCCGCCGGAGCAAGTCCGCGAGTCTTACCGCCTCGGCCGACTCCTCCGCAGGGAGGGGGTACGGCCCGAAGCGTTCGCGGTGATACAGGGAGAGGAATCGGGCGGCCTCGGGGAGGAGGACGGGGGTTCTCTCCGCCGCTTCCCGGAGATATTCCTCGAAGGGAGTGCCGGCGGATCTCCGGCGGCAGGTGGCCGACAAGCGCCGGAGCAGCCGGGCATAAGGCCTGGGGAGAGGAAGTTCCCCCTCTCCGGGCCTGCGGGGATACTTTACGGTTGCGCGTCCGCGGGTGCGCCAGGCGAGCAGGAGCGCGGCCAAGGCCAGGCCAAAGCCCGCGGCCACCCGGGAAATTCCTTCGCCTGCGCTCCGGATCGTCCCCCGGATCCGTTTTCCTGACCGCCGCAGCGCAAACCATCCCCCGGACACGGCCTCCGCCTGCATCCGCAGCGAGTAATTCACGACGTACTTGTTCCACCGCTGCCTGGTCCAGTCAATGTACATGCCGATCCATCCCGTCCGGGAGAAAAACGGGTTGTCCTCGCCAAGAGGCGGCGTCGCGTCCAGCGTGACCCACCTGCTGCCGATCCACGCCTCCGTCCAGGCGTGCGCGTCGGACTGGCGGACGATGAGGTATTTCCCGACATCGCTCCACTCGCCGCCCAGGTATCCCGCCGCGATCCGCGCGGGAATCCCCGCCGCCCGCAAAAGAAGGGTCAGGCCGGCGGCATAATGTTCGCAGAACCCCTCCCTTTTCCGGAACAGGAACTCCTCGACCGAGGATGCGACGTCGGTCAGGCTGTACCGGAACCCGGTCAGGAAAAACTGCCTTGCAAGCTCGGCCCGTTCCCCATCCGACTTTCCCCGCGAGGTTACCTGTGCGGCGAGCTCCCGGATTTGGTTTGCACCGGGCGGCAGGGCGAGGTATGCGTCGTCGGGGCCGGAAGGGCGATTCCCCCGCGGCGACTCCTCCGGGGAGAACCGGAGGAGGTAGCGGGCCGCGGATTCCCCCGCCAACAGCTGATAGTTTCCCTCGCCATCGGTCCGGATCTCTCCCAGGGCTCCCTCGACCGTAACCGCCCCCGGAAAGACAAATAAGGCGGAGTGGCCTGTCGGTTCCAGAAAGATTTCCGCGGAGGAGAGGGGAGCCGCCGGCTGCGGAGAGAGGAAATATTGGAACCCGGTTTTCGGAACCCTTACAAGCGCTGTTTCCACCCGGCTCCACTTCGTCCCGTCGAAACGGGCGTATGTCCCCCCGCGCAGGTAGAGGCCGGAAGGTGACACCCCTGCGGCCAGTTCGGGAAACTCGATCCGGGCGATGACCCTTCGGTCGGCCTTGACGGAGGTGACGTTGCGCAGGGAGATCGCATCGGAGAAGCCGGTTAGCCCTCCGCGTTTTCCCTGGCGATGCAGGAACTGCCCGATTCCGATGCGGGGGGTGACCGCGAACAGCACCGCCGTTAAAAGAAAACCCGCCAATGCGGACAGCAGGAGCATCGCAAAGGCGAATCCCGGGTGCGCGCGGGGGACGGCCCCTCCGGCTTCCGCCGATTCCTCGATCTGCAGGGCCCACATCGCCCCGGCGGACAGGCCCAGGAACAGGAAAAGGAATCCCGCGAACTGGATTTCCGTTGTGCTTGCCGCCGCGGCGAGGAACTCGAGGAACGAGATGGCGCACAGCTGCCACCCGTCCCGGAAGGTTTTGGGGAGGAGGAACTTGACCGATTGCACGCCGAGCAACAGAAGGGATACGGAGACGAGCAGGTCGCCGCTTCCGAAGAAGAGATCGGCGATTGCCGCGAAGGCCCCCGCCATCAGGAGGAGGGAGGCGACCCGGTGCCACCCCCGCCGAAGGTTGCCTGTCCAGTCCAGGAACGCGCCGACGGCGAACGCCGCCGTGGCAGCGGCTATTGCCGGGCGGGAGATTTCCGTGAGGAAGGCAAGCGGGAGCAGCCCGAAGGCCCAATGGGCGCGCAGCGAGAACCAGAGAACGCCCGGAATCCGGACTCGTCCCCCCGGCTGCATCACCTTCCCTCCTTGCTCTTCTCCGGGAGAAGGGAGCCGTCCGCCTGGACTCTTGCGAGGACCGAAAGCGCCTTTCTTCGCCGTCCGCCTTCCGTGGAATCGATGAAGACCCGGTCGCCGACCCGGAGACGGTAAGGCACTCCGTCCCGCTCGCAACGGAGGACGTGGGCGCAGACCCGCGAAACGAGCAGTTCGAATTCCTGCGGGGGCAAAGGGACCGGCAGCAGGAGGTCGACCGCCCGCACGGGGTCCACCTCCCTTTCCTTTACCATCCATTTTCCGAGCCGGGCCGAAACTTTCCAGTGGATGTCCCGGGCCGGGTCGGAAGGGATGTGGGCCCTCACGCCGCGGATCGAAGTTCCCTCTTTTCCTCCGGCTGCCTTCCCCCCGGCATGGCCGCCGACCACCTCGCGGGGGGATGCACCTTCCGGCCGGCCCGGTTCCGGGTACACGATCAGGCCCCTCCCCGGGGGGATCACTTCGGCGGATTTTTCAAAGAGGGCGAAGGGGAACCGGGTGGAGACGGTGCACGCGAAGGAAGGAAGAGGACCTCGCCGATCGGGCCGGAACGAAACGACCCGCGAGTCGGCTCCCCCCGGAGGAATCTCGGGAAACCAGGCCGGTTTTCGGACTCCGGGAAGCTTGGGGGTAACGGAGAGGGAAACCGACGGAAACCGTTTTCCCTCGGCCGAGCAGGTGACGGTGAGAAGGGATTCCCGGGAGGCGAATGCCTCCGATGCATGCCCCACCCGGATACGCAATCCCCGCAGACACCATTCGGACAGAATGCCGGAGAGGATGATAAGGCTCAGATTCATGCTGAGGGCCAGGTAGAGCAAATTGTTCCGGGTGTTGATGGCCGCAGCGCCTACGCCGATGGTGAGCGCGAGGAACCATTTCCCCGGGAAGGTTACCCGGAGCTTCCGCGGCAGGCGGAGCTTCCGGAAGAGGTTCCTCATACGGGAGCGGGGACGGCCTCGAGGATCTCCGAAAGGATCGCCTCCCCGGCCTCCGTCTCCAGGGCTTCCCCCGCGAGGAATATGCGGTGGCAGAGGACGGCGGGAACGGTTTTCCGCACGTCTCTGGGGGTGACAAAATCCCTGCCCGAGAGGAAAGCGAGCGCCTGGGAGGTGCTCTTGACGCCGATGGCGCCACGGGGGGACGCCCCGAGCCGCACCGAGGGGTGCTGCCGCGTGGCCTCCACGATCCGGTATATGTACGCCACGATCGAATCCCGGACAGTGACCTGGTCGACCAGGGTGCGGATCCGGCGGATCTGCTCGGGGACGATCACCGGATGGAGACCGTCCCGGGTACCCGCCAGGGTGTTTTCCCGGATCAGCCGCAGTTCCGATTCCCGGTCGGGGTAGTTCAATCGGAGCCTGAGATTGAACCGGTCCAGCTGCGATTCGGGGAGAGGATAGGTCCCGTGCAGTTCGAAAGGGTTCTGGGTGGCGATGACGAGGAACGGATCGGGGAGAGGGTATGTCTTCGTGTCGACCGATACCTGCCGCTCGCTCATGGCCTCGAGCAGGGCGCTCTGCGCCCGGGGGTTGCTCCGGTTGATCTCGTCGGCGAGCACGATATTCGCGAAAAGCGGACCGGGGGAGAAAGTGAAGCCCGTTTTCGCCTCATCGAGGATGTGGACCCCGACCACATCCTGGGGCAGCAGGTCACTCGTGAACTGAATGCGTCGAAACGTCCCGGAAATGCTGGCTGAAATCGCCCGCGCGAGGGTTGTCTTCCCGGTTCCGGGAATGTCTTCGAGCAGGATGTGCCCCCCTGCGAGGAAAGAGGCGAGCGCAAGTTCCACCTCCCGGCTCTTGCCCAGGAGGACGATCTCGATGTTGGAACGCAGGCGGGAGGCGAGCGTCAGGGCTTCTCGGGAATCCATACCGATATTATCGCCCAAAGTCCTCCGGACCTTTCCGGAATTTTTGGAATAGTATTTGAATCGCCTTCCGGGCATCATCGGAACCGGGGGAAAAATGAGGAGAAGGGTGGGCCGCCCTGGGCGTCCGTTCGAAGAGGTGGACGAGGCGACCCTGTTCCGCGCCGCCTTTCCGGAGTGTTGGGAGAAGATGCGAAAGGTCGCCGCGGGAGAGAAATCCGCCGACGACCCCCTGCGGGAGAGGTGGGAAGCGGTTCTCGAGCTCGCCCGTCGCGCGTTGTCCCCTTCTTCTCCGCGGACCGAACCGGTGAGGTCATCGCTCGATGTGTTCGAGAAGTATCGATACCTCCTCGCCGACTCCCCCGTCGAGGTGTTCCTGGCGGTTCTGCTCGACGTCAAGCACCACGTGCTCAGGTGCGATCGCGTCTCGGTGGGCATCCTGAACGGGAGCCTCATTCATCCGCGGGAGGTGTTTGCCTCCGCGGTCGCGGAGCGCGCGGCGGCGGTCGTACTCGTGCACAACCATCCGAGCGGAGACCCCTCCCCCAGCCGGGAGGACAGGGAGGTCACGCAAAGACTTCGGTCCGCCGGTAGAATCGTGGGGATTCCGGTGCTGGACCATGTCATAATAGGTAGTTGTTCTTTTTACAGTTTCCGGGAGGAAGCGGATTGGTGATTTCAGGCGTTATGAAGTTCGCCGCCATTCTGTTCCTCACCCTGGTTTCCTCCCTGGGGTCCTCGGCTGCCGGTTTTCTCTCGAGGTCGGACCGGATCCCCTCGGGAATCATGCGGTGGTGGGGGAGGAAGTTCATCCGTGTCGGTGGGTGGGAGGTCCGCGTCGGGGGACTGGAATATCTGCCGTCAGGGGGGGCGATTCTGGTGGCGAATCACCAGAGCCTGGTGGACATCCCCCTCTTGCTCGCTGCTGTCCCCCGGGAGGTCCGGTTTCTTGCGAAGCGGGAACTCGGCCGGATTCCTCTGTTCGGATGCGCCATGAGGAAAGCCGGGAACCTCTTCATCGACAGGGAGGACCCGCGGGACGCCGTCCACCTAGTTCGCGAGGCAACAGAGCGCATCGACCGGGGACATATGGTGGTGATCTTCCCGGAAGGAACGCGCAGCCGGGACGGGGATATCGGGGAATTCAAGCCCGGAGCGTTCTATCTGGCGCGGAAAAAGGGGATCCCGCTGTTGCCGGTGCTCCTCGACGGGGGGAGAATGGCTCTCCCGCGGGGCTCGCTCCTCTTCCGGCCCGCCGTTCTCGTCGTAAGGATCCTTCCCGCCGTGGTCTCGGACGACGGGCATGCCCTGACCCGGGAGGAAATGGCGGAGGAATCCCGTAGACGGATCCTTTCCGCAAGGCGCGAGAACGAGGGCCAGTCGTCCG
>JBAULH010000042.1:0-23219 GCA_049578085.1 Candidatus Deferrimicrobiaceae bacterium
CCCGGTACTCGAGCGCATCTTCGACAACGAATTTGAATACGACGAAAGAATGATGCTCATCGCCCATGTGCACCGGCTGGGGGAGCGGGTCGCCAACTACACGGCGTTAAACGACGTCGTCATCAACAAGGGGGCGCTTGCCAGGATCATCGACATCGAGACGACGATCGGGGATCTGTACCTCTCGTCGTTCAAGGCGGACGGGCTGATCATCTCCACGCCCACCGGGTCGACCGGCTACTCTCTCGCGGCACAGGGGCCGATCCTCTACCCGACCCTGCGCGCCATCGTGATCACTCCGATCTGCCCGCACATGCTCACGAACCGTCCGATCGTCATTCCCGACGACATGGAGGTCCGAGCGAAGCTGCGCACACGGGAGACCGACGTCTTTCTCACCCTGGACGGGCAGGTGGGGCTCGGAATCCGGGAGGGGGATGTGATCGAGGTGAAGCGGGCGGACGCTCCCCTCCGCTTCTTCCGCTCCCCATTCAAGGATTTCTTCGGCGTTCTCCGGACAAAGCTCAAGTGGGGAGAGCGGTGATTCGCCTTCCGAAATGTTGATCGAACTGTCCGTCCGCAATCTCGCCATCTTCAGCGACGTCCGCGTTCCGTTTGCCCAGGGGCTCAACATCGTGACGGGAGAGACGGGGGCGGGCAAATCGATCCTGGTGGAGGCGATCCACCTCGCGCTGGGCGAGAGGGCGGACCCGATGGCCGTAAAGGCGGGGGAGGCGGAAGCGGAGGTTTCCGCACGGTTCGATCTTTCGGGGCGTACGGACCTGCAGGAGGCGTGGGAGGAGGCGGGCTTCCCCTGGGAGGAGGAACTGGTGCTCAGGCGGGTCATTCCCGCCGCGGGGCGCAGCCGTGCCTACTTCAACGGCCGGATGGTCTCCCAGTCCGCTCTTGCGGAGCTGTCGCCGTTGCTCGTGGAGATGGTGGGGCAACACAGCGTCCCCCGGTTGCTGTCGCGGACAGCCGCGCTGTCCGCGCTGGACGATTTTTCGGGGACTGCGCAGGATGCGGCGGAGATGCGGGTTCGGTTCCGCCGGATCTCCGCCAGCAGGCGGAAGGTGGAGGCGGCGGCGTCGCGCGGAGCGGGCGCGCGGGAGCGGGGCGAGCAAATCGATTTTCAGATCCGGGAGCTCTCCCGGACCCCCCTCGACCCCGCGGAGGAGGAGAGGCTCGCCACGGACCTCCTTGTCTTCCGAAACGCATCGAAGGTGCAGGAGTCTCTACGAGGCGCCGAGGACGCCCTCTCCTCCTCGGAGCATTCGTCGGTCACGTCCCTGTCCTTTGCCGTCGCAAGGCTCAAGGAGGCGGCTGCGGTCGATCCGAGGATCGAAGCTCTCGTCGAGCGCGTCCGGTCGATCCGTATCGAGGCCCAGGAGCTGGCGCGGGAGGTGACCGGGCTGTCGGCTTCGGTCGATCTGTCCGCCGAAGCGATGGAACGGGCGGAAGAAAGGCTGAGCGAGATCCGGCGTCTGAAACGGAAATACGAAACCGACGTCCCGGGGCTTCTGACTACGCTGGCGGCGCTTCGGACGGAACAGGAAAGACTTCAGGGGGCGCGGGAAGAGGAGAGCCGGTTGCGGGAACAGTTGCGTAGGGAAGAGAAGGAAGATGTGCGATTTGCCTCGGGACTCGGCGAAAAGAGGCGCAAGGGGGCGAAGCGGATGGGACCCGCGGTCGAGAAGGAGCTTTCCCTGGTGGCCCTGGCCGGCGCGAAATTCCGGGTCGAACTCGTTTCCCGGGCGCCCGAAGCGGAATCCCTCTCGGCGAACGGATTCGACGAGGCGGAGCTTCTTTTCTGCGCCAACCCGGGGCAGGAGATGCGCTCCCTTTCCCTGACGGCTTCCGGGGGGGAGCTTTCACGCGTCATGCTTGCCCTCCGCAACGCCTCCGCGCGAGGGAAGGGAAACCGGACGATGGTGTTCGACGAGATCGACACGGGGATCGGCGGGAAGGTGGCGGAGCGGGTGGGAGCGCGCCTGAAGGGGCTTGGCGCGACGGCCCAGGTGGTCTGCGTGACCCATCTTCCGCAGGTGGCCGCTTTCGCGGACAGTCACCTGCTCGTCGCCAAGAAACCCGGGAAGACCTCGGTCGTAACCGGGGTGCAACCGCTGTCGAATCAGGATAGGATTAAGGAACTCGCGCGGATGATTTCGGGGTCCGATGTGACCGAGGAAGCACAGGCGCAGGCGAGAGAACTGATCAGAGGAGCGGCCCGGGGATGATCCGGAAGGCCCGGATGAATGACGTCAAGGCGATCCAGAAACTGATCGCCGAGTATGCGCGGAAGGGAGACATGCTTCCCCGATCGCTCTCCGAAATCTACGAGAACCTGCGCGACTACTTCGTATACGTACAGAACGGCGAGGAGGTGATCGGGTCCGCGGCGATCCACATCATGTGGGAGGACCTGGCGGAGGTGCGTTCGCTCGCCGTCCGCGACGGGAATATGGGCCGGGGAGTGGGGACGCAACTGGTCGAGGCGTGCCTATCCGAAGCGATCGTCCTCGGTATCTCGCGGGTGTTCGCCCTGACGTACAAGCCCGATTTCTTCGCGAAGCTTGGATTTGTGCTGGTGGACAAGTCCGAACTGCCCCAGAAGATCTGGACCGACTGTCTGAAATGTTCCAAGTTCCCCGATTGCGACGAGGTCGCGCTGGTTACCGATCTGTCCGGGATGCAGCGTGTCTGATCGCCTCTTCGACCTCGTGGAACGCGAGGTTTCCCGCCGCGGAGGAGGCGAGTCTGAGCTGTGGATCCGCCGTGCCCGCATACGCCGGTACGAGGCGCGCGACGGCGGGATCGACGGCATCTCTTTCTCGGACACGCTGTCCCTCGGAGTCCGCGTCTTCCGGGACGGAAGGATGGGCTTCTCCTACGGGTTCGGGGAAAGAGAAGAGGACGTACGAAGGACGGTGGAAGCGGCGATCTTCTGCGCGGACGCCTCCGACAGGGACGACGCCCACGGACTGCCGGAGAGCGGCGGGAACGGGTCCGCGGGCGCCGTCGCACACAGAGGGCCGCTCCTGTTCGACCCCTCCTGCGAACGGGTTGAGGAGCAGGAAAAGGCGGACTTCACGTGCGAGCTGGAAAGCCGGACGCTGGCCGTCGACCCCAGGATGAAGCGGGTGAGAACCGCCTCTTTCACGGAGACGGTGGCGGAAGTGCGGTTGCGGAACTCCCGGGGACGGGAGGGCGTCCAGCGCGAGTCCCAATATTTCGCCTCCGTGGAATCCGTGGCCGAGGAGGGGGGCGAGGGACAGACGGGATACGGGTTCGGGTTCGCACGCCGATTTTCCGGGCTCCGGCCGGGACCGATCGCGGAAGAGAGCGGGCGCAAGGCCTTGCGGATGCTTTCGGGCCGCCCCCTGCCCTCCGGCCGCGTTGCCGCGATTCTTGAAAACGAGGCAGCGGCGGACCTTCTCGATGTGCTTGCCCCTTCCTTCCTCGCGCCGCAGGTCGTCAAGGGGAAATCGATGCTCGCGGGGAAGATCGGAAGCCCCGTCGCCTCTCCGCTGGTGGAAATGGTCGACGACCCGCTCGATCCGGAAGGAACCGGGGCGACGGTCTTCGATGGGGAAGGGGTTCCCTCCCGGCGGAACATCCTGATCGGAAACGGGACGCTGGTTTCCTTCCTTTCCGACACGTTCTGGGGGAGGAAGAGGGGATCGGCGACCACGGGGAGCCTCAGGCGCCTCTCGCCCAAGGCATCGCCGACGGTCGGCACGGCGGGTCTGCGCGTGAAGGCGGGAAGCCGAAGCGTGAGGCAGATGATGTCGGAGCTCGGGAACGGCGTCATCCTCATGGAGTTTCTGGGGATCCACACGGCGGACCCGGTATCGGGAGACTTCTCCGTGGGGGCATCGGGCGTCCGGTTCGAGGCCGGGGAGGAGAAGGAGCCCGTCCGGGGGTTCGCCGTTTCCGGGAACGTCCTGGCGCTCCTTCGGGACGTCGTGGCCGTGGGGGACGATTTCCGGTGGTTCGGAAGCACGGGGTGTCCGTCCCTGGCCGTATCCGGCGTCGAGATCGGGGGACTGTAGGGATGGCGTCGGGGCCGCTTTTCGTATTCGACCTGGACAACACCCTCTACCCCCCCCACGTTCAGCTGTGGAGAATCGTGGATTCCCGGATCGAGCATTATGTGCAGGACCGGCTGGGCGTCGACCCGCTGACCGCCGGGCGCGTCCGCAAGGATTTCCTCCGGGAGTTCGGGACCACGCTCCGCGGGCTCATGCATCACCACGATGTGTCCCCCGCCGAGTATCTCGAGTTCGTCCACGACGTCCCCATCCCCGAAATTGTCCCGCCGAGGCCGGAACTGGGGGAGATGCTCTCCTCCCTGCCGGGGAGGCGCGTGGTGTTCACCAACGGGTCCGAATCCTACGCCCGCCGGGTTCTCTCGGCGCTGGGGATATCGGACATGATGGAAGGGATTTACGGTATCGAGTTCATGGAATATGTCGCCAAGCCGTCCCGCTACCCGTACGAGAAGCTCCTGCGGGCCACCGGAATCGACCCCCGAGACTCCCTCTATTGCGAGGATCTCCGGGAGAATCTGGTTCCGGCCCGCGAGTTGGGGATGTTCACCGTCTGGGTAGGGGGCGGGGAAGAGGGGTTCCCCGCGCACGCCGTCATCGAGGATGTGTGCGATCTCCCCCGCATCCTTCCCCGGTTTCTTGCCGACGGGTCGCAGCGCAGGAGAAAGCGCGGCGCGCGTCAGGGCGCGGACGGCGGGTAAAAGGTCCCCCCGCGGAGGGGGCCGTAAACAGGAGGAACCGGATGACGGAAGAGAAAAAGAAACGCAGGTTCTGGAAACGCACCCCGCGGCGGAAGAAGGCCGGCGAAGCACCCGGGCCGCTCGCTGCCGGGGAGGAGTCCGGGACTTTCCTCGCGGAAGGAGCGGAGAGCCAGGTCTCCCGGGAGGAGCTGCCGGCGGCGGCCATCGCCGCGGAAAACGGAGGGGACAGGACAGCCGGGACGGCGCCGGAAATCTTCGAGGTTGCCGAGGAGGTCACCGCGCTCACCGATGCGAAGAAGGGACGTCGCCGGGGGCGCCGCCGGGGGCGGGGGCGCGGGAAGCAGGATCCCGCAGCAGTTCCGGGAGAGGAGAAATCCGCCGCGGCGCCGGAAGGCGAGGACCTTCGGGGAGAGTCCCCGTTGGAAAAAGGCACCGGGGAAGCAGATACCTCGGCGGAGACCGGGGAACCCGGGGAGGGCGCGGAACCGTCCGGCGCGCAGCGGAAGGGCCGGAAGCGAAGCCGTCGCCGGGGACGCCGTCGCGGGAAAAAGGTTCCGGCTGCCGCCGGGGAGGAGGCTCTGACCGCCGAAGCGGGCCCGGAGGAGGCTCCCTTGCCTATTACTGAGACTCCCGCGGGGGCCGAAGGAACCACCTCCGAGGAGGCCCCCCTGCCGGACGAGGAAGAAGAGCGGGAGGAGCGCGAGGAGGAGGATGTCATTTCCACAGGGACGGGGCCGAAGAAGGTGATGCTCATCGACGGGGCCCATCCCGAGGAGATCCGCGTCGCCATCGTCAGCGATGGCGTCCTCGACTATTTCGAGGTGGAGAACCAGCGCAGGAAACAGTTCAAGGGGAACATCTACAAGGCGAAGGTGGTCAACGTCGCCCAGGCGATCGAGGCGGCCTTCGTCGATTTCGGGGGCGGGCGCCACGGGTTTCTCCCCCTGAACGAATACTGCGGCGGCGCCCTCATCGAGAACCTCGAAACGTGGAACGAGGGGGACAAGCGCCCCCACCTGCGTCCGGGGATGGAGATCCTTGTGCAGGTCACCAAGGAGGAGTCGCCCATCAAGGGGGCGGCGGTCACCTCGTACATCAGCATCGCGGGGCGGTACCTGGTGATGATGCTGGGCATGAAGCGGTACGGGATCTCGAAGAAGATCACCGGGGAGAAGGAGCGGGAGCGGATCCGGAAGAACATGGAGAAGCTCTCGTACCCCGACCACCTGGGGTTCATCGTGCGCACGGTGGGGGCGGGCCAGCCGCTGAAAGACCTGCGGGCGGACCTGACGAACCTGATCAAGCTGTGGAACAGGACGGTGGAAGGGGCGCGCGCCCGGAAGGCGCCGGCGTTGCTCTACGAGGAGCAGGACATCGTGGTGCGGGCCCTTCGGGACAACTACTCCTCGGACATTGCCGAGGTCCAGATGGATTCCCCCGACTCCCAGCGGAAGGCGTCGGATTTCTTCGACGTCTATTATCCGAAGCAGAAAGGCAAACTCAAGCTTTACAGGCAGAAACGACCCCTCTTCTTCCGGTTCAACCTCGAGGAGCAGATCGAGCGGGCCTGCCTTCGCAAAGTACCGCTGCCGTCCGGGGGCCACATCGTGATCGACCGGTCCGAAGCGTTGTGGTCCATCGATGTCAACTCGGGGCGATCCGCCCGTGACCGGGACATTGAGGACACCGCATTCCGGACGAACCGGGAGGCGGCCGCCGAGGTGGCCCGACAGCTCCGGATCCGGGACATGGGGGGCTTGATCGTCGTGGACTTCATCGATATGGAACACCGCAATCACATCAAGGAGGTGGAGAGGGTTCTCAAGGAGGGGCTGAAACGGGACAAGGCGAAAACCGACGTCTCCAGCCTGGGGAAATTCGGTCTGGTTGCCATCAGCCGGCAGAGGATGAAGATATCGTTCTATGACGTGATGCTCAAGGGATGCGACCTCTGCGCCGGCACGGGGCTTCTCCCCACCCTTGACGCAGCTATCGTGAAGCTGTTGCGGAGGGTCCACGGCGACCTTGCACGCGAGCCGGGGAAGGAGCTCGTCATCCGGGTATCGCCCCCCCTGCTGGAGGCGGTCGCGAACCAGAAGCGGGAGGAGATCCTCCGGTTGGAAAAGCTTTGCGGCTCCCGGGTCACCTTCGTGTCCGACCCGTCGCTCCCCTTAGCCTCCTTTTCGGTGGTGGTCTGACCCATGACAACGGACCTCTCTTTCCTCGAGCGGAGAATCCAGGAACGGCTGAACCGGCTCTGCCGACGGTACATCCGCATCGCCTTCCTCTACCTTGTCCTGGGCATGCTCCTCGGCGTGGGGATGCTCGTCTTCGGAAACGACAACTTCCAGTTCGTCCACACCCACATGCTGCTCGTCGGGTTCGTCCTGTTTCTCATTTACGGCATCGGGTACAAGCTGATACCCACGATGTTCTTCGGGCTTCCGAAGGTGGAAAACATCGGCTGGGCGGAAACGCAGTTCTGGCTCGCGAACATCGGCCTGGTCGGAATGCTCGCCGGGGCGTTGATGCCCGTGGGTTTGGGACTGGACCGGATTGCCCTCCCGTTCGGGGCGATCGAGGCGGCTGCCGGGATTCTCTTCGTCGTGCTAATGGGGAAGACGATCCGCGAGGAGCCCCCGCGGGGCGCCGGGTCAAAGTAGTGGTTCGTCGCTCCGGAAGTGCCGGAAACCGGACTCTCCCTCCCCGGCGAGGTAGAAGTACCGCCATTCCTCCTTCCACGAAGGAAGCAGCACGAGGGTCTTGGTCGCCTGCCCCTGCACGAACCGGATGATCCGCTCCGTGTGAAAGTGTCCGAGGATGAGGAAGTCCACGCCGGAGGCGAACATCCGGAGGGCGAAATCACGGACCTCCTTCTCGGGGAACGATTCCCGGAACCGGCGGTTGGTCTTCTTGAGCGTTTTCTCCAGGCGGTCGGCGACCGGCAGCACCAGGGAAGAAGGCATGAGGGAGAGGGCGCCATAGGCCAGGGGGTTTTTCGACACGGTTTTCCAGAACCGGTAGGCGAGGTCCGCCCGGTTCACCGTGTCGCCGTGGGACAGAAGCACCCTCCGTGGTCCGATGGCGGCGTCCATTTCCCCCTCGGAGACGACATGGAACGTGCTCCCCTCGTGGTGTTTTTTCAAATAGAAATCCCGGTTCCCCTCCACGTAATATAGGCGAAGACCCCCGCGCCGCAATTCCCGCAGGCGCTCGATCACGGGCTTCTGGAACCGGAAGGTAAGCCCCGGCGCCCCGAACCACAGGTCGAAGATGTCGCCCAGCAGGAACAGGGGGATCTTTTCGGACGCGGCCTTTTCCACCAGGATCAGGAAGTTGCGTGTGTGCAGGTCGTCCTGGCTCAGGTGGGCGTCGGAAAGGAAGATCGCTCTGTCCAGGGAGATGGTTGACCCCTTTTCCATACGCAACATACGATAGCACAAGATATCCGGGGGATAATGCCGATGTCGCCACTTTCCGGTATTCGGGTCCTTGACCTGTCGCTCCAGCTTCCCGGCCCCTTCTGCACCCTGATGATGGCCGATCACGGCGCCGACGTCATCAAGGTGGACGAGCCGGCGCCGCGGGTGCGCAATCCCTTCGCAGGGGAAACGTGGGGGGAAAGCCCCGCGGACCGGTACCTGAACCGGGGGAAGCGCAGCCTGACGCTCAACCTGAAGACGGAGGAGGGGAAGGAGATCTTCCGTGCTCTTTCGGCTGCCGCCGACGTCGTGATCGAGGGATTCCGCCCCGGTGTGGTGGAACGGCTCGGGGTGGATTACGCAACGCTTTCCGCCGCCAATCCCCGCCTGGTGTACTGCTCCGTTTCGGGGTACGGACAGACCGGCCCGATGCGACCGGTCGCCGGACACGACATCAACTATCTTTCCTACGCCGGCGTGCTGGGACTGAGCGGGCGGGAAGGGGAGCCCCCTGCGATCCCCCCTGTCCAGATCGGGGACCTGTTCGGCGGGGCGATGATGGCCCTGTCCGGGATTCTGATGGCGCTGCGGCAGAGGGATGCCACGGGCAGGGGATGCTGGGTGGACATATCGATGACCGACGGGGCGATGTCGATGCTCTCGATCCACGCGGCGGCGGTCCTCGCCGGAATGCCTCCCCCGGTCCGGGGCAGGATGATACTCGGCGGGTTGTTCCCGTGCTACGAGACGTACCGGTGCGCATGCGGGGGGTATGTCAGCGTGGGGGCCCTCGAGTCCTGGTTCTGGGAGGATCTCCTGAAAACGATCGGGCGCGAGGATCTGGCCGGCTTCCAGTACGCGACGGGCGAGGAGGGGGCGAGGACGAAAGAGGCGCTTTCGCAGGTCTTCCTGGGCAAGACGCGGGACGAGTGGGAGGTCTTCTTCTCGGGGAAGGAGATCTGTGTTTCCCCGGTCCTTTCCCTTTCCGAGGCCCTTGCCCACCCCCAGGCCCGGGCGAGGGGAATGGTGGTCGATGTGGAGTCTCCCTTCGGCGGGCGGGACAGGCAGCTGGGACGGCCTGTCAAGTTCCGGGACCGGGGGAAGGAGGATGGTCCGATGCCGGAGAAACCTCCCCGGCGCCCCCCGCGCCTGGGGGAGCACGACGAGGAGATATTGACGGAGCTCGGATATTCGGCCGAGCGGGTTGCCTCCCTTCGCCGGAAGGGCGTGATCCGGGGGAAGGCGGAATGAGCCGCGCCCGGCCTGCAGGGCGCCGGGGAAACGGGTAGAATAGAGAACGGGGCCGACGGGAGGAACACCGGGAAAGAGAGGATCCGATGGGGCTTCGGTTGTTGACGGCGCTTCGGGACGACGGGACGATCGACCCGGCGCTGGACCCGGCTCTTTCCCGCGAGGACCTCCTCTTTCTTTTCCGGAAAATGCTTCTCCTGCGGGCCTTGGACGAAAAGACGATCCTCCTCCAGCGGGCGGGGCGGATCGGCTTTTACGTCCCGTCCTCCGGCCAGGAGGCGGCGGAGATCGGCTCCGGCTATGCCCTCCGGGAAGGCGACTGGGTCTTCCCCTCCTACCGGGACCACGGCGTCGCACTTCTCCGGGGATACCCCCTCGAAACCCTCGTCGGGCAGCTGTTCGGCAATGCCTCGGACGCGATGAAGGGGCGGCAGATGCCCAACCACTGGTGCGACCGGGCGGCACGGGTGGTGTCCGTATCCAGCCCGGTGGCAACCCAGCTTCCGCAGGCGGTGGGAGCAGGCTATGCCGCGAAGCTTTGCGGCGACCGCATCGCGGTCATCGCCTACTTCGGCGACGGAGGCAGCTCCACCGGCGATTTCCACGCGGGGATGAATTTCGCCGGCGTCTACCGGACCCCTACCGTCTTCTTCTGCAGTAACAATCAGTACGCCATTTCCCTCCCGGTTTCCCTCCAGACCGCCTCGGGCTCGATTGCGGAAAAGGCGGCCGCTTACGGGTTCGAGGGGGTCCGCGTGGACGGGAACGATCCGTTGGCGGTCTACCGGGTGACACGGGACGCGCTCGCCAGGGCGCGGGAAGGCGGCGGCCCGACGCTGATCGAAGCCGTCACCTACCGGATGGGGCCGCACTCTACCTCGGACGACCCCACGCGCTACCGGTCCGAGGAGGAGATTGCCGAATGGGCGAAGAGGGATCCCATCCGCCGGCTCACGGAGTATCTCCGGACGGCGGGCGTCGTGGACGGGGGGGAAGCGGAGACCCTGGCGGAAGAGGCACGAGAGGAAGTCCTGCGCGCCGTGAAGGCGTGCGAGGGGGCTTCCCCCGTGCCCCCGGAGAGCATGGTGGAGGATGTGTACGCGGAGATGCCGTGGCACCTGGTCGAGCAGAGAAAACTGCTCTTGCCCGACGAGGGATGACGCGATGGCGAACATGACGCTCGTCCAGGCGATCCACGATGCCCTTTCCGTCGAGATGGAGCGTAACCCACGGGTCGTCCTCCTCGGAGAGGATATCGGCCGGAACGGAGGCGTCTTCCGGGCAACCGAGGGCTTGTGGGAGCGGTTCGGGCCGGAGCGCGTCCTCGACACCCCCCTTGCCGAGGTCGGTATCGTGGGGATGGCCATCGGGATGGCTCTTTACGGCCTTCGCCCCGTCGCCGAGATCCAGTTCGCCGATTTCATCTACCCCGCCTTCGATCAGATCGTGTCCGAGCTGGCCAAGTTCCGGTACCGTTCCGCCGGCCAGTTCCCGGCTCCGGTCGTCATCCGCGCCCCGTCGGGGGGAGGCATCAAGGGAGGCCTGTATCACTCGCAGAGCCCGGAGGCGTACTTTGTTCATACCGCGGGGCTTACGGTGGTGATGCCGTCCACCCCCGCGGACGGGAAAGGGCTTCTCGCCTCGGCGATGCGAAGCCCGGACCCGGTGATCTTTCTTGAACCCAAGGCGCTCTACCGGACCGCGAAAGGCGAGGTTCCCGAAGGAGAGTACGATGTTCCCCTGGGGAAGGCGCGCACCGTCCGGGAGGGGACGGATGTCTCGATCATCACCTACGGGGCAATGGTTCCGGTGGCGGAAGGAGCCGCCGCGGAGGCGGAGAAGGAGGGGGTGAGCGTCGAGATCACCGACCTTCGTACCCTCTGGCCGCTCGACGTGGAGGCAGTCGACCGGTCTGTGCAAAAGACCGGGAGGGCGGTGGTTCTCCACGAAGCGCCCCGGACCTGCGGGTTCGGGGCCGAATTGTCGACGCTTGTCCAGGAGAGGTCGTTCCTTCACCTCAAGGCGCCCGTTGCCCGCGTCACGGGGTTCGACACGCCTTTCCCGTATTCTCTCGAGAGGAAGTACTTGCCGGACGCGCGGCGGGCGCTCGATGCGGTCCGCACCGCGGTAAACTTCTGAATACACCCAGGAGGGACAAGATGGCAGTGGCAAACTCGCACCGATTGCTGGTCGGCGGGAAGAGGATCGAGGACGACGAGACGATGAAGGTCATCGACAAGTACACCGGGGAAACGATCGGGGTGGTCCCGGTGGCGTCGAAAAAAACGGTCGAGAAAGCCATCGCCGCGGCCCACGCGGCATTTCCTTCCTATTCGCGGCTGCCCGCCCACAGGCGTTTCCGGATTCTCGAGAAGGTGAGCCAGCTGCTCGCGAAACATCAGGACGAGATCGCCACGATCATCTGCCGGGAGGCGGGGAAAGCGTGGAAATACTCCTTCGGGGAAGTGACGCGCGCGATCGAGACGTTCCAGTTCTCCGCCGAAGAGGCCAAGCGCGTACACGGCGAGACCCTCCCCATGGACGCAAGCGTCGCCGGGGAAGGCAGGGTGGGGTACTATATTCGCTGCCCGGTCGGGGTGGTCTCCGCCATCACGCCGTTCAACTTCCCGCTGAACCTGGTCGCCCACAAGGTGGGTCCGGCGCTGGCGGCAGGGTGCACGCTCGTCCTCAAGCCGGCGTCCACCACGCCGCTCACCGCGATCCGGCTCGGGGAGATCCTCGAGGAGGCGGGTCTTCCTCCCGGGGCCATGAACGTCGTCGTCGGCCCGGGCGGGACGGTGGGGGAGTGGATGACCACCGACCCGCGGGTCGCGAAGATCTCCTTCACGGGAAGCCCCCCGGTGGGGGAGGCGATCATTCGGAAGGCGGGCCTGAAGAAGGTCACGATGGAGCTCGGGAACAACTCGGGAACGATCATCGAGCCGGACGCCAACCTCGACGCGGCGATCCCCCGATGCGCGGTCAGCGCCTTCGCCAACTCCGGGCAGGTCTGCATTTCCCTGCAGCGGCTGTATGTGCACAAATCGATCGCCAAGGAGTTCACGAAGCGGTTCGTGGAGACCACCGCTGCCTTCAAGGTGGGGAACCCGCTGGACAAGGATTGCGAGGTCGGCCCGATGATCGACGAGGCCGAGGCGATCCGGGCGGAGAAATGGATCCGCGAGGCGGTGGCCGAGGGGGCCAAAGTGCTGATCGGCGGAAAGCGGGAGGGGAGGATCCTGTATCCCACGGTCCTGGTCAACGCGCGGCCCGAGATGAAGGTCATGTGCCAGGAGGCGTTCGCCCCCCTCGTCTCGATCTACGAGTACGACTCCTTCGAGGATGCGGTGGCGATGGTCGAGGACTCCCCGTACGGACTGCAGGCCGGAGTCTACACGAACGACCTCCGGAAGGCGATGTACGCGATCGACCGGATCAACGTAGGTGGCGTGATGATCAACGACACGTCCATCTTCCGGGTGGACCACATGCCGTACGGCGGCAACAAGCTGAGCGGCCTCGGACGGGAAGGGGTCCGGTTCGCCGTCGAGGAGATGACCAGCATCAAGATGGTGGTGATAAAACCGTAGGAGGGAGCTCTCCGGGTGGAGTTCGAGCTTCGGCTTCCCGACATCGGCGAGGGGGTGGCGGAGGGCGAAATCGTCCGCTGGCTGGTGGCCGAGGGAGCGCCGATAAAGGAAGATGACCTCCTGGTCGAGATTCTGACCGACAAGGCGGCGATGGAGATGCCCTCCCCCGTGACCGGCATCCTGGCCAAGATCGTGGCGCAGCCGGGACAGGTCGTCCCGGTCGGGGCGGTCCTCGCCGTCATCGAAGTCGCTCCCGGAGAATCCCTTGCGCCCCCGGAACCATCTTCCCCGGGAGGGGATGTCCTTGCCGTTCCCGCCGTCCGCCGCCTGGCCAGGGATCTCGGGGTGGAGATCTCGGCCGTATCCGGGACGGGCCCGCAAGGTCGCGTGACCGAGGAGGATGTCCGCCGGGCCGCCCGCCTTCGCCGTGAAGGCTTCGGCGGGCAAGCCGGGCCGGTTCCCGCCGTGCCGCAGGAGGACGAGGAGCGCATCCCCTTCCGGGGAAAGCGCCGAATGGCCGCGAAGAAAATGGTCCTTTCCAAGTCGACGATCCCCCACGCGCTTCTGGTCGACGAGGCGGACGTCACGAACCTCCTCGCGATGCGGGAGGCCATGCGGGAAATCGGAGCGAAGGAAGGGGTGAAGATCACGATCCTGCCGTTCATCGTCCAGGCGGTCGTCACGGCGCTGCGCACCCATCCGGCGATGAATGCGTCTCTCGACGAGGCCCGCGGCGAGATCGTGAGGAAGAACCGGTACGACATCGGCGTGGCCGTGGACATGGAGGACGGGCTCGTCGTGCCGGTCATCCGCGACGCGGGGGAAAAAACGATCGTGGAACTCGCCCGGGAAATCGAACGGCTTTCTCAGGGGGCACGCAACGGGACGCTCCCTCTGTCCGACCTTTCCGGGAGTACCTTCACGGTAACGAGTATCGGGTCGATCGGGGGGCTGTTCAGCTATCCCGTTATCAACGTCCCCGAGGCGGCGATCCTGGGCGTTCACAAGATCGTACGGCGGCCCGTCGTCCGGGAGGGAACCATCGTTCCCCGCGACATGGTGTACGCAAGCCTCTCGTTCGATCACCGGCTGATCGACGGGGGGACGGCCACCCGGTTCATGAACGACGTAGTCCTGCAGATCGAATCGATTTCGCTTTCGTGAGGGATGCCGATGAGAACGTTCGACCTCGTGGTAATCGGTGCGGGTCCGGGAGGGTACGTGGCCGCGATACGGGCGGCGCAGCTCGGCCTGCGCGTGGCGGTGGTGGAGAGGGACAAACCGGGGGGCGTCTGCGTGAACTGGGGTTGCATCCCCTCCAAGGCGATCCTGAAAAGCGCCGACCTGTACCGGCAGATGCAGAACGCCGCGGACTACGGAATCATCGTGAAGGGACTTTCGGTCGACTACGGGCGGGTCATCCGGCGCAGCCGGAAGGTGGCCGAACGCATGTCGAAGGGGGTCTCCTTCCTCTTCCGGAAGAACGGTATCGAGCTGATCGCGGCGAACGCCGTGATCTCGTCCCCCACGACGGTCAGGGCCGGCAGCGAGGAGATCGGGGCGGGGAACATCCTGGTGGCCGTGGGGACGGCGGTGCGGGGGCTGCCCGGGATCGAGCCGGACGGCAAGACCGTGCTGACGAGCGACGACGCGCTCGCGCAGGAAAAGATGCCGGGTTCGGTGGTCGTCCTGGGCGGCGGTGCGGTGGGGGTGGAATTCGCCTACCTCTACCGGGCATTCGGCGCCGAGGTGACGGTCGTCGAGATGGAGGACCAACTCCTCCCCCGAACGGACCGGGAGGTGGCGAAGGAGCTGGAGAAATCGTTCCGGAAACAGGGGATCCGGGTGCTCACCTCCGCCCCGGCGAAGGCGCTGGACAAGGCGGCGGGGACGATAACCATCACCCGGGAGGGCAAGGAGGAGACGCTTTTCGCGGAGAAATTTCTCGTCGCTGTGGGGAGGAAGCCGCTTACGGACGGGCTCGGGCTTGAGGCGTGCGGCGTGAAGCTCACGAAAGGGTATATCGATGTGGACGATTCCTTACGCACGGCCTGTCCGACCGTTTTCGCGATAGGGGACGTCATCGGCGGGATGCTCCTGGCCCACGAAGCGTCCGCGGAGGGGGTGGCGGCCGCGGAGATCATCGCGGGGCTTACGGTGCGTCCCCCCGACCGTGACCGGATCCCGTCCTGCATCTTCTGCCAGCCCGAGGTGGCCACGGTCGGACTCTCAGAGGAGGAGGCGAAGAAGAGGGAAATCCCGGTCAAGGTGTCGAAGTTCCCGTTCACGGCGCTGGGGCGTGCGGTGGCGTCGGGGCATACGGAGGGATTCGTGAAGATGGTGGCCGAGGAGCGCTACGGCGAGGTCATCGGGTGCCATATAATAGGACACGGCGCGTCGGACATCATCGCCGAGCTTGGCCTGGCGCGCACGCTCGAGGCGACGTACCACGAGATCGGAAAAACCGTGCATGCCCACCCGACCCTGCCGGAGGCGATCCGGGAGGCAGCACTGATGCTGGGCGGCGAGGCGATCGACATCTGACGCTTGCAGCGGAGGAGCCATGACCGAGCAGAAGGAGCGGGAACTCTATTTCTGGCTTCGCCTTATCCGGGAGTTCGAGGACCGCGTCTCCGCCCTCGACAGGCAGGGGAGGATCCAGGGTGGAGTCTACTCCGGGAAGGGACAGGAGGCCGTAGTGGTGGGGGTCTGTCACGACCTGCGCCCCGACGACTGGATTTTCCCGCTGCACCGCGACCTGGGCGCCTTCCTCGTCAAGGGGGCGGACCCGAACCGGCTGATGGCCCAGATCTTCGGCAAACGAGACGGCTTCTCCAAGGGGAAGGACTCCTTTCTCCACGGGGGCGATTTCTCCCATTGCATTTTCGGTTCCACCTCGATGCTGGGTTCCACCCTCCCCGTCGCCGCGGGGACGGCGTACAAGTTCCGGATCAAGAGGGAGGACCGGGTGGCGATCGCCTTCTTCGGCGAGGGGGCGAGCAGCCGGGGGGACGTGCACGAGGCGATGAACTTCGCCGCCATCTACAAGCTTCCCGTCGTGTTCCTCTGCGAGAACAACTTCTATGCGTACTCCACGCCCAACGAACTGCAGTTCGCGGTAGAGGACGTGGCGGACCGGGCCGCCGGCTACGGCTTCAAGGGGGAGGTCTGCTCGGGGAACGACCTCCACTCCGTGATGAAAGCGGCCCGAAAGGCGATCGACAGGGCACGTTCGGGGGAGGGGCCGACCTTTCTCGAGTGCAAGACGTACCGCTACCATGGGCATTCCGAGCACGACCGGGCTACCTACCGGAGCGAGGAGGAGTTGATCACCTGGGAGAGCCGGGATCCGATCGAGCGGTGGGAGGTCTACCTCGAGAAAAGGAAGCACGACATCTCCGCGATCAAGGAGGAGGTGGGGGGAAAAGTGAAGAAGATCGTCGATGACGCGGTGGCGTTCGCCGAGGCGAGCCCGGTGCCGGAAGGGCCGGAGGCGATGGAAGATCTGTACGCCACTCCGATCACGGAGGGATAGCCGATGCCGGTGACCTATATCCAGGCGATCAACCAGGCGATGCACGAGGAGATGGAAAGGGATGAAAACGTGATGCTCCTCGGGGAGGACGTGGGAATCCTCGGCGGCGCGTTCAAGGCGACGGAGGGGCTCCTGGAGAAGTTCGGCTCCGAGCGCGTAGTGGACACGCCCATCTCGGAAACCCTCATCGTAGGGGCAGGGGTGGGGCTCGCGATCCAGGGGATGCGCCCGGTCCTGGAGATGCAGTTCATCGACTTCATCTCGTGCGGGTTCGACCAGATCGTCAACATGGCCGCGACGCTCAGGTACCGGCACGGCGGGCAGACTTCCTGCCCCATCGTCGTCCGGGGACCGTGCGGCGCAGGCGTCCACGGGGGAGTGTATCACTCCCAGAACCCGGAGGCGTGGTTCTTTCACGTACCGGGTCTGAAGGTCGTGGCGCCCGCCACCGCTTACGATGCGAAGGGGCTGCTGAAGGCCGCCATCCGGGACGACGATCCCGTGATCTACCTCGAGCACAAGTTCCTCTACCGGCGGATCAAGGAGGACATTCCCGGTCCCGGGGAGGACTACATCGTTCCGATCGGGAAGGCGGTCCTCCGGAAGGAGGGGAAGGACATCACCGTGATCACCTACGGTTCGCCGGTGCACGCGGTGATGAAGGCGGCGCGGGACATGGCGTCCGAGGTCGACATCGAGGTAATCGATCTTAGGACCCTGCTCCCCTACGACTGGAAGACGATCCGGGAATCGGTGACGAAAACCGGCAAGGCGCTCATCATCCACGAAGCGCGTCTCACCGGCGGGATCGGAGGGGAGATCTCGGCGCGCATTGCCGAGGACCTATTCGAGTATCTCGACGGGCCGGTGATGCGGCTGGCCTCGAAGGACACGCACAACGCCTTCGCGGGCCCCATGGAGGAGTACATCATCCCCAACCAGGAGAAGGTGACAGAAGCGGTGAGAAAGCTTGCGGCGTACTGAGTGGGCGGGGGCACTCCTCTCCCACATCCCGGACAAGGGGGGACATTCCTATATCGAGTTATACGTTGAGGAGTGTCCCCCCCCAACGTTGAAAAGCGTCCCGCCGATAAGCGGAAGGGGGAAAGGAAGATGCGCGTAGACGTCGTCATGCCCCAGCTCGGGGAGAGCGTGGTCGAGGGGATCGTGGTCAAGTGGCTGGTGAAGGCGGGGGACAACGTGGCCAAGGACCAGGCGCTGCTCGAGATCTCCACCGACAAGGTAGACGCGGAGATTCCCTCCCCCGTCGAGGGGAAGGTGGTGGAAATTCTCGCAAAGGAAGGGGATACGGTCCCCATACAGGAAGTCCTCTGCCGGATCGAGACGAAAGAAGTGGTCGCCGCCCCGCCCCCGGAGAAACCCCCCGAGAAATGGGACGAGGAAGAAGAAGGGTTTCCGGGGGCCATGGCCCGCAAGACGGGTCCCCCCATTCCCCCCGCGCCCCGCGCGGAACCGCCGAAGGAGGAAGCCAGGCCCGCACCGCTCCCGCCGGCAAAGGAAGGGCTCAGGGTGCGCATCTCCCCGGTGGTGGCGAAGATGGTCGCAGAGCACGCGTTGGACATCTCCCGGATCCGGGGGACGGGAATCGACGGGCGCGTGACGAAGAAGGACGTGGAGGAGTTCCTTGCCCGCGGCGAAAAGGAAGCCGCCCCGGCACCGCCGGTGAAGGCAAAGCCCGCCCCTGCACCCCCCGCTCCCCGGGCGAAGCCCGCCCCTCCCGCGGCGCCCACGCCCGGCGCGAAGATCACCCCGGAGGGGGATCAGGTGATCCCGTTCACCCCGATCCGGAAGTTGATTGCCGAACACATGGTCATGAGCAAGCGGACCTCCCCGCACGTCCACACCTTCGCCGAAGTGGACATGCACAAGGTGGTGACCTTCCGGACCGAGAAAAAGAAGGAGGGGGTCTCCCTCACCTACCTGCCCTTCGTCATCTGGGCGGCGATCGAGGCCATCCGGGAGTTCCCCGTCCTGAATGCCCAGGTGGTCGGCGAGACGACGGTCCTCAAGAAGGGAATCCACATCGGAGTCGCCGTGGACACGGAACGGGGGCTGATCGTCCCCGTCATCCGCAACGCCGACGAGAAGTCGCTGCTTGGTCTGGCCAAGGCCATCGAGGACCTCGGGGCGAGGGCCGCGGCGAAGAAGATCCTCCCGGACGAGTTGACCGGCGGGACCTTCAGCGTCACCAACCCGGGGCAAAAAGGAAATCTCTTCGGGACGCCGATCATCAACCAGCCCCAGGTCGGCATCCTTCGAATGGGGCAGATCGTCAAGCGCCCGGTAGTGGTCGAGGCGGGCGGCGAGGACGCAATCGTCATCCGCCCGATGATGTTTCTGTGTCTTGGCTACGACCACCGGATCGTCGACGGGGTTGCCGGCAACAGCTTCCTCTTCCGCGTGCGGGAAATCCTCGAGGCGGGGGAGTTCCCCCTATAGTGCCGTGGAGACCCTCTGGCTCGGCTGCGTGGAATACCGACGGGCACTCGAGCTGCAACTTTCCCGCGTCGATTGCCGGGCGCGGGGGGAGACGCCGGACACGCTCCTTCTGCTCACGCACCCCCATGTCTACACATTCGGCCGATCCGGGGAGCAGACCAATCTGCTGGTTGCCGAGGAGGATCTCATGCGGGAGGGGATCCCCGTCGAGCGGGTCGCCCGGGGGGGTGATGTGACCTACCACGGTCCCGGTCAGCTCGTCGGGTATCCCATTGTCCTCCTGGCGCGGCCGGACGTGCACCGGTTCGTGAGGTGCCTCGAATCCGCGCTGATCGAGGCCCTTGCCGTTTTCGGCGTTTCCTCCCGACGGATCGAGGGAATGACAGGCGTTTGGGTGGGGGAGAAGAAGATCGCCTCCATCGGCGTGGGGGTAAAAAGGTGGATCACCTACCACGGCTTCGCACTGAATGTGACCACGGATCTGTCGTACTTCGGGCGGATCCATCTTTGCGGGTTGAAGGGCCGCGAGGCGACCTCGTTGGCAGAGGTCACGGGGAAGGTCGTTCCGATGGACGAGGTTCGCGAACGGGTGGCCGAATCGTGCGTGCGCCACCTGAGGGGATTCTCGTGACCGGCGCGCTTCCCCGGGAGCGACCCCCCTGGCTCAAGGTCCGCGCTCCTTCCGGGAAGAGGGTCTCCCGCGTGGAGGAGGTCCTCCGGAAGAACGGCCTGGTTACCGTGTGCCGCGAAGCGCGATGCCCGAACGTCGGGGAGTGCTGGGGGGAGGGAACGGCGACCGTCCTCATCCTGGGGGATCTATGTTCCCGGGCGTGCGCGTTCTGCAGTGTCGCATCCGGAACCCCGGCTCCGCCCGACAGTACCGAGCCGGCCCGCCTCGCGGCAGCGGCCGCGGAACTCGCGTGGCGCCACCTGGTCGTGACCTCGGTCACGAGGGACGATCTCCCCGACGGGGGCGCGGCCCAGTTCGCCCAAGTTGTGAAGGAGTTGCGACAATTGCCGCGACCTCCGTCCGTCGAGCTTCTCGTGCCGGATTTTGCGGGAGACCGGGACGCCCTCGCGAAGGTGGTCCGCGCCCGACCGGACATCCTTGCCCACAACGTGGAGACCGTACCGCGACTCTATTCCCGGGTGCGGCCCCGGGCGTCTTACGAAAGATCTCTTGCGCTTCTGTCCCGCGCGCAGGCGACCGCTCCCGGCCTCGCATTGAAATCCGGGCTGATGGTCGGGTTCGGGGAGACGGAAAGAGAGGTGGTCGGCGTGATGGAGGACCTATTCGCAGCCGGCTGTCGGTCGGTGACCGTCGGGCAGTACCTGCCTCCCTCCCGAAAGCATCTCCCGGTTACGGAGTATCTCCCCGTCGAGGCGTTCGGGGAGCTGGCGTCGGCCGCCCGCCGGATCGGTTTCGTGCGCGTGGCGTCCGGCCCTTTCGTGCGCAGTTCCTACCGGGCGGGGAGCTAAGGGATTGAGGCCCTTCTACGTGCGGTCCTTGCGCAGAGGGCACAAGGGGCAGATCCCGTTCCGTCAGTGCAGCCCGGCCGCTTTTCGGTTCAGGAACCGCCGTTCGTACTCCTCCGAGTAGGCCTCCTGCGCCACGGAACGGACCTCGTCGATCTCCTCGTACCCCTCCTTCAGCACGTCCACGATCCGCACGTCCAGGCCGCCGTTCCTGACCAGTCGGTACAGGATCGGCATGTTCTCTCTCCGTCCGGTCCCTTCCCGGTACGGGCGGTTTTCCGCAAGGGCCGTGAAGACATCCGCCACGCACATGATGCGGGACCCCAGGGGAAGGACGTCGCCCTTGTGGTGGAAGGGATACCCCTCGCCGTTCAACCGCTCGTGGTGGAACGACGCCCACATGTTGATCTCCTCGAACCCTCCGATCGTGGAAAGGATATGGAAGGTGTGGTATGGGTGCCCCCGGATCACGTGAAATTCCGATGGGGCGAGCTTGGACGGCTTCTCCAGGATGGAATTCGGCACGGCGACTTTTCCGAGATCGTGGAGGTGTCCAGCGATGCGGATCAGCCGCCATTCCCGCTCCTCGAACCCCACCCTCCGCGCCAACTCCTCCGCCGTAGTCGCCACGCCGATCGAATGCGTCACGGTGAAGGGGCTGCGGAAATCGACGATCCGGCTGAAGATCTGTCCCACCTGCTCCAGGCCGTCCATGCGCAGCTCCACATGGGGCCAGACAACCATCCCCGTCAGAACGGTGTAGATCCTGGGGGAGGCGAAATCGAGCCAGAACGACTCCTGGCCTGTCAGGTCGAGGAAGCAGTCGACGAGTTTTGGGGAAAACTTGCTGCCCGACCATTGCGCCACGCTGTCGCGGACCCCCTTGACCTGCGACAGGATGTCGATGTCCTTCCGAACGACCCGGTCGACATAATCCGCCAAGTGGAGGGCGTTGGAGGATATCCGGACCTTTCCGGCGGCATCGTTCCACCCGGGTTCGTCCGACCAGGGCTGGTGGTGGAGCCGGACGAGTTCCGAGGCGGCGCCGAAGAATTCCAGCCGCCGGAGCAGGGCGGCCCCCAGTTCGGCGTGCTGCTGCCAGTTTTGGCTGTCCACCTGGATCGATTCGATCTTCTCCTCGACCGACAACACGCCGATGTCGTGCAGGGCCGCCGCGTACATCAGGTCGGCGCGGTCGTTCAGGTTGTATCCCATCGCCTGCGCCATCCGCAAAGCCACGTAGGCGACGCGCTGCTGGTGGTCCGCCGCGCAATGGTGGACGAGGTCCAAAGAGTCTGAAAGGGAAAGCACCAGGTTGTCGAGCATCACCACGGGGTCGCGAATCACCGACGATCCTCCTCTCTCCGGCCCTTCGCCGGAGATGTTTCTTCCTTTCCTTTCGGCTATTTCTCATCGATTCTTTCACCCCCCGATACCGTTCCCGCGGAAACAACGGTACAATCTGCTCTATGAAGGAAGAGTCGCCAGATAGGGAAATCATCCATCTCGACATGGATGCCTTCTACGCGTCCGTCGAGGTCTTGGACGATACTTCCCTGCGCGGCAAGCCGGTCATCGTCGGAGGCGGGGTAAAGCGGGGCGTGGTTGCCGCTGCCTCCTACGAGGCGCGCAAGTTCGGCGTCCACTCCTCCATCCCGATGACGAAAGCGATGCGGCTCTGCCCCCACGGCGTCTTCCTCCCCGTTCGCATGGAGCGGTACAAGGAGGTCTCGGACCGGGTCTTCGGGATCTTCCGCCGCTACACTCCGCTGGTCGAGCCGATCTCCCTCGACGAGGCGTTCCTCGACGTCACCGCGTCCGTGCGGCTGTTCGGCGCCCCGGAGGAGATTGCCCGGAAGATCCGGGCCGAGGTACGGGCGGAAACGGGGCTCACGGTCTCGGCCGGGGTCGCCTCCTCGAAGCTCGTCGCGAAGATCGCCTCCGACATGAACAAGCCCGACGGACTGACCGTCGTCCCCCGCGGGAAGGAGCAGGAGTTTCTGGGGCCGCTACAGGTGGGGAGGCTCTGGGGGGTGGGGGAGACGACCCGGAGCACTCTCGCGGAAATGGGGGTCCAAAAGATCGGTGACCTCGCGGGGATCCCCGAGGAGGATGTCGTCCGGAAGCTCGGGAAGCACGGGGCCCACCTGCACTGGCTCGCGCACGGGATCGACGACCGGGAGGTGGAGCCGGAGCGGGAGATCAAGTCGATGGGGCGCGAGGAGACCTTCGACGAGGACCTCCTGGAGATTCTCGCCCTGAGGAGGCAGCTCCTCGACATCGCCACCCGGACCGCCGCGAGGCTGCGGAGCCACGGGTTGAAGGGGAGGACCGTCACCCTCAAGGTGAAGTATTCCGATTTCCGGCTGGTCACCCGCGAGGTCACCCTACCCCTCGGCATCGACGACGGGGGGGAGATCTTCCGCCAGGCGCTGACGCTCCTGGAGAAGACGGAGGCGGGGAAGAAACCGGTCCGCCTGCTCGGGATCTATCTCTCTCACTTCGGGGGGGAGCCCGGGCGCGACGCGGGATCCGGGCAGATCTCCCTCTTCGGGTATCCTTCGCAGTCGAACGTTCCTGCTCCCCGGTCCCCGGGGACGCGGGACCCGGCGCGGACGGCGAAACTCAACGAAGCGGTGGACCGGATCCGGGGAAAATACGGAGAGAAAGGGGTCCGGCCCGGGACGCTGGCCGGCAAGGAGAAAGAGTAACGGGCACCACAAGCGGAATCCTTG
>JBAULH010000043.1:0-15044 GCA_049578085.1 Candidatus Deferrimicrobiaceae bacterium
GCCTATAATCACAAGAAGCATATAGAAGAAGCAGGACTTACCTGTTTCGACTGTCACGCCCTGGTACAAACCCATCAAAAAGCCTCTATACCTAATATCCAATTTTGCAAGAACTGCCATGAAGAAGCGATGACGGACAGCAAAGAAGAGGAGAAACTGGTTTCTTACATCAAGAATAATCAACCGATCCCATGGATTCAGGTACATCGAGTGCCCGCCCATGCCTATTTTTCCCACCGAAGACACGTCTCGCTCGGAAAAGTCGCCTGCCAGGATTGCCACGGCGACGTGAATATTATGACCCTTCCTTTTTCGAAGCCGCATATCCCGATAAAAATGGCGTTTTGCATCCGGTGTCACGAAAAGAACCAAGTAACCACCGATTGCTCGGCATGCCACCGCTAGGTCATAGGGAGCAAATGTGAAAATCTCGCGTCGCGTATTTCTTCAATTGTTGGGAGCAACGGGCGCTCTCGCGGGGGGGGCCTCCCGGATCTGGGCGATACCGGACGAGTGGAGGGAGAAACTGCTATCCGGACCCCGGCTGGAGACGTGGAAAGTAACCACCTGCGGGCAATGCCCGGCGGGATGCGGCATTCGCGTCAGGCTGATCGACGATATTCCGGTCCGGATTCTCGGCAACCCGATCGCCCCGGTGAACAACGGGTTTACCTGCCCGATGGGAGAGGCGGGGCTCGAACTCCTCTACCATCCCGACCGGATCGCCACGCCCATGCGGCGCAAGGGGAAGAAGGGAGAGCGCGGGTGGGAACCTGTTTCCTGGGACAACGCCCTGGAGCAGATATCCCAGGTTCTCGGGAAACCGGGAAAGGGAAAGGCACCCGGCCCGTTCGGGTTCCTGATGGGGGACCGAAACACACTGCTAACGCAACTTGCGGGGGAATTCTCCTCCCGTTCGGGGTCTTCCCACTTCTTTCCCTGGCGCACACCCAGCGTCAACGAGCTGGGGTTCTGGCAGGAGGGCCTGGAATATCCCCCCCTTGCCTTCGATCTGAATAAGACGGATTACCTGATCACATTCGGAACGAACCTCCTGGAGGAGTCTCTGTCCCCCGTATACTTCAACCGTATCTACGGGGGATTGAAAGAGAAGCGGGCACGCACGGGCCTGAAGATGGTGCATGTGGACGCGCGCATGTCCCAGGCCGGCAGGAACGCCACAGAGTGGGTGCAGATCCGACCGGGAAGCATGGGGGTCCTCGCCTTGGGGCTTGCGTACGTGATCCTGCGGGACAATATATACGACCAGGACTTCATTAGCCGCCACACGCAGGATTTCCGAAAAGGAAGCGATGATTTCCAGACCCTGGTCACCCGAGACTACGCCCCCGACCGGGTTTCGGAGGTCACCGGGGTCCCGGCGCAGACCATCCTCCGGCTGGCCCGGGAATTCGGCTCCGCGAAGGCACCCCTGGCTCTGGCCGGGGGGACCATGGCCTCCAGCGAAATGGAGCTGTTCACCCAGTGGGGAGTGGCAAGTCTAAACGCCCTGTCCGGCAGTTTCACCGCAGAGGGGTTGTGGCGCGATCCGGAGCCGGTCCCCTGGGACCCGTTTCCCGTGTCCGCTTTCAGCCCCCGGTCGGGCGCTTTTTCCCGCAAACCGGAGTACAGCCCCGGTTCCGACCTGCCCGCCTCCTGGATGGCGGAGAATCTGCCGGCGCTTGCCGAAGCAGGTAGACTACCCGACCTGGAAACGCTTCTTATCGCTCATGTCAATCCGGTATTCCAGGCGCCGAACCAGAAGTCTTGGAGAGATTGGCTCTCCCGGATCCCTCTCGTCGTCCAGTTTACCGCGATGATCGATGACACCTCCCCCTATGCCGACCTCGTTTTGCCGCTGACTACGTATCTGGAGCAGTGGGACCTGACGCTGCCCACTCCGAATCTTCCCTTTTCCCAGCTGGGCTTGCAGCAGCCGGTCGTTCCCCCGATGCCGGGCGCGCGTCCCCTCGGGGACATACTCCTTAGCCTCGGAAGGGAGGCGGGCGTCGACCTGCTCCCGGGAAGCAGCGGAAATTCGTATGGAGAGTACGTAGAGGCACGTATGAAGCAGATCTTCGCCTCGGGGAAGGGAACGCCTTATTTCGAGGCGGTTTCCCTGGAGTTTTTGGAGGATCTGCGCAAACGGGGCTGGCAGGTATACAGCTACCCGGCTTTCGCGGACTTCTGGCGTCTGCTCCAGGAAAAGGGGGGGTGGTGGGATCCGGGGGAATACCCTGCGGTGGACTGGAAGAGGAAAAGGAAGTTTCTCTTTCCGACCACCTCCCGCCTGGCAACCCTTTTGAAGGAGTCCCCGGTGCCTCGACCGGAGGGAGGAGGGGAAACAAAAGACAAGAAGCCCAACCTGCGGCTCGAAGAAGGGATCCGGAGACCCGATGGTCCCGACTCCTTTCTCCTGGTCCCCTTTACCTCGCTCATGAACATGACCGGTGACGGGGCCAGCCTGCCCCTCCTGCAGGAGATGTTCGGTCTGCATCTCCGCCTGTACTGGAACACCTGGGCGGAGATCAACCCCCAACGCGCCGCTCGCCTCCATCTCAAGGACGGAGACCTTATCCGGGTGATCTCCGGGAACGGCGTGATGACGCTCCCCGTGCGTGTTGTCCCCACGGTTTCCCCCGAAATTCTGTCCGTTCCGTTCGGGCAGGGGCACATGGAATCAGGAAGGTATGCGAAAACCATCGGGGCGAACCCGGTCGCGATGCTTGACCAGCATGCGGATCCGCTGAGCGGGCGCAACGCGTGGTCCTCGACTCTCGTCCGCGTGGAGAAGATCAACCGATAAGGAGTCCCGCCGATGAAGTGGGGAATGGTGATCGATCTGCAGAAATGCACCGGCTGCGGGGAATGCGCGGCCGCGTGCAAGCTGGAGAACAACGTGGCCATAGTGGAGCAGAAGGAATCGGAGATGGGCCGGACCATGCTCTGGATGGACATGCTCACCATCTACGAGGGGGTGTACCCCCGGCTCCGGGTGCGGCAGATCCCCCGGCCCTGCATGCACTGCGATCACCCCCCCTGCACGAAGGTCTGTCCGGTGCGCGCTACGTACCTCAACGAGGAAGGGATCGTGGCGCAGATCTATCCCCAATGCATCGGGTGCCGCTACTGCATGGCCGCCTGTCCCTACACGGTGAAATCCTTCAACTGGTACAAGCCTTCATTTCCTCCCGGAATGGCCCAGGCCACCAACCCGGATGTCTCGGTCCGCCCCGTAGGCGTGGTGGAGAAGTGCACCTTCTGCATTCATCGTCTCCAAATGGCCAAGGAGCAGGCGAAATTCGAAGCACGCGATCTGCGGGAAGGAGACTTCCAGCCGGCGTGTGCAGACAGTTGCCCCACCGGGGCGATCGTCTTCGGCGACCTGGAGAACGCCAGACACCAGGTGAACCGCCTCGCGCACAGCCCTCGCGCCACAAAACTATTGGAAGACCTGGGAACGGAGCCAAAGGTTATTTATCTGAAAGAGGTGGATTAAATGGAACACGGTTACGCAAATCCCCACCCGGATGCTGCGCTGCTGCGGCCCATAGAGAATCCCGGGAGAAGTTTCTACTATATCGTGGCGGGGCTGCTCGTCATCATTCTCTACACCGGATTCGTGTATTTTCGGCAGCTCTGGTTCGGGTTGGGTGTCACGGGGATGGCCCAACCCGTCACTTGGGGTTTTTACATCATCAATTTCGTGTTCTTCATCGGGATCAGCCATGCCGGCACGCTGATCTCCGCCATTCTCCGCCTGTCCAAGGCCGAGTGGCGACGTCCGATCACCCGCATGGCGGAGGTCATCACCGCCATCGTCCTCGCGATCGGGGGATTGCATCCCATCATCGACCTGGGCCGGCCCGACAGGATATCGCATCTCTTTTACAACGGCCGGCTCCAGTCTCCCCTGCTCTGGGACGTCGCCAGCATCACGGCGTATTTCACCGCCAGCACGATCTATCTCTACATTCCCCTGATTCCGGACATCGCCATTCTTCGGGATCGCGGAGTGAAACCGCGATGGCTGTACGAATTTCTTTCCTGGAGCTGGCAGGGAACCGAACGGCAGCACAAGGTGCTGGACCGGGCGATGAACATCCTGATGGTCATGGTGATCCCCATCGCGGTTTCGGTTCACACGATCATCTCCTACATCTTCGCCATGACCGTGCAGCCGGGCTGGCACAGCACCATTTTCGGCCCCTACTTCGTGGTCGGGGCGATATTTTCGGGCATCGCCGCGATCCTGGTGCTGATGATCGTCTTCCGCAAGGTCTTCCACCTGGAGGGGTACCTCAAGCACATCCACTTCAACTACTTGAGCATCCTGCTGCTGATCATGTCGCTGATCTGGTTCTACTTCACGTTTTCGGAATACCTGACCGGCTACTACGGCCACGAACCCAACGAGATGCGGGTGTTCTGGTACAAATTTTCGGGGGATTTCGCGCCTTTCTTCTGGGCGATGATCGTCTGTAACTTCGTTCTCCCGGTCGCCATCCTCTGCAACAGAAAGACCCGCACCATCCCGGGGATCCTGATCGCATCCATCTCCGTAGTCGTCGGCATGTGGATGGAGCGGCTGATCATCGTCGTCCCGTCGCTTGCCAATCCCCGCCTGCCGTACCCCACGGGGATCTACATTCCCAGCCACACCGAATGGATGCTGTTTATCGGGGGGATCTCGGTGTTCATCCTGGGGTACATGATCTTCGCCCGCTTCTTCCCCGTGATTTCGATCTGGGAGATCGAAGAGGGGCGCCACGAGAGCGCCAAGAACGTTACCGAACGTATCACATCCTACATGCCGGACCCGGAACCCTCTGCGGCGGGGGAATAGGGAGGAATCCGTCAAAAAATGTGTCGCGCAGCGAACGGGAGGTTCTATACACTCAATGTAAGGGATACGGAGAACCGCCTATGAATAAAAAAACCATCGAGGTGCTTCAGATCGTCTCGATCTCCCTGATCTGGCTGCTATTCACAGGGATCGCCGTATGGATCGTCACCCTGCTCAAGGAATCATTGAAACTTCATGACGCCCCGGATGCGTCGGTCGGGATCAGCATCGTTGCGATTCCCGTCTTTTTTTCCCTCGCTTCGGTCCTGACATACGTGTTCGTCGGTTTGCGAAAAGGGCGGAAAGAGGAATCGGAACCGTAGGGAGAATCCGAGGTCGGATCGCCAGGAACCGGAGAGATCGTCGAGGGAGATGACATCCATGCGACACAGGAAATCAAGCGCGATTGCCGTCTGCACATCCGGAGTGCTTTGCCTTCTCGCCGCAGTGCTCCTGGTCGGGGGCGGGTGCAGCAAGAAGGAAACCGGTCCAACCGAGCGGACCATCGCGAAATCCGAGCCTGCGTCCTTCCAACCCCACCTGAACAGCGACCTCATACAAGGCCGGAAGGTCTTCGAGGAAAAGCATTGCAGCCAGTGCCACTCGATCTTCGAGCGGGAGCGGAAGATCGGGCCCAAGCTGGGATCCGACAAGGTTTACGGAAGTTTCCTGGATATCTTCTCCACCCTTTGGAACCACGCCCCGGCTATGGCGGTGTACATGAGAAAGGAGGTGTTGGACCGCCCCCAGTTCAGCACCTCCGAACTGAACCAACTGGTTTCCTTCCTCTACATGCTTCCGTATCTCGGCGAATCGGGGAATCCCCGGAAAGGCGAGGCTTTGCTGAAGGAAAAAGCCTGCTTTCAATGTCATTCCCTCGGCAGAAAAGGGAGAAAAGACGGGGTTCCTCTGGATGCTCTTGGCGTCTACCAGTCCCAGGTCATCCTGCTGCAGCGAATGTGGAACCATGGGCCGGAGATGATCGGACAGATGAAGTCGACAGGCACCGCTATCCCTACCTTTTCCGGCAACGACATGACGGACATCTTCGCCGCCCTGACGGAATCGGCGACGGAGAAGACCCGAAAAGTATTCCTGGGAGTCGGAAACACGGAAAGCGGCCGGAAACTATTTACGGACAAGGGATGCATCAAATGTCACGCCATCTTCGGAGAAGGAGGGAAGGAAGCGCCGGATTTGGGGAAAGCCGTTTCCCAGGCGAACATCACGTCGCTGATCACCCGGATGTGGAACCACGCGGGAACGATGCGGGAAACGTTTGCCAGGAAGAAACTGTCGTGGCCGTATTTCCACGAAACGGAGATGAACGACCTGATCGTGTTTCTTTACTCATTAAATTACGAGGACAAACCCGGGGAAGCCGCGAAGGGGGAACGAATATTCCGGGACAACCGATGTGCCGACTGCCATTTCAAGACGGACGCGGACAAACAGAAGATCGTCGGTGACATCAAATCGGCTAACTCCATATTGTTCGCCACGCAGCTTTGGAACCACATCCCCGCCATGGAGGCCGCCATGGTGACCCAGGCGGTGCCGTGGCCCGAAATGAGCGGCCAGGATTTGCGGGACGTCCTTGCATACCTTCGGAGTCAGTAGAAGGGCGCAACGCGAGCCGGTCGATACCCCCGACCGGTTCCCTCATTGCGCGAGCAGATCTTCCTCCCCCACCTCTTCATGGCTGCGGACAAGAAACAGCTCGTCGCCGATGTGGGGGTGGACCCCGTCCTCGCCCACGTGGAAGTCGCCGTTCATGATCGGGATCGCGATCCGAAGGAGCATCGTGAAGATCAACAGCCCCGTCGCCCAGATCCCCAGGGTGACCAGCATCTCGACCCCGGTGGGGGAATACTCGTAGAATTCTCCGAGCACGTCCGGTACAAACCCCGGAATGACAAGCCCCATCCCCTTCTCGATGTACACGCCGATGAAAACGAGGACACATCCGATGTTGAGGGTGACCTGATTCTCCCTCGTCTGGGGGATCAGGAAGAGGAAGAAGGCGGTCAGGTTGAACAGGGTCGCGGTCCAGATCCAGGAGACCAAATCCGAATGCCCCTCAAGACCCTGGTAGAGGTACTTCATCGGCGCCAGGTGGGCGGTGTCGGAATAGTACTCCTTGAACACTTCGGCGCCGAGCAGGAACAGGTTGAGGAACATCGCGTACGCGATGAGCTCGGCGATCTTGAAGATCGCCTCGTCCGTTATCCGGAACTTCGTCCACTTGCGGATGACTTGAAACATGAGGATCATTCCGGCCGGACCGGAGCAAAAGGCAGAGGCGAGGAACCGCGGGGCGAGGATCGACGCGTTCCAAAAGGGGCGAGCCGCCAGGCCGTTGTAGAGGAAGGCGGTCACCGTGTGGATGGAGATCGCCGCGGGAATGGAGAACAGCAGAAGCGGCGTGACGTACTTCATGTTCGGCTTGCGCCGGTAGTAATAGCTGTACAGCATGTAGGACGCGATGGAGAAGTTCAGGAGAAGATACGTGTTTAGGACAACGACGTCCCACGCCAGAAGGGACTGGGGGAAGTTCAGGATCCCGATCTTCGGGATCAGGTGCCAGAACCGGTCCGGCCGGCCGAGATCGACCGTGACGAACATCAGGCACATCACCATCGCGGAGACGGCCACGAGCTCGCCCAGGATCGCGATCTCCTTGATCGGCTTCCACTGGTAGACGTAGGCCGGGATGACGAGCAGAACGGCGGCGGCCGCCACCCCAACCATGAACGTGAAGTTGGAGATGTAGAAGCCCCAGGACACCTCGTCCCGCATGGCGGTGGTGATCAGCCCGTTGTACAGCTGGTTTCCGTACGCGAGAACCCCGATCACTATAAAAGCAAGGAGGATACCAACCCACGCGTAATAGACCTTGCTCCCTTTTTTGAGGAGGGCGAAACACCCCATGATAAATGCCCAAACTTTCTTCATCGGTCGTCTCCCCCGCCGGTCAAAATGAGTAGAAGTAGTAGAACTTCGGCTGGGTATTTAACTCCTCCTTGAGGATGAACACCCGCTTGTTCTCGATCACATAGCGGATCTCGCTCGCCGGATCGAGCAGGTTCCCGAACTTGCGGGCGCCGACAGGGCAGACCTCGACGCATGCCGGGTACCTCCCTTCCCGCTCCCTGGTGCGCTGCATGCAGAAGATACACTTTTCGACCACCCCGACGGGCCTCGGCCGGTTCCCCAGGTAATGCGTATCCGGGTTCATATCCCCGGCCGGAAGACCTGGCTTCTTCCAGTTGAAATGCCTCGCCCCGTAGGGGCACGCCGCCATGCAGTACCGGCAGCCGATGCACCAGTTGTAGTCCACGACCACGATACCGTCGTTTTCCTTCCAGGTCGCCTGGACCGGGCACACCTTGGTGCACGGCGGATTTTCACACTGGTGGCACTGGACCGGCATGTAGAAATGCCCTTCCTCGGGGACAAGGGCCGGGTTGTAATACCGCTCTGCGTGCTCCAGGTCCACCCCCCTCTCCTTGTCGAGCCGGAGCACCGTAATCCAGTGGATCTGGGGGTCGCGCGACTGGTTGTTCTCGGTCACGCACCCGTATACGCACCGTCGGCACCCGATGCACCGGGAAAGGTCGAGGCCATACCCGTACAGCACACCCTCCATGGAAGGAGACGTCTTGACCTTCACCGGCTTGCCGTAGCGGGTGCTGTATTCCTTTTCGAGCTGCGAAACGACATCCCGGATCTCGGACTTGCTCAATTCCCGGAAATTTTTCTGGAAGAACGATTCCCAGGTAGCAGCGGAGGCGTCCTTCTTTGGAAGAGCCAACGCGCTCAACCCCGCTGCCAATCCCTTCAACGCTTTCCGGCGTGTCAGCCGGAATACTCGTTCGTCCCGTGTCTCCTTATCCGACATGGCATTCTCTCCTCGCAAGATAACCGTAAATAAAAATACCTTTCCCTACTGTATGTTTTCGGGACGCTCGGGGGGCGCCTTTGGAGGGATCGGCTTGAACCGGGGGTTGTGCGGATTGTGGCAATGGGCGCACAGCAGGTACTCCTTCCTTCCATTCCATTGCCCCGTCCGCTTCCCGTGAATACCTACTTTCCAGTCCCGGTACTTGTCCCCGTGGCACTGGCCGCAAAGCCTGTAGCTTTCCGTAAAGTCGATCAACTCACCGGAGGCAAGCCGCAGCTTGTCGCGGTTCTTCAGGTCATGGCAGTCCAGGCACCATCGCTCGTTCTCCGCGTGGTTCTTCAGCTGGATATTTGTGTGCTCCTCCTTGAGCTCCCGGCGCTTCGGGTTCGGAGTCATTTCGGCATGGCATTCGGAGCAGGGGAAGATCCCCTCCGTGAAGGGAGGGGGCGGAACCATGTAGTCCTCGGTCTCCGATTTCGGGGGCGTAAGCCAAAACTCCCGACGCCCGGCGTGCCCCGCAACCGCCACGAATACCAGGACAACCGCCATCACAAACAGGAGAACAATGCGCGTTGATCGATTCTTCATAACACGTCCCGCCTTGTGTTGAAAAAGTCCAACGATACTTCCCTCCTACGGAACAGGGAGGCGGACTTCTCGGCCTGCCATCCCCTGCCGGGCTCTGTTCACGTGTCGGGCGATTCCTTCGCAGACGCACATCGATTCGGAGCAGCACACAGCCCGGAGGGCCTTCTCGGATCCTCCCCGCCGCAGGTTGGCCCCTTCCTACCCGTCCTGCATGCGCAGGCCCTGGTTTTCCAGAAAATCCAGATACTCGTAGATGATGTTGAAGTGGGAATCCTCCTCGCCCGATAGGAGCTTGAAGAACCTCTTTTCCTGGGGATTGGTCGCATTCTTCGACATTCGGGCGTACATCTCCCGCCCCATCGCCTCGAAGGCTAAGGCCCTGCGCATCCCGTCCGCGGCCTCCCCGGAGATGATCTTCTCATTCCGGATCCGGCGGTGCTCACGCCGGAACAGGCGCATCCTCGCGTCGTGCGGCGTAGTCGACACCTTGGGGAATATCCCCTCCTCCTTGAGTTTCCGGGCGATCGCCTGGATGTCCTCCATGTGCTTCGTTTCCATTTGCGCCAGCAGCGAAAACACTTGCTTGGCGAAGGGGTCCGCGCTCTTGGCGGCGGCCGCGGTGAAAAACCGTTTCCCCTCGCTCTCGAACCGCAATGCCCTCTCCAGCGCGCTCGCGAGGATCTTTTTCCCTCCTGTCGGACCGGATTTCGGCATTTTCCTCCCCCCTTCATGAAAACAGGATTGACATAGTATTATCCCTCTCCGACCGCCGGTTTTCCAGCGCTTTCCCCCCCACCCCGGGGGAATCTCTCATTCACCCCGGCGGCCTTCTCCTGCTTCTTGGGACGCCGACCGGCCGCCAGGATCTTCTTCCGGAGGCGGATCGCCTTCGGCGTCACCTCGACCAGTTCGTCCGCGTTGATGTACTCGATCGCCTTCTCCAGCGACATGATTCTCGGCGGGACCAGTCGGAGCGCCTCGTCGGCCCCTGCCGCTCGGATGTTGGTGAGTTTTTTCTCCTTGGTCGCGTTGACGTCCATGTCCACCGGGCGGGAGTTTTCCCCGATGATCATCCCCTCGTACACACGCTCCCCCTCGCCCAGGAACAGCGTGCCACGCGGCTGCAGATGGTAGAGGGCGTACGCAGTGGTGCGCCCCTCCCGGTCGGCCACCAGCGCTCCCGCCACCCGGTCCCGGATGGTGCCCAGCCAAGGTTCGTACCCGTCGAACAGGTGGTTGAGCAGCCCGGTGCCTCGCGTCTCCGCCAGAAACTCCGACCGGAAGCCGATGAGCCCCCGCGAGGGAATCCGGTACTCGATACGCGCCCGTCCCCTCCCCGGGTTGATCATCTTTACCATCTTCGCCCTGCGGGCCCCGAGACCCTGCGTGACGGCCCCGAGGTATCCCTCGGGGATGTCGAGGAAGACCCGCTCGACCGGCTCCAGGAGCACGCCGTTCTCGGTCCTCGTGACAACCTCCGGGCGGGAGACGGAGAGCTCGAATCCCTCCCGGCGCATCATCTCGACGAGGATGGCCAGCTGCAGTTCCCCCCGTCCCATCACCGTGAAGGCGTCGGTTCCCGAAAAATCGATCCGGAGCGCCACGTTGCCCAACAGTTCCCTCTCCAGTCGCTCCCGGATCTTGCGTGATGTGACAAGACTCCCCTCCTGGCCGGCGAAGGGCGAGGTGTTGATCGAGAACACCATGGAAACCGTGGGCTCGTCGACCGCGATCCGGGGGAGCGCGCGCGGGTTTTCCGCATCGGACACCGTGTCGCCGATGCTGGCCTGCTCTGCCCCGGCCAGCGCGACGATGTCCCCGGCGGAGGCCTCCCGCACCTCCTTTCTCGACAGCCCGTCGAAGACGTAGAGCATCGTTACCTTGACCCGCTCCGCGGCACCCTCTTGCCCGCACACCGAAACAACATCCCCCGCCCGGAGGGTCCCGCAGAAGACCCGTCCGACCGCGAGCCGGCCCACATACTCGCTGTAATCGAGGTGCGTGACGAGCAGCTGTAAAACGGTCGCCGGGTCCCCGGACGGGGGGGGAATGTGGGAGAGGATCGCGTCGAACAGCGGGCGAAGGTCATGCGACTCCTCCCCGTCTTGACCCCGTGCGGTCCCCACCCGGGCATTCGTGAGCAGGATGGGGAACTCGAGCTGGTCTTCCGTCGCACCCAGATCGATGAAGAGATCGTACACTTCGCTGATCACCTCGCCGATCCGGGCATCCGAGCGGTCGACCTTGTTCACCGCCAGGACGACGGGGAGTTCCCTCTCCAGCGCCTTATTGAGCACAAAGCGCGTTTGCGGGAGCGGCCCCTCCGAAGCGTCGACGAGGAGCAGTACCCCGTCCACCATCTTGAGCGTCCGCTCCACCTCGCCGCCGAAGTCGGCGTGCCCCGGGGTGTCCACGATGTTGATCTTGACGCCACGGTAGACCACGGAGGCGTTTTTCGCCATGATCGTGATCCCCTTCTCCCGTTCCAGATCGATAGAGTCCATCACGCGGTCCGGAACGGCCTGGTGCTCCCGGAAGATGCCGCTTTGCCACAGCATCGCATCGACCAGCGTGGTCTTTCCGTGGTCCACGTGGGCGATGATCGCCACGTTCCGGATGGCGGGGGAAGTCATGCGGAGAGAATCCGTCACGCGAAGGAACGCTCGAACAGTTCCCGGATGGCCCGGCGGCCGTTCTCTTCGAGCAAGCGCGTCCCGGTCCCCGTGAACCGGGCGCTTCGGACCCTGGGCTCCCCGGCCTCCTTCACTTCCTCCCAACGGTCCTCGGTCCACCGGAACCACCGGTCGGCGTCCTGGTCGAAGACGAAGATCGGCTTGTTGCAGAGCTTCGCGAACTCGGCGCCCCAACCCGTCCCGCCCCGGACGATTCCGTCCTCCCGGATCTTGCCGATCACGTAGATCTCCTGCCCGGCGTTGACCTGGTACCAGATCGTCTGGAGCACCTTCCGGATCCGGGGAGCGTCCGAATAGGACCGTTTCATCAGCCGGGAGACGTAGGAGAGGCTCACATCCCCGTTGCGGAGCTCTTCGCGGGTCAGGACCCGGACCCCCCGGGACCGGGCGATGTCATTTCCTTCAAACGTAAAGTGGGTCTCCTCGATTCCGAACCGTTCCGCCTGGACGCCGAACTCGTATTCGGCCCCATTGGCGCCTCCGCTGTACAGAATGCACTCTTCCTTTTTCCCCATCATCCCCTCCCTGCCGTGTCGAGCCCGGACAGGTTGCCTACTATAGCACGGCCGGGGACCCGGGCTCGCGGATCTCGCTCCGCAGCCTCGGAGGGAGGCTCCTTCGGCTTCTGCGCCGTTGACCGGGGACCCTAGCTCGCGGAGGGGTCCCCTCGGCTACGCTCGCGACCTTGCGCCCGCTCGCTGCCGGTTCCGCTCGACGCGATTTCTTCCTCGCTCCACAGGCCGCCTCGTCGACCCCCCCGCATCGCCTAGGATCCCCGATCACCGACATCCCCGCAGACGGCTGCACGACCGCGGCGTTCGCCGCAGGGGCGGTAGATTTCTTAGGAACGTCCCTGTTCTTACCTCGGGAGGAGGATCGTGGACAGTACGGGAACGTAGGTGATGACGAGCACTCCCAGGAACAGAATCAGGAGGAAGGGGAGGACCGACCGGTACACCTCCCCGAGGGGGCGGTCGAACCGGTAGGCGGCGAGGAAGAGGTTCATTCCCGCCGGGGGCATCAGGAACCCGAGCTCGAGATTCGCGAGGAAGATGATCCCGAGGTGCACCGGGTGGACGTCGAATGACGCCGCAAGGGGGGCGATGATCGGAACGACGACGACAATCGCCGAGAAGATGTGCATGAAGGACCCGACGACAAGCAGAAAGACGTTCAGGATGAGGAGGAAGACGTACCGGGAGTGGATCGTCTGGCGGACCCACTGGAAGACCGTCTGCGGCACCCCCGCGTCGATCAGGTATCCCGTAAGACCCGTCGCCGCCGCGAGGAGGAGGAGGAACCCCCCCACGAGGCACGCGGACTCCGTCCCCGCCTCGGGGAACTTCCTGCGCAGGCTGACGTCGCGGTGAACGAACACCTCGATGCAGAAGGCGTACAGGACCGCCATCGCGGCCGTTTCCACGGTCGTGGCGAACCCGCCGAAGATCCCAAAAAGGACGATCACCGGAAGAAGGATGTCCCATTTCGCCTCCCACACCGCCCCGCCAAGCTTCGCGAGCGAGAAGGAGGTCCGCCTCGCGCCGGAGAGGACCCCTGTCCTCACCGCCCAGCCGGTCATGAGCAGAACGAGGAGGAGGCCCGGAAGGACCCCGCCGAGGAACATCTTGTCCACCGGGATCCCCCCCACGACCGCGTACAGGATCACCGGCAGGCACGGCGGGAAGAGGAGCCCGAGCGACCCCGAGGCCGTGAGGAGCCCGAAAGAGAACCTCTCGGGGTATCGCTCCGCGATAAGAGCCGGCAGCAGTATCCCTCCCAGCGCGACGATCGTCACCCCCGATGCGCCGGTGAACGTCGTGAAGAACGTGCAGACGAGTACCGTGACCACGGCGATGGCGCCGGGCATCCATCCCACCATCGCCCGGAAGAGGCGGACGAGGCGTTTGGAGGCGTTGCCTGCGGTGAGGATGTACCCCGCGAAAGTGAACAGGGGGATCGTGGCCAGCGTCGGGGAGGTCACGAGCCGGTACATCTCCACCGGGATGGAGGCGAGAGGGACCTGGGAATGCTGGAAGAAGAGAACCGCCAGACCTCCCAGGGCCGCGAACAGGGGAGCGCCGAGGAACACGGCCGCGGCGAGGAAGACGAGGGAGACCGCGAAGGGGGCGCCCCGGAACAACAGGTCGGACGAAACGACGAGGGTGCCGGCCACCGCGAGAGCCGCCGTCGCCGCGCGTCCCCCCCAGGTATCGGAGGAAAGCCGAACCAGCCGCCACGCGACCAGGGCGAACCCCAGGGGGATCACCGCCTCGGCCAGCCAGACGGGCAGAAGGGGGAGAAGGTACCTGCCGTCGGCCCACTCGATCCTGACGAGGGTGACCCCCGCGTAAGCGAGGAGCAGAGAAACGGATGCGGAAACGGACGCGGAGAAGATCGACGCAGGCTTCCGGAGGGACTCCGGGAACATTCCCGTGACCGCCCCGATGGACAGGAGACGCCCGTCCCGAGCGGCGATCGCTCCGCCCAGAAACCCGATCCAGAGAGTACCGTGCTGGACGAGCATCGTCGAGCCGGGGACCCCGGTCCGCCAGAGCCACCTGCCGACGATCTCCAGGATCGGCAGGAGAGCCATCGCACAGAGGATTGCGATGGACACCGCGTTTTCCGCCCGGTGAAGAAGGGAAACGCCCCCCTTCTCCGGGATCACCGGGTAATCGCCCTTCCCGGGCCAGCGGAACTGCGGAACTCATCCCGGTACTTCACCACCATGTCGAAGACGTCGGCAGGGATGATCCTTCCCCGGATCTGCGGGTAGATGTCCTCGACGATTTTCCGCCACTCCGCCTCGACCGAAGGAGAAATTTTCGTGATCTTCAGTCCATTCTCAACCATCGCCTTCATCGCCTGCTCGTTCAGGTTGCGGATCTCGCGCCGGAGGCGCTCGCTGGCGTCCCGGGAGACCTTCAGGATCTTCGGCCTCAGTTCCTCCGGGATATTCTCCCAGGCTCTCTTGTCGATGATCGTGGCACCGGTGAGCGGAGCCCATTTGAAA
>JBAULH010000044.1:0-4949 GCA_049578085.1 Candidatus Deferrimicrobiaceae bacterium
GACCCGCCCGCCTGCGCTTAACCTCACTGCGCCCCTCCTCCTTCGGCTGCTGCGCCAGCACCCGGGGACCCGCAGGCGATGCGGGGGGTTCCCCGAAGCGGCCTGTGGAGCGAGAGTGGAGTATCCCCGCCGGGCGGGGTCCGTTCCGGCGAGCGAAACCGGCAGCGAGCGGACGCAAGGTCGCGAGCGTAGCTGAGGGGAAGCCCCCGCGAGCCAGGGTCCCCGGTGACTGCCGAGGAAACGGATCGAGCCATGGGGTACCGGGAGCGGGGGAATCGTGCGATAATGCAGCGGTTACGGAATGCCGCGAAGGGGGCGACGTGCCGACCTACGAATACAAGTGTGCAAAGTGCGGGGAGTTCGAGAAAGAGCAGCGGATCACGGACCCGGCTCTTTCCAAGTGCCCGCATTGCGGCGGAAAAGCCACGAGACAGGTCGGCGGAGGCGGCGGATTCATCCGCAAGGGGGGCAACTGGGTCTCCAAGATGGCCTCTTCGGGGGACAGCCCGAAAAAGATCACGGATAGAATGATGAAGCAGACGGTGGGGGAGGTGGCCGAGGATATCGCCCGCGGTTCGAAGGACCGGACCCACTAGCCGAAGACCTGCCGGAACGACCGGACGGCCCGGGCGACCTCCTTTTTCCCTATTCCCAGATGGGTGACCGCGCGGAATACCGGGAACGCCCGGTCGTCTACGAGAACGCCCTTCTCGCCCAGCGCCTCCTGGAACAGGGGGAGGGACAGGGTCGGCATCTTCCACCGGAATTGTATGATGTTCGTCTTCACGGGGGAGTTGATCAGTTCGATTCCGGGGAGCTCCGCGAGCGCGCGGGCAAGCTCCTTCGCGTTTTCGTGGTCCTCGGCGAGCCGCTTGACATTGTTCCGCAGGGCGTAGAGTCCCCCCCCCGCGACGATCCCGGCCTGCCGCATCCCCCCGCCGATACGAAGCCCCACGCTCCTCGCCTCCTCGATGAAATCGCGGGAGCCCACGACGACGGAGCCGACGGGCGCCCCCAGTCCTTTGGAAAGGCAGAACATCAGGGATTGGCACGTCTTTCCGTATTCCGCGGGCGGCACCCCCGAGGCGACCGAGGCGTTGAAGATCCGGGATCCGTCGATGTGGACAGGGATGCCGGCCTTGCGGCAGAGGACGTGGATCCGCCGCAGGGAAGCGATGGGGAAGATCGTCCCCCCGCCCGCGTTGTGGGTGTTCTCCGCGGCCACCAGCCGGACCTTCGCCCTGCCCATCAAGGGTGCCGATGCGATCGCCCCGACGACGTCCTCGGTGGTGAAAATCCCCCCGGAGGCATCGATCCCCAGGAGCGCTACGGCGGCGAGGTTCGAGATGCCCGGCGCTTCGCGCCCTGCGATGTGGGAGGACGAGGAGGCGACGACGGTGTCCCCCGGGCGGGTCCACGAGGCGACCGATACCAGATTGCCCATCGTCCCGGAAGGCACGAAGAGCCCCGCTTCCTTGCGAAACAGGGAGGCCGCGTGCTCCTCCAGTGCCAGCACGGAAGGGTCTTCCCCCCGCTGCGAGTCGCCGACTTTTGCCCGGCTCATCGCCTTGCGCATTCCCGCGGAGGGGAGCGTGACGGTGTCGGATCGCAGATCTATCGGCGCCGTCATGGCCTGGTCACACCACCGCCGTCAGAAAAAGCGATTTCGGGGCCGGAAGGCAAAGTTCGAGGAGCTCCCCGTTTGCCAGCAGCCGCCACCCGGGGGAATCGTCCAGCGGTTGGCTTGCCACAACGATCAGGTCGGATTGCACCTGGACGAAAAGCGTGTAGTAGTCCTCGTCCTTCCGGTAGTTCCGGAGGGCGAAAATCGTTTTTCCCGAAGCGATCAGCATGGTCGCGGCGGAGTATGCCCCCACGAGTTCCGCGTCCCCCAGAAGGCGCGAAAGTGTCTCGCACAGCCCGGGATGGGTCCTCTGCTTCCAGCGCTTTGCAAGGGCTTCGAGGAAGACGAGGGTGTCGCTCACCAGGCGCCTGTCCGCCTCCTCCCCGATCCGTCCCCTGAACGTTCCGTTGTGGGCGAGTGCGATCCCCTGGAGAAGGAACGGGTGGGCGTTTTCCGCGATGACCGTCTCCGTGTTGGACGCGTACCGGGCGTGCCCGAGGAAGCAGTCGGTGACCCCCTGGAACCCGGCCAGGGAGGGGTCGGTGGCGGCGGGCTCGCCGCTGCGGATCAAGCGGGTTTCCCCCTCCCGGCGAAAGGCGATCCCCCACCCGTCCGGGTGGTTCCCGCCCGGGCGCTTTTCCCACCGGTCCAACAGGTTCCCGTGGGCCGAGAGTCTCGCGAGGTGGGCGAGGGACGGCGCCACGTCCCGGGGCTCCTCCGAAACAAAGGCCAGCATGCGACACATCGGAGTTTTCCTCCCGGCAAAAAGTTTGAACGGTGCAACGAATTCCCTTATAGTAAACCAATCCGATTTTTTCTGACAGGATCGACTGCCCGGAGCAAGATTCCGTTCCGGGGAAGATGTTATTTACGCCCGGGTGCGCATGCCATCTCACCGGTTTTTACAGGACGGGAATTCTCCCGGAGAAGAGGCCTGAATGGCTTCCTGGGGGAATCTGCAACCGCTTTCCACGCAGTTTTACTCGCTGCTCCATCACGGCCTGTTCCTCGTCCTGTTCCTTAATCTCCCCTTTCTCGGGTTCCTCATCGGCGGATCGACCGTCTCCCTCCTCCTGAACTTTCTGGGGAAGGAAAAACGGGACCCGTCCTATCTGCGTTTCTCACAGGAACTGATGCGGACCGTCCTGATGAGCAAATCGGCCCTTTTCATGTTCGGCCTGGTCCCTCTGCTGCTCGTCTGGTTCACCTACGCGCGGGTTTTCTTCGACCCGTCCCCGCTGCCTTGGCAATTCTGGGCCGTGATCCTCGCGGTCCTCGTCCTCGGGTTTGCCCTTCTTTCCTTGTACCGGGCAGCCCGGGACCGCGCTCTGGACCTTTCCCCGATGTCCGCCGCCACCGGCGCCGCCGGTCTGCTGGCGGTGATCCTCGCCTTTTTCCTCTTTTGCGCCGGGTACGGGATCCTCTTCAATCCGGGGAAGTTGCCTCTTCTCCAGAAGCAGATCCGGTTTTTCCTCTCCTGGAACGCCGTGGTGAAGTTTCTCCTGTTCCTCACCTTCTTTTTCGGGATGACCGGCGGGGCGATCCTCTTTCTTTGCGGCCGACCGGCGGAAGGGGGTGAGGGGACCGGTGCCGAGTACCGGGGGCTTGTCCATCGGTTCGGCGTGAATCTAACGTTTCTTTCGACACTTGTCCTCCCCGTGTTCCTGCTGTTGGACCTGGTCACCCTCCCGGAGATCGCGCTCTCGGCGGGAGTGTTCGCCTTTTCGGCGGCCGTCCTTATTTTATCGCTTGCGGCGTGCCTGACCCTTTTCCTGTCCGACGGGAAGGGGGAAGGCGGGCCGGGCGCGCGTGTGGTATTCTTGTTCGTCCTGATCTTTCTCGCGATTCTTCTGCACGACGACGCGGCGGTCGGAAACGCCTACCAGGACCGGATCGCCTTCCTTGCGATGCAGAAAGCCCCGGTGACGGCCGAGCCGGAAAAGGAGGCGCACCGGGAAGAATCCGCGTCCGCCGAGCGGACGGAGACGGATGCGGGGCGGGCCGTGTTCGAGCAGATCTGCTCGGGCTGCCACCGGTTCGACATCCGCGTCGTCGGACCTCCGCTGAACGAGAGGGTGCCGACATACGGCGGTGATGTGGAAAAACTGAAAGCGTTCATCCGCGCACCGGTCAAGGTGAACCCCGGCTACCCGTCGATGCCCAGGCTCGGGCTTCCGGAGAAGGAGATCGACGCCGTCGCAAGGTATCTGATCGCGCACGTGAAAGAGGAAACGTCCAAGTGAGGCCTCGTGGGTGGAGGGATCTCCTGTGCTGAAACGTGCGGGGAAACGAACGGGACTCCTCGTCGTGATCGCCTATTTCGGGGTGGTGTTCCTGGCCGCGGCCGGGCTGGCGGTTGCCTGGCAACAAGCCGGGCTGTCCCCGGACCAGCCGATCGCCTTTCCCCACACGATCCACGTGTCGAAGCTTAACCTTCCCTGCAACTTCTGCCACATCTACGTCGACCGGTCTCAGCGGGCGGGCGCTCCGCCCCTTTCGATCTGCATGTCCTGCCACCGGTCGATCGCCACGGACAGGCCGGAGATCAAGAAGCTCACCCGGCATTTCGACGAGAAGCGGCCGGTCGAGTGGCAACCGGTCTATTCCCTGCCGCAGTACGTCTACTTCAGCCACAAGAGGCATATCAAGGCGGGGTTGGACTGTTCGGAATGCCACGGTATGGTGGGCACGATGAAGAAGATCCGCAGGGTCGGTTCGCTGAAAATGGGGTGGTGCGTCTCCTGCCACAGGGCCCGGGGAGCCCCCCGGGACTGTGCCACCTGCCACAAGTAGAGGGGGAGAAGGATGAAGAGAAGGGATTTTCTGCGGGTCCTGGGGGTGCTGTCGGGTTCCACCCTGTTGTCCGCCTGCGGATCCAAGACGTCGAAGACCTTCATCTCCCCCATCCTGCCGCCGGAGGAAGGGATCGTTCCCGGCGTGGCCTATTATTTCCCCTCCACCTGCACGGAGTGCCCGGCTGGATGTGGTCTTTCGGTGAAGGTGCGGGAAGAGTGGCCGATCAAGCTCGAAGGGGTTCCCGGCCATCCGATTAACGACGGGGCGCTCTGCATCCGCGGGCAGTCCTCCCTTACCCGCCTCTATCATCCGGAGAGGGTGGAAACCCCCATGCTGCGAAACGGCAGGGGGAAGTTCAAGGCGGTTTCCTGGGAGAAGGCCCTGTCCACGGTGGCGGAATCGCTCGCCGCGGCCCGGGACGCCGGGCGGAAAAACCTCTACCTTTCCGGAAGGACCACGGGCTCCCTCTCCCGGCTGATCGAGGCGTTCTGCAAAAAGCTTGGGGTCGAGAGGCTCCCCGAGTTCGAGG
>JBAULH010000045.1:0-4707 GCA_049578085.1 Candidatus Deferrimicrobiaceae bacterium
CCCGACCCTTCTCCCCCGGATCCATCGCTTCCAGGTCAGTTCTTCGTCCTGTCGACCAGCCGCCCTTTCGCGATCCAAGGCATCATCGCCCGGAGGCGGCGGCCCACCTCCTCGATCGGGTGCTCCTCGCCACGCCTTGTGAGGGCGTTGAAGACAGGTCGGTAAGCCCGGTTCTCCAGGATCCACTCACGGGCGAAGGATCCGTTCTGGACCTCCTCGAGCATCCGCTTCATCTCGGCTTTCGTCTCCGCGTTGACGACCCGCGGTCCCCGCGTCAGGTCCCCGTATTGCGCGGTGTTGCTCACGGAGTACCGCATCGTGGAAATCCCCCCCTCGTAGATGAGGTCGACGATGAGCTTGAGCTCATGGAGGCACTCGAAGTACGCCATCTCGGGCGCGTATCCCGCCTCGACAAGCGTCTCGTATCCCGCAAGGATCAGCGCGGTCACGCCGCCGCAAAGGACCGCCTGCTCGCCGAAGAGGTCGGTTTCCGTCTCTTCGCGGAAGGAGGTCTCGATCACTCCCGCCCGGGTCGAGCCGATCGCGCTTGCGTATGCGAGCGCCATGTCCCGGCTGTTCCCTGCAGGGTCCTGGTGAACGGCGATCAGGGCGGGGACGCCCTCCCCCTTCTCGTACTGCGCCCGCACGAGATGACCGGGGGCTTTTGGCGCCACCATGAACACGTTCAGGTCAGTACGGGGAACGACCTGGCCATAATGGATGTTGAACCCGTGGGCGAACATGAGGTACGCCCCTTTCTTGATGTTCGGGCCGATGGCGTTCCGGTAGATGTCCCCCTGGAGCTCGTCGGGGAGAAGCATGGCGACGACGTCGGCCTTGCCCGTCGCGGCGGCGGCGTCTACGACCTCGAACCCGGCCCTCTTCGCCTTCCCCTCGTTGTCCGACCCGAGGAGCTCGCCCACCACGACGTCCATTCCGCTGTCCCTCAGGTTGTTCGCGTGCGCGTGCCCCTGGCTCCCGTACCCCAGGATCGCGATCTTCTTTTTCTTCAGAACCGATTGCTTGGCATCTTTTTCGCGGTAGATCCGGACCATTATCAACCCCTCCCCGGGTATAGTGGAACCAACCGACCCTTCGTGCCCCCCCTACATCCCTCGCGCGATGGCCACACGCCCCGTTCGCACGATTTCGCGGATCCCGATCGGCTTCAGCAGCTGGAGCAATGCGTTGATCTTCTCCTCGTCGCCCGTCATCTCGATCGTGTAGCACCGGGATGCCACGTCGACGATCTTCGCGCGGAAGATGTCCACCAGGCGCAGCACCTCGGTTTTCGTTTCCGGTTCCGCATTCACCTTGATCAGAATGAGTTCGCGATCGACGGTCTCCGCGCCCGTCAGGTCGATCACCTTGATGACCGAGATAAGCTTGTTCAGATGCTTCAGGATCTGCTCGAGGATCTGGTCGTTCCCGGAGGTCACGATCGTCATGCGGGAGACCGTCGGGTCCAGCGTCTCCGCCACCGTCAGCGATTCGATGTTGAATCCCCTCCCGGAAAACAGACCGGAGACGCGGCTTAGGACCCCGAACTCGTTCTCCACCAGCACGGAAATGGTATGGCGCATCGGCTCGCCCCCTCCAACGTCACACGAGCAGCATCTTCGTGAGAGGCGCCCCCGCGGGCACCATCGGGTAGACCATCTCGTTGGGATCCGTCACGATGTCGATGAGGGCCGGGCCGGGCGCAGCGAACCCCTTCCGGAGCACCTCCGGCACCTCCGCGGGCTTCGTTGCACGATACCCTGCCGCCCCGTATGCCTCGGCCAGGCGCACAAAATCCGGGATCTGGGGGAGGCACGTCTGGGAAAGCTTCCCCTGGTAGAACAGTTCCTGCCACTGCCGCACCATCCCGAGGGACCCGTTGTTCAGGATCACCACCTTGACGGGGAGGCGATACTGCACCGCCGTCGCAAGCTCCTGGATGTTCATCTGGATGCTGCCGTCGCCCGCGATGTCGACTACCAGCCTGTCCGGCATCGCCACCTGGGCCCCGATAGCGGCCGGAAGCCCGTATCCCATCGTCCCCAGCCCCCCGGAGGAGAGGAACGTCCGGGGTTTGTCGAACAGGTAATACTGGGCTGCGAACATCTGGTTCTGCCCCACCTCCGTGGCGATGATCGCGTCCCCCTTCGTGATCTGGTAGATCTGCTCGACCACGTACTGGGGCTTGATCCTCCCCTTCCCCTGCTTGTAGGCGAGCGGGTGCGTCGATTTCCACTCATCGATCTGCTTCCGCCACGGACCGATCTTCTTCCGGTACTGCGCCGCCTCCTTCGTCCCCTTGACGAGCTTGATCATCTTCTTGAGCACGTCCCTCAGGTCCCCCACGATCGGGATGTTCACGGGGACGTTCTTCTGAATCGATGTCGGGTCGATGTCCACGTGGATGATCTTCGCCCCGGGTGCGAATTCGTCGATCTTCCCGGTGACCCGGTCGTCGAATCTCGCCCCGATGCCCAGGATCACGTCGCTGTGCGATATCGCCATGTTCGCCCGGAAGGTGCCGTGCATCCCGAGCATCCCGAGGGAGAGCCGGTCGGTTCCCGGGAAGCCGCCCAAACCCATGAGCGTGTTCGTGACGGGAATTCCGAGAATGTGGGCGAACTCCGTGAGCAGCAGGGAAGAATCGGCGAGGATGACCCCTCCTCCGGCGTAGACGACGGGCCGCTCCTTCTCGAGCAGCATGCGGATGGCGTTCTCCACCTGCCTCTGGTGCCCTTCGTAGGTAGGGTGGTAGCCGCGCAGCTTCACCTCTTTCGGAAGTTGATACTCGGCGGTGCCGGCCAGGACATCCTTCGGGATATCGACCAGCACGGGACCCGGGCGGCCGGTGGAAGCGATAAAAAACGCCTCCTTGATGATTCGGGGCATATCCTTCGTGTGCTTGATCAGGTAGTTGTGCTTGGTGCAGGGCCGGGTGATCCCGACGATGTCGGCCTCCTGGAACGCGTCGTTGCCGATCATGAGGCTTGGGACCTGTCCGGAGAAGACCACGATGGGGATCGAGTCCATGCACGCTGTGGCGATCCCCGTTACGGTGTTGGTCGCCCCCGGGCCCGAGGTCACCAGGCACACGCCGGTCTTCCCGGAGGCACGGGCATACCCGTCGGCCATGTGCACTCCCCCCTGTTCATGACGAACAAGCAGGTGCCGGACCTTCGTGTTCTGGAACAGGGCATCGTAGATGTTCAGCACCGCTCCCCCGGGGTACCCGAATACCACGTCCACCCCGAGGTCCTCGAGCGCCTTGACGAACATTTCCGCGCCGGTCATATTCACGCCATCCCCCCTACCGGACCACCGCGCCGGTTCCCGCCGAACCCACCAGCTTGGCATACCGGGCCAGGTACCCCGTGCGAACCTTAGGCGGCGGGGCTTTCCACGATTTTTTCCGGCGGCCGAGCTCTGCCGCGGGCACGTTCAGCGTGAGCTTCCTTTTCGGAATGTCCAGAACGATCTCGTCCCCGTCCCTCACGAGGGCGATCGTCCCCCCCTCCATCGCCTCGGGGGACACGTGGCCGATGCACGGTCCGTGCGTCCCTCCGGAGAACCGCCCGTCGGTGATGAGGGCCACCTTGGTCCCCATCCCCATCCCCATGATCGCCGAGGTGGGGGAGAGCATCTCACGCATCCCCGGCCCCCCTCTCGGGCCCTCGTACCGTATGACCAGAACCGTGCCCGGCCGGATCTTCCCCCCCATGATAGCCGCCATGGCGGCATCCTCGGAGCCAAAAACACGGGCCTTCCCCCGGAAGGTGAACATCGAGGGGTCGACCCCCGACTGCTTGACCACCGCGCCCCCCGGCGCAAGATTCCCGGTGAGAATCGCGATCCCCCCCTCGGGCCGCACGGGGGCGGAAACCTTTCGGATGATTTGGTCGTTCACGACACGCCCCCTCTTCGCGATCGCGGTAATCTCCTCGCCGGACACCGTCGGGTTCTTCTTGAGCCGGGGCAGCAGCCGGTTGAGGATTGCCGGGATTCCGCCGGAGAATTCCACATCCTCCATCATGTGCGGTCCGGCCGGCGTGACCGTGGTGAGCTGGGGCGTCTCCCGCGACAACCGGTCGAACTCTGCCAGGGGAAGCGGAACCCCCGCTTCGTGGGCGATGGCCAGCAGGTGCAGCACCGAGTTGGAGGACCCCCCGAGTGCGAGATCGACGCGGATGGCGTTCTCGAAGGCGGCGCGCGTCAGGATCTTGCGCGGGGTTATCCCCTTTCGCACCAGCTCCACGATGCGCTTCCCCGTCGCATACCCGATGTGGCGCTTCTTCGACATGCCGGCCAGAGCGGTGGCGCACCCGGGCAGGGACATCCCGAGAGTCTCCGTCAGGCACGCCATCGTGTTGGCGGTGTAGAGACCCTGGCACGACCCCTCCCCCGGGCACGCCTCGGCCTCGAGACGACGCAGCATCTTCGCATCGATCTCCCCCCGCTGGTACCGGCCGACTGCCTCGAAGGTATCCGCCACGAGCGAAAGCCGCCTGTCCCCCATCCTGCCCGAGAGCATCGGGCCGGCGGTCAGGACGATGGAGGGAACGGAAAGCCGCGCGGCGGCCATGAGCATCCCGGGGGTGATCTTGTCGCAATTGGTCAGCAGGACGAGACCGTCGAGCGCGTGGGCCTCGGCCACCGACTCGATCATGTCGGCGATCAGCTCGCGCAGGGGCAGAGAGTAGTGCATCCCCC
>JBAULH010000046.1:0-2662 GCA_049578085.1 Candidatus Deferrimicrobiaceae bacterium
AAAAGACCCCCCCTGTATTCATTGGTCGTTTCTTGGTTGGCCCCTCGTTTGCAGGAATTTCATTCCATCCGACAAGGGAATGCAAGAAAGCGAACGGAGGTGATCGTAAGCCATGATCGAGAGACTGTTTTCATCGAGGGCGCTGTACCGGACACTCGCTCTTTTTTTCAGGTACCCTGAAGAGCCCCTGAATCCGAGATTGATCTCCCGCCACACGGGGATCGCAAGAAAAAGCGTCCTCCGGGAGATCAGAAAACTTGCGAAAGCAGGGATCATCCGCGGCTGGTCTGCGGGGAAATACAAGTATTATCTTCTCGACACGGATCACCCCGCTCACGATGGTCTTCGGTCGGTATTCGAGAAGGCAATGGATCGAACGGATCGGGCCGAATGGCGGACGATAAACGGGGAGGGAAGGGTATCGGGATAGGATAGGGGAAGGGGCCGCCCCGGCAAGGATGACCGATCGAAGGGGTAGTCCGAGGCGACCCCGGAGGAACTTTCCTTCACTTCGGCATCAGGCCATGCCGTCCGTGAGGAACTGTTCCCTCACCTTCGTTGCCCAGTCTTCCCCGTACATCGCCCGGGCGCTCACGGTGGTGGCGGCTCCTCCGTGCAGGTACACGGGCAGTGTCGTTCCGCCATCCTGGTAGAGCGGTCCCAGGTTCCCTCCCATCGTGTGACGAAGTCCGTGCAGGGCCTCTTCCGTCCACCTCTGCGCGAGGCGTCCCGTGAGCAGGTTCGTCCGGTTCGCCGCGAGCCTCGCCGGGCGGACCTTGAGCAGCCAGCCCTTTCCGTACGGGTCCTCGTTGACGATTTCCGGGGGGCGACCGCAAGCAGACTGCAGCCGGTCACGCCGGCAAGTTTCAGGAAATCCCGTCGGTTGACGCTCATCGGTATCCTTCCGGTCGTTATGGGACCCCGTTCGGACCGGTGCCCCTACCGGAAGAACTTCCGGACCAGGAGCTGCAGGAGCTCCCCGTCGATCTTTTCCATGACTCCCTCGATGCAGTGGCCTCCGTCCTGCATCGTGATTCCCACTTCCGCCGGGGTCGCCCGGTGGAGCGTGATGAACTCGAGGAAGACCATCAGTTCCCTTTCGAGCCAGTCCGCGGCGGCCCCCGCGATCTTGAGCTTTTTGATGTCGTGCGTGAGATTGGTCGGCATCGCGGCGAGAAGCCAGGACGAAAGATACGGGTCTTTCCTGATCCTCCCGGTGTCCGCGTTCATGTCGTCGTGCGCGGCGCTGACAATCCCGTCGACGGGGGAGACGAAGTCGATCTTCTTGCTCCCCTGGACCACGGTGAAGGCCTTTTCGCCCTGCCGGAGCCGCGTGCCGGGCCGGGGGAGCTCGATCCGGTCGATTCTCCCGATGATTCCCTGCGCGAAATCGTCGAGGCCGACCTGCGCCTCTCCTGACGGCGTGAGGTGGGCCCAGGTGTGCCCGCTGTGGTAGAAAAGCCCCCCGGGGAGACGGAACTCGGGGAGCGCAACCGGCATGAGTGCGGCCCTCATCGCCGGTACGGCTTTGCCCGCCTTCTCTTTCACCCTTCTGCTCCACATCCGATACGCGAGTTCGATGAGGAGGAATGCGGCGATCGTTGCGAGTACGAGAATAACTACCATTTCCCTCACCTCCCTATCCGAGGAACAGGGTGACGATCCTGCTCCATTGCTTCTCGTTCAACCGGCTGCTGATGTCCGAAAGGGCTTCCCCCCCGTCCGTCGCGGTGATTCCCAGGTCGCTGCTGAACGTCCTTTGAAGCCTTTCCGCCTCCCAGTCGAGCCACTGGTGCGCCACGCTCCCGTGGTACAGGCGGGTGATCCATTCGCCGGCGACGTGCAACGAGAACAACCATCCCTCTTCATAGGGGTCGCGGTTGATGGTCCCCGGGTCGTCGACCACCTTCTTGTTGATCGCCCTGACGATTCCGTCGCCCGGCGCCACCATCCGGGCCGTCCTGTCGCCGGAGTGGAGGAGGAAGCAGACGCTGTTCTCCCGCACGGGGGAACCTTCCGGCGGGAGGGAGATCCGGTCGATCTTCCCGACGAGCCGCCGCGAAAAATCATCCGCCCCCACTCTTGCCTCGGCCTCGTTTTCCTGCACAGGGGCGGCCCACACGTGGCGGGGATGGAAGTAGTAGTCGTGGCGGAGCAGGAAACCCCGCACACTTTCCGTCATGGTTCCGGTACCTTCGAGCTCCCGGAAGGCGGAGCAGAGCCGGTGGTTCCCGGTGTGGCACATGCCCTTAGCCGATATGGACCGGTCGAGCGGGATCATCTTCTTGACGGGAAAGGCCTTGCAATAAGTCACCGTCGTCATTTCGAGAAACGGGCACTTTTCATCGGACATCGGCGCACCCCTTTTTCCGCAGGCGGTATCCATCATGCGGTCCGAAAACCCCTCCACGCCCCCACGGCGATGTAAACAATAGCGAGGATAATGTATGCCATTTTCTCCACATCCTCCCTGGTCTCGCTTCTTTCCTTCGCAATGAGCGTGCCCGAACGGATGGGAGGAGAGAAAAGGCTCCTATTTCCCTGGAAAATTTGCGATTTCCAGTTGGCGGGGAAGGAGGGAAGGGACGGCCTGGGGGAAGGGGAGTGTTGAAAATCTCTACAGGTTCCCTGTTGTAAAATTATCGCTAGTTTTTCCAGGTGG
>JBAULH010000047.1:0-28869 GCA_049578085.1 Candidatus Deferrimicrobiaceae bacterium
TCCCGATTCCGTATTGAAGCTGAGAGAAGGAAAACGACAGCGTAACGCTTCCGAAAACAGCAAGGGCGGCGATCATCCATGCCGAAACCGTGAATCTACCCCAGGAGATGCCCACCTGGGGCGGCTCCAAGGGTTTCGACCTTCCCGCCTGGTCCCCCTTGTCCTTTTTCTTCCTTTTTTTCTCCGGGGATTCCTTACTCTTCTTCGCCCCTTTCGGGGCGAACCATTCCCCGAGCTTTCCGAAGAAACCCGTCAGGTGCAACGAAGCCCCCGGGGAAAGAAAGAGCCCCATCATCGAGACCGCCCGGGCGGAGTCCCACGCCCCCTTGAAGGCGATGGCAAACAGGAAAAGGTCCAGCAGGTAGACGCGGCGGCCGAAAACCCCAAGGAGAAGCGAAAAGGCGGCAAACAATGCCGCCGCCTTGTAATAGAGGTACATGCCGGTCCCCTTTACCGGCGTCAACTCCGAGATCGACATCAGGATGGAACTTCCCTCACCAGCCCCGCTTTCCCCTCTGGATATCAGATGAAGCGGGGTGAGGATGGCAGAGTATCCGTGCGGGTTCAGTCCGCAGACGATAAGCCCCACCCCTCCGACCAGGACGGGAGGAATGACCCATGTCTTCAATCGGTCCCACTGCAGTTCTTTCTTCCAGGCCGCGCGGGCCAGCCCGTCGATAAAAAAGGCGGCGCACAGCACAAAGGCGATCAGATACGAGGGGTGCATGTTCGCCCAGATGAGAATCAGCGGCGGGAACAGATAGAGGAGTCTTTTTTTCTCTCCGAAATAATATTCGGCGAGCAGGAAAATAGTCGCCGCAATGAACAGGTAGGTGAATATCTCCGGGCGGGGCTGGATGCGGATCCGCAGGAATCCAGAAAATGCGAAAATCGCGAAAACCGCAAGAAAAGGGTCCGCCCCCCGCAGCGTCATGGACCGGTGCAGCAGCAGGTAGATCCCGAAGACAACCGCCCAGCAGAGAAAGGATACGGCGTACACCCCTCCCGCGGCGAACACGAGGTAGAGAAGGGCCTGAAAACCCCATTCCCCGTTCGCATTGGGCATCCCCAGGGAGGGGTAGTTCAGGAACTCCTTGTCCGTCACGCTCCCGGACTGGATGATCTCCCTGCCGATCGCGATGTGCGTCCCGAAATCGCTCGTGAAGATCTTCGTGAGCATCGGGATCGTGGCCAGAAACAGCAGGGCGAAAACCACGAGGCTCTTTCGCCGCGGCGAGAGGTCCCACCAGGACTGGGCGCTACCTGGGGCGGGAAGCGGTCCGGCCATTCCCCTTCTTCATCTCCTTCACGAGGTCTCCGATCACGCGCGATAGCTCCCCGTCCCCGGGGGGATAGCCACCCACGTGGGCGTAGCGGACGATCCCCTTGTGGTCGATCAACACTTTGAGGGGGATGGGCCCGGTCAGGCCGTACAGTTTCGCGGCTACGTATAGGTCCTCGTCCAGAAAGGTCGGGTTCGAGAGCTTGTTTTCCCGGATGAACCGACGGATCTCGTCGGCATCGCCGGGCGGGACGGCCACGGAGAGGAGCTCGAAGCCTTTTCCTTTCCAGGCGGCGTAGAGCCTCCCCAGCTCGGGGGCCTCGCGAACGCAGATCTCGCACCAGGTCGCCCAGAACTCGATCATGACCACTTTCCTGCCCTTGAACTCCGACAGGGCCACCGTTTTGCCGGTTAAAAGGTCCGGCAACCGGAATTCCGGAGCCATCTCCCCGATCCGTATCCGCATCGCGGTGTCCGCCGCGAAAGCCGCTCCCCCCGCCGCGAGGAAGATCAGGGAGAGGATTGCAATCTGCCGCATCCGCACTCTCATCCGGCGGGAGCCTCCGAGAGATTCTCCGCTTCGCCGCCCCCTTCCCTTCCCGGAACGCCGAACGGGTGACGGTTCAGCACGGTGGTGAGCGTCAGGCTCGGGCAGCGGGTGCAGTCCAGGCAGCGCAGGCATTCGGCGCTTGTCGGCTTGTAGTCGGGACGGATGTCCACCGGGCAGATTTTCTGACACTTTCCGCACCGGGTGCAGGTGTCGGGGTTCCACGCAAGCTGCAGGAAGCTCGACCGGTTAAAAAGCGAAAAGACCGCCCCGAGGGGGCAGGCGGCACGGCAAAAGGGGCGCTTGACCACGACCGAAAAGGTAAAAAACAGAAGCAGGATCCCGATCTTCACCCAGAAGAGAGAGCCGACCAGCGCGCGGACGCTTTCGCTGAGCGTCACCCACGGCAGGCCGGCGCTCAACGTTCCCATCGGACAAAGCTTGGAAAACCAGTGCGCCCCGGAGAGCGCGGGGATCAGGAATACGAGAACGGCCAGGGCGGCATACCGCAGGGAGGAGGCCCACCCGGGGAGCCGGCCCTTCCACGTCCGGATCTTGAACAAAAGGTCCTGCAGGAACCCGAAGGGGCAAAGCGTTCCGCACGTCATCCGCCCCACCGACGCCCCGACGACCGCGATCGTCCCGACGGCGTAGAAGGGGACTTTCCCCGTCGCCGCGAAGTGCTGCATCGACCCGATGGGGCAGGAAAAAAGGGCGGAGGGGCAGGCGTAGCAGTTGAACAGGGGGGTGCATACCCCTTTCAGCGTCCCCTGGTAGAGAGTAGGAGTGAGAAATCCCTGGACGTACGCGTTGGGCAGGAGCGTCCCCAGCCCCTGGAAGACCCGCCTCTTCAGGAATGCCACGGGGTCACCCGACCCCGATGCAGGAGAGTCAAAGGAGGGCCCCGTTCAGTAGCACCTTGGCGAACTCCGCCCGGTACAGCCCCCAGGCAAGCAGTCCCGCCGAGGCCAGGGCGGTGAGAAGAAAGGCGACCGCTCTCCCTCTCATAAACGCTTCCGACGCTCCCCGCCGTCCCGTTACGCGCCGCCGTAGGAGTGCAGCCCGGAAAGGACCAGGTTCACCCCCAGGTAGCAGAAGATCGTGGCCAGGAACCCGACGATGGACAGGATCGCCGCGCGACGCCCGTGCCAGCCCCTGGTGATCCGGGCGTGGAGGAACGCCGCGTACACGAGCCACACGATGAGCGACCACGTCTCCTTGGGGTCCCACGACCAGTAGGTCCCCCAGGCATAGTTCGCCCAGGCCGCGCCCGTGATGATCCCTGTGGTCAGAAACGGGAACCCCCAGATGATCGCCTTGTAGACCAGGTCGTCCAGGATCTTCGTGGAGGGGAACAGGGCGACCACTCCTCCCGTCACCTTCCTCTCTTCCCGCTTCGCCTTCATGAGGTACATGGTAGCAACCCCGGCGGAAACGGCGAAGGCCGCATACCCCACGAAGCAGGTGATGACGTGTGCGTGGAGCCAGTACGACTGCAGCGCGGGCACCAGCGGCTGGATGCTGCTCTCGTTCGTGAAGGCGAACAACATGGTGCCGAAGGCGATCGGCATCACGAACGCGCCTAAGGTCCGGTTCTTGTACTTCCACTCCACCAGCAGGTAGAACAGGTTGACCGACCATGCGAAGAAGACGAGCGATTCGTAGAGATTGGTTACGGGAATGCGGCCGATTCCCATCTGGTACGACTCGGCCCACCGGACGCCGATCGCGGCGGTCGACACGACCGCGGCGGCGATGCATATCCAGGTCCCGATGCGGGCAATCGTCTCTCTTTTCCCGTACAGGGCCGCGACGTAGTTGACGGAGGCAACGCCGAAAAGCAGGGTGGTGATATCAAACAGGCGAACGTTCAACATGGTGGTTGATCTCCCGAATGCTGTGCGACAGGAAACGCGGTCATGCCTGGACCGCCTTCATATCAGCCTGTATTTTCTCAAATTTTTTCTCGAAGACAAGCCTGTTCTTGTTCGTCGACCCGGCGAGGACGACGTCCACGCGGCCGTCGCCGCCGCGCGAGAGACGGATCCAGAGCCTCTGGTGGGACAGGAAGAACGCGATCATGATGCCGACCACCATCAGGGTGCAGCCCACCCACACGATGTTCACCCCGGGGTCCTGGCCCACCTGGAGACCCGTGTAGAAGATCTCGTTCAGCCCCGCGAACGACAGGTAGCGCGCGTCCCGTCGCTGACGGTCGAACTCGGGGTAGGACTTGAGGAGCCAGAACTGGGCAGGCTGCTTTCCCGGCTTTTCGAGGACCACGAGCAACGCGGGACCGAGCCCCTGGAAGTTCCCCTGGTAGTCGATGGCGCTTAGCGTCCCGTAGCCGGCGATTTCCTTCTTCCGCCCCGGGGACAGGGTCACGGTTTCCCCGCCGCCGCCGGCCGGATCGTTGACCGCCACCGTGACGGTGGAGGCGCCCGCGGGACCATAGCTGGACTGGTAAAACCACACCCCCTTGTACTGCAGCGGGTCGTTCACCTCGATCTTCTTGCGGAGGACCTCCTTGCCGTTTTCGATGACGCTCAGGTCCGACGAGTACTCCTTCGGCTGTCCGTTGGGGTAGTATTCCACCCAGAACTTGTTGCACCGCACAGCGAACCCGAGGTCGACGTGGTTGGTCCCCCCCCGCGTCGGAATCACGCTGGCCGACTCCCCCTCGACGATGTTCGCGTACCCCTTGAACCCGAACACGTTGCCGATGATGGCCCCGAGGAAGATGATGATGATGGAAAGGTGGGTCACGTAGACGCCGAAGCGCGAGATGACTCCCTTTTCCGCGTAGAGGTGGAGCGTCCCGGCGTTCTCGGTAACGCGCGGCCTGGCAAACGCACCCCCCATTGCCTCCTGGTACGTTGCGGCCAGTGCTGCCAGCTCCCCCTTCCTCTTCCACCGGTCGACAAGCCCCAGCGTCTTCTCGAGGTTCGCGTCCAGGGTGGTCTTCGGGTTCCGGACGACCTTGATGACCCGCGGGAGCCGGTCGAGGGTACAGCAGATCAGGTTGACGGTGAACAGGACCAGCAGGAGGAGAAACCACCAGGAGTGGTACATGTCGAAGAGGCCGAGACTCTCGAGTATGCGGATCGTCCCGTCGCTGTAGAACTGCCGGTATTTTTCGAGCGGCTGGTTCTGCTCGATGATCGTCCCGACGATGGATGTGGTCGCCAGGATGATGATGACAAAGATCGCAAGCTTCAAAGAGGTGAAGAACTTCCACACCCTGTCCATCAACGATTCGTTGCGCTTTCCTTCAGCCATGGGGATTCACCTTCAGGTGATAGATGGATATCAAAGTATTATTATACCCGCACCTGTGGGGGGGGACGGAGCCGGAATACAACCCGGAGAGGGGGCAATCCCCCTCTCCGGCACGATACGCGAAACTCTCCCGTTACTTCTGGTGGCAACCGTCACACTTGGTCGGAGCCTTCTTGGTGGCGTCCTTCTTGTGGCAGTTCTTGCAGGTGGTGTGGAACGCATCCTTCAGAGAGACGGTCTTGCCCTCAGCCTTCTCCTTGTGGCAGGCGAAGCACTTCTGCTCTTTCCCGGACTCGCTCTTGTGGTGGCACGTCTTGCAGTCTTTGGCCCTCTTCTCGGCATGTGCCTTGTGGTCGAACGGAACGGGAGGCTTGGCCTTCTGGATCTCATTGAGCATCACCTTGCCCGGCATTTCCGCGCTTACCACGAGCCCCGCGGAGAACATCACCGCCATCACGATGGAGATAAGAGCTGCGAACTTCTTCATTCGGGTTCACCCCCTTCCGAGCTGGTTTATAACCACAGATTGCATCTCGCGCACCGCTCGGATTCCCGGCGGACGCAATCGTCGTCGTACCGCTTCTGGACTTCCTGGAATGTTCGCCGGCTCTCTTCCGGCGGGATCCGCCGGGCTTCCCGCCGTACTCTCCACTCCGGACGGTCCTCGACCTGGGGTTCGGCCATTCGCCGGAACCGGTTCTCGAACCGCGCTTTCCTGACTTCTTCGACGCGAAGGTCGCCGTAGATATTCAACGCGGCCTCCCGGCCCGAAGCGGAGGCCTCCACGACCGTCCCGGGGCCCCCCACACAGTCCCCGGTCGCATAGGCCGGAATTGTAGTTTGGTTCCCGGGAAAAATCAACCGGGAAAGATTGAGAGCTTTGCCGATCCTCACCTGCTTCGCGTCGAGAGGCAGAACATCGAGCCCGGGCCGGATCCCGATGGCCTGGATGACCGTCTCGGCGGGAATCCCGAACTCGCTGCCGGGAACGGTATGGGGAACGATCCGACCCTGCGCATCGAACCCGATCCCCTCGACCCGGAGCGCCTTGATCCCGGCCACCCGTCCGTCGCGCACAACGAAGTCCTCCACCGCCGTTCCGGAGAGGATCCGCACGCCCTCTCCTTCCGCCTCCTCGACCTCCCACGCATAGGCCGGCATCGACTCCCGTGATTCCAGACACGCCATCGTGACTTCCCGTGCGCCAAGGCGGACGGCCACCCGGGCCGCATCGAGCGCGACTTTCCCCCCCCCGATCACCACCACGGAGCCGCGCAGCAAAACGCCGTTCCCTCCCCGGTAACGGTAGAGGAACGACAACCCGTCGAAAAACCCCTCCTCTTCTCCCCCGGTACGGGGAAGGCGGAGCGGCTCGCCGGCGCCTGATGCCAACAGGACGGCTTCAAAACCTTCCTTCGCAATGCCCTCGAAGGAAAGGTCCCGGCCGAACTTCCGGCCGCCCCGGAAGTCGACCCCGCGGTCGAAAATCGTGCGTAAATCGGACAAAAACGCCTCCCGGGGAAATCGGAACTCCGGAACGGCGTACCGCATCATCCCCCCCGGCTCCTCCTCCTCGTCGAACACGGTGACGAGGCACCCCAGGCGCGCCAGCGTGTCTGCTGCGGAAAGCCCCGCGGGCCCCGCCCCGACCACGGCCACCTTCGGCCCCCACCCGCCGGCTTCTAAGGGAGAGGAGGGGCGGATCGCAGCGGCGTATCCCACGTCGGCCGCGTACCGCTTGATCGCCATGATGGCGATCGGGGCGTTGCATTCGGTCCGGACGCACTTCTGCTCGCACGGGTGCGGGCACGCCCTGCCGCAGAAGGCGGCAAAGGGGAGCTTGTCGTGCACGAGGGCCAGGGCCTCCAGGGGACGCCCCTCGCGCACCAGGGCAATGTAGTCGGGGACGTTGATGTCCGCGGGGCAGGCGGCCTGGCACGGGGCGGCCGGCTCCTTTGGCCCGAGGACCGCGTCGGCGCGGGCCAGGTACCAGATCAGCCCGAAGGCGCCCATCAGGAACGCGTGCCCCAGGGTCGGTCCCCGCCAGGCGAAAAGGACCATACCTGCACACAGGGGGAGGAGGCAGGCCCAGAATGCCCCTGTGAGATAGCGGCCGCTATAGAAGTGGCCGGCGCCAGGGAAGGCCAGGGACAGTCTCCCGGCGTTTCGGCGGATTCTTTCCCGGTTGATCTCCCAGAGGAGGCGGTCGCGCTGGTCCTTTTGGCCAACGCAGCGAAGACACCGCGCCTCTTCCCCCTTGCGCTCCACCTCGCAGAGGAGGCAATCCTTGTACCCGTACCGAAGGAGGTTTTCCGGCTTGAGGAAATCCATCATTTCGCCGTTACTCGACGAAAAATGGAGGGGGAATGGCGTCCCCAGGGGGATTTGAACCCCCGTCGCCGCCGTGAAAGGGCGGTGTCCTTGGCCAGACTAGACGATGGGGACGCGTGAGTGGTGAGCCCAGCAGGGATCGAACCTGCGGCCCTCTGATTAAAAGTCAGATGCTCTACCAACTGAGCTATGGGCTCCCCGGAAATACACCATCGTAAAGACCCTGGGACGGAAGTGTCAAGCGCGGAATGGGTTTTTCCGCAGGATGGTCTGGTTCCGGTCGGCACCGACGGAGATCAGCGTGACCTCCACGCCGGTCAGCTCCTCGAGCCTGCGGACGTACTTCTGGGCGGCCTTCGGGAGGTCGCCCACTTCCCGGGCATCCGACAGGTCCTTCTTCCAACCCTCCATCTCCTCGTATACGGGCACCGCCCTCTCGAACTCGGAGAGGGTAAGGGGGATGTCCTCCCTCCGGACCCCGTCGATCTCGTAGGCGATGCACACCTTGACAAGGGGGAGGCCGGAAAGGACGTCGAGCTTGGTGAGCGCGATGCCGCTCAAGGCGTTCAGCCGGTGGGCGTAACGGACGACGGGGGCGTCGAACCAGCCGCACCGCCTCGGACGCCCCGTGGTCGATCCGTACTCGCAGCCGCGGTCCCGGATCTGCTGGCCCTCCTCGTCGAAGAGTTCCGTGGGGAACGGACCGCCTCCCACGCGGGTGACATAGGCCTTGGAGACGCCGATCACCCCGCTGATCCTCGTCGGGGCCACCCCCCCCCCGGTGCACAGGCCGCCGGCCGTGGTGTTGGTCGAGGTGACGAAGGGGTACGTCCCGTGGTCGATGTCCAGGAGGGTCCCCTGCGCCCCCTCGAAGAGGACCTTGGCCCCCCGGTTGATCTCCTCGTTCAGGAAGAGGGAGGTGTCGATCAGGTACGGACGGAGACGCTTCCCGTAGGCGAGGTACTCGTCCAACGTGGTCTGGAAGTCGACCTCCTCCGCGCCGTAGTAATTTTTAAGGAGGAAGTTCTTCAGTTCCAGATTGACGCGAAGCTTTTCCGAAAAGGTGTCGGGGTCGGCCAAGTCGCATGCCCGGATCCCGGTGCGGGCGATCTTGTCCTCGTAGCAGGGGCCGATCCCCCGGGCCGTCGTGCCGATCTTCCGGCTCCCCAGCTTCTCCTCCCGAGCCCGGTCGAGGGAGATGTGATACGGGAGGATGATATGGGCCAGAAGACCGAGCTTGAGCTGGGAGTCGTCCTTGAGGTATTCGCGGGATTTGAGCTTGTCGACCTCCGAGAGGAGGACCTTGGGGTCGACGACCACCCCGTTCGCGATCACGCACTTTTTCCCCGCGTGCAGGATCCCGGACGGGATCAGGTGGAAGATGAACTTCTCCCCCCGGACCACGAGCGTGTGGCCGGCGTTGTTCCCCCCGGTGGCGCGCGCGACCGTGTCGGCGAACTCCGCGTAGATGTCGACAACTTTCCCCTTGCCCTCGTCGCCCCACTGGGCGCCGAGGACGATGATGTTCTTCAACGATTCGCCTCTTTTCCTAGAACGTCAAATATTTCGCGGAGGTGATGTTCGGAAGCTTGCTCAGCTGCGCGAGGACCTTTTCCGGTACCGGGTTGTCCACGTTGATGAGCGAAACCGCCGTACCTCCGGGCTCCCTCCGCCCGAGCTTCAAGCCCGCGATGTTGATCCCCTTCTCGCCCAAGAACGTCCCGACGCGTCCGACCACGCCGGGGACGTCGAGGTTCTGCAGCATCAGCATCCCGCCGGCAAGTTCGGCGTCGATCGGGAACAGGTTGATCTTCACGATGCGGGGGGTGGTGCCGAACACCGTGCCGGATACGGAAGTCTCCCCCTTCTCGGTCAGGGCGACCACCCGGACGAGGCTCGCGTAATCCTCACTCTTCGCGGCGGTCGCCTCGACCACCTTGATCCCGCGCTCCTCGGCCACCATCCGTGCATTGACGAGGTTCACCTCCTCGGTCTGGTACTGGAGGAGCCCTTTCAGCACGGAGATCGTCAGGGGGGCCGTGCCCAGCTTGCCGACCTCGCCCAGGTACTCCACCTTAAGCTCCTTGAGGGGGGAGGCCAGGAGCTGCCCGTGGAACGAACCGAGCTTCTCGCACAGGTCGAGGAACGGCTTGAGCGTGGGCAACAGCTCCGCGGACACCGACGGGAAGTTGACGGAATTGCGGATCGTCCCCTTCTTGAGGAAATCGCAGATCTGCTCCGCGATGAGGACCGCCACCTTCTCCTGCGCCTCCGTCGTCGCAGCCCCCAGGTGCGGCGTGAGGATGATGTTGGGGTGCTTGAGGAGCGGGGCGTCCGCCGGGGGAGGCTCTACCGGGAAGACGTCGAGCGCCGCGCCTTTCACATGACCCGACTCGAGCGCCGCCAGGAGGTCCGGCTCGTTTATCAGGGCCCCGCGGGCGCAGTTGATGAGGCAGACCCCCTTCTTCATCTTCGCGAGCGAGGCCGAGTTCACCATGTTCTTAGTCTCAGGCGTGAGCGGTGTGTGATACGTGATGAAGTCGGACCGCTGGTACAGCTCGTCCAGCGAAACCAGCTCGACACCCAGCTTGGCCCCGTCTTCCTTGCTCACGTACGGGTCGGACCCGATCACCACCATCTTGAGCCCCAGCCCGCGCTCGGCGACAACCTTGCCGATATTGCCCAAACCCACCACCCCCAGGACCTTGTCGGTGAGCTCCGTTCCCATGAATTTGCTCTTCTCCCACTTTCCTTCCTTCATCGAGGAGCTGGCCTGGGGAAGCTGGCGCGCCAGGCTCATCATCAGCGCAATGGCGTGCTCTCCCGTGGTGACGGTGTTCCCCCCCGGAGTGTTCATCACGACCACGCCTTTTTTGGTGGCCGCCACCTTGTCGATATTGTCGGTCCCGCTGCCTGCCCGGCCGATCACCTTGAGCCGGGTCACCTTCTCGAAGACCAGGGCGGTCGCCTTCGTCGCCCCGCGTACGACCACGCCGTCGTAGTTGTCGATGACCGCGGCCAGCTCCTCCGGCGTCATCTTCCCCTTGACGTCGACCTCGATTCCTTCCCTGGCGAATACGTCAAGTCCCACCTTCTGCAAGTTGTCGAGGGCAAGAATTTTCACTCTTCTGTTCTCCTTTACCCAGTGGTTGCGATTCAATTGCCGGGGCAACGTGCTTGAGGACACACCTCCGAATGCCGGGGGGATAAAGCAAACAATCTCTATCAGAGGCAGGGGGAAAAGTCAATTGCAGGAACGTCGGGGAAATTCTCAGTAAAATAAATAGGGCGGAGGAATTGTGTCCCCCCGCCCAAGGAGTCCCTTCCCTTTTGGGGGGGATCTACCTTCGCACGGAAAAAACAATGTTACCACACCATAAACAGTCTCGGCAACAACTTTTTCGTATGCGTTACTTTTTCTCCGCCGGAGCTGTCGTCGCCGCGGGAGGAGCCGGAGCCGCGGGGGGAGGAGCCATCTCTTTCTTCATCGGCTCTGCCGCCTTTGCGGGGACTTCCTTCATTGCTCCCTTCTTGGCAGCCGCCTTCTTTGCGGTGACCTTCTTTACGCTCGACGCTTTGCCGTCCGAGTAGGTGACAAGCACCTTGTCGCCTACGCCGATCCCCTCGAGCTTCACCTTCTCACCCGCCTTCAGATCGACCGCCTCCTTCATCCCCTTCACGGTGAGGGTCCCAGCGGCTGCGTCGACCTTCTCGACCGTGCCGGTGATCCGGTGGGCTTTCGGTGACATCTTGGCTTCCGCCTTCTTCGCCGGCGCGGCAGCAGGCGCGGACGCGGGCTTATCGGCCGCCACAGCCACCGCCGCAAGCGACAGGGCGAACATCAGAGCAACCAGCACGGATAACAGTTTCTTCATCTTCCCGAACCTCCTCTTTTTTGGTTGAAAGCAGACTTCTCCAAAGAGGGTTCAAGGATGATGCCAAATCCGGAACAAGAAAGGAGATAATGAAATCAGCCAGTTAAGAAGAAAGGGCCGACGAATGGCCCGCCGTATTTGCCCATTTAGGGAATCTGTTCCCCGGATGGGGAACCCTTTTCCCGGGGCCGGATCCCTGCGGGAAGGGGGTTACGGCGGAACGATCCCGAACTTTTTCAACCGGTAAATGTATGTCTTGTAGCTCATTTTCAGCAGCTCGGCCCCGCGGGTATGGACCCCGCCCGAGCGTTCCATGGACTGCCGGAGAAGGCGTTCCTCGAGCTTCTCGAAATGGACCCCGTCGGGAGGCAGATCCGCACTCCAGGAAATCGTTCCCTCCTCCACACCCGGCCGTATCCCGAACGGACCGTACAGGTGGCCGGACCGGATACGGGACTGGCCTTCCCCCCTCTCCTTCTGTCCAAAAGGAAGCTCGCCGGGACCGATCTCCCCCTTTTCGGCAAGCACGACTGCCCGCTCGATCGCAGAGGAAAGCTCTCGGATGTTTCCCGGCCAGGAGTATTGCATCATCAGTCGCATCGCCTCCTTCGTGATCTCCCGCACGGAGGGGACCCCTTTCTCCCCGTGCATTGCCAGGAAATGTTTGGCCAGAGCGGGAATGTCGGAGATCCGCTCCCGGAGGGGTGGGAGGAAGAGCTTGAGGATGTTCAACCGGTAGAATAGGTCGGCGCGGAACCGCCCGTGCCTGACCTCCTCCTCCAGGTCCCGGTTCGTCGCCGCGATGATGCGGACATTCACGGTGATATTCTCCTTGCCCCCGACACGCCGGATCTCTCCGTCCTGCAGCGCCCGGAGAAGTTTCGCCTGGGTCCCGGGCCGCACCTCGGCGATCTCGTCGAGAAGGAGAGTCCCTCCACTGGCTACCTCGAACAGGCCGATCTCCCGCCGGAGGGCGCCCGTGAAGGCGCCCCGCTCGTGGCCGAACAGCTCGCTCTCGAACAGGCCGTCGGGCAGGGAGGCACAGTTGACCGCGAGGAACGGAGCGGAACTGCGCCCGCTAAGCGAGTGGATGTTCCGGGCAACCACGTCCTTGCCGGTCCCGCTTTCGCCGGTCAGGAGGACGATGGCGTCGCTGCGGGCGATCCGCGGCAGGATCCGCCGGATCTCCCGGATGGCGTGGTGCTCCCCGATGATGGGGACGGCGCCGGGGAAGAGGCGCTCCGAGAGGACGCGGTGCGACTCCCGCAGTCGGAAATTCTCGATCGCCCGCTCGATGATGATCAGGAGGCGCGCCCGGTCGACCGGCTTCTCGAAGTAGTAGAACGCGCCCCGCTTGATCGCCTCGACGGCCGTCTGGATCGTTCCGTACGCGCTGTTCAGGATGATCGGCGTCCCCGGCGTCCTGCCCAGGATCGCGTCGATCAGCTCCTCCCCGCTCATCCCGGGCATCACCAGGTCGGTCAGCACGAGGTCGACCTGCTCCCGCTCCAGGATGTCCAATGCCTCCGGCCCGCTCCCGGCGAGGAAGGACCGGTACCCCTCGCTTTTCAGGATCGATCCGAGGATCTCGCGCTGGTTCCTCTCGTCGTCGACGATGAGGATGGTCCCTTTCATCTACGCGCCGCCCTCCGGAAGAAAAACGCGGATGCACGTCCCCTTCCCCGGCTCCGAATCTACCACGATTTCCCCTTCGTGGGCCTCCACGATCTTGCGGGTGAGAACGAGCCCGAGCCCCAGCCCGGACGGTTTGGTCGTATAGTACGGCTCGAAGACCCGGTCCCAGTCCCGTGCCGGAATTCCCCCTCCGGTATCGCCGATCTCGAGGACGTACCGACCGTCACCCGAGGGACCGGCGGCGACCCGAAGCTCCCCCCCGTCCGGCATCGCGTCGATCGCATTGCCAACGAGATTCAGGACGGCGCGCCGGATCATGTCGGGGTCCACGGGAATCGGGGAAGCACTGCGGAACTCACGGCGGATGCGGATCCGCTGGTTCCTCAACCGGTCGGACGCCACCCGGAGCACGCTCTCCACGATCTCCGGCACGAGAATCGGGACCCGTTGCGGCTGCGCGGGCCTCCCGTACATGACGAAGTTGGTCACCAGGTCGTTCAGTTTTTGAATCTCCTCCTTGATCCGCGCGATAATCTGCGCCCTCTCCGCGGCATCTTCGGACAATCTCCCTTCGGTCAGGCCGTCGAGGCGGTCGACCGCCAGCCCGATGAAGTTCAGGGGATTGCGGATTTCATGGGCGACGCCGGAGGAGAGACGTCCCAGCTGACTCAGGTACTGAGACTCGCGGACCTTCTCCTCCAGCTCCCGGTTCTGCCGCAACCTGGCGATCATCTCGTTGAACGAGCGCGTCAGGCGGCCCACTTCGTCCCTTCCCAAAACCGGAAGCTCCTGGGACAGGTCCCCGGCGGCTACCTTCTCCGCCGCGTGCGCAAGATTTTCCAGGGGCCGGGCGTAATGCGAGGAGATGGTCACCGCCAGGGCCAGGCCGAGGGCGAAGATCAAAAGGGTGCTGGCGAGCCTAAGGTAGAGGTTTTTCCGAATGGTCTCGGTGAAGTCGTCGATCCGCATGCGGACGTGGATGAACCCGAGTGTGCCCCCTCCCACCGTCACCGGGATCACCAGGTCCTTCGACATGATCTTCTCCTCCCCCGGCCCGGGCTCGTCGCCGAATGTGGCGTTGATGATGAGCTTCTCTCTGGGGAGTCTGATCTTCGCCGTCTTTCCGATCACCTTGGGGTTCGTGCTGTCGATGACCCCCATGTCCTCTCCCACGATCGACACCTCCCGGATGCCCGACTTTTTGAGGGATTCGACGTAGCCCCGAAGCCGGTCCTCCTCGGAGGATGCCGGCGCGGTGAGCTGGTCGACGCTCACCTGGATGGCGTTGGACAGGTCGAGAAAGCTCTTCTCGAGGTCCTCCTTCAGGCTTTCGAGACCAAAGTAGTACGGGAAGAAGACGATCCCCATCGAACAGACAAGGAGGATCAGCATGATCATCGTCAGCTTGAACCGCAACCCGCGGTCCTTTACCCACGACCGGAGGAACTTCATCGGAATCTCCTTACGGAAAAGGCCCCCGCGAGGATGCCCGCGGGGGCCGATGCCCTATTGTTCGGGGGAGCCGCCCCGACCCGGGATCCGACCCGGCGGGACCTCCCATTTCCTTCCTCGCGTTCCGGCCGGGTCACCCCTGCCGGGCGGGAACCCGTGCCAATGCCGCGAGAGGCGCCGCTCCGGCGGCCCCGAGCGCTTCAGCCACTTCGCCCGAGATGCGCGCCACGCGGGACCGGTACGTCTCCACTGCGCTCGCGGCGTACCGCACCTTCTCCGTCCCAGTCGCGGAAACCGAGGTCACGGACACCGAGCCGTCCGCCGCCAGGGTTGCCGTCATTGTCCGTGACACGTTTCCGTTCTCGCGAAGCTCCGAGGTTACGGAGCCGGCGCCGTCATCGCAGATCCGGAGCGTGGAAACGAGGGAACCCGCGCGATACTTCCCGATGGTCGCGACGGTCGCCCCGCCCTCCCGGGCGATCGTCATCTCGGCCCGTTCGTCCCCCTTCTCGTAGGCCCGGGCTTGCGGTCCGGCGGCGATGGGGTTCTCCCCGCTCCAGAACTCGATCAGGTTGAACACGGCGAAGTCAAGAAACCCGGTCAACGCGTAGGGTATGACGAAAAGCCACGTCACCGCGCTCCGGAGATATTTGTCCTCCACCGATCTGTTGATGTCGTACAGATTGCGGGTCAGTTGGAACTTCCCGAAGCAGCCCGCCGAGAACACGACTCCCACCGATACCACGAGAACGAGCGCCACCACTTTCCCGACACGGCTTTTCACCATCTCCGCCTCCTAGTCTTAAAGATTGGACCTGGCTCATTGTAAATCCTCCGGCAGTCTCCTTCAATGCGGTTTGGACCGGCACGATATAGTACAATTTCCCGGATGGATCTCCTGAACAGGAAAAAAATCAAGATCATCAAGTTCACCGTCTTCCTTGCCTTCGCCGGCACGGTGGGATATCTCCTCTTCTTTACGCCGCTGGGAGAACGGTTTCTCACCCCGGAGGGAAGAAAGGAGATGGTGGGAGGGATCGACCTCCTCGTCCGCTCCGCGGGTCCCTTCGGGCCGGCACTCTTCGTCCTGCTCTACGCGTTCGGAGTTCTCGGACTGCCGGCTACCCCCTTCAACGCGGCGGGAGCGTTCATCTTCGGAAAGGTCACCGGCACCATCTGCAATATCCTCGGGGCCACGCTGGGCGCCGCCCTCTCCTTCGTGCTCGGACGGTATTTCCTGAGGGATTTCGCGAAAGGACTGCTCCTCGGAAAGCTCGGCGAGCTCGACCGAAAGGCGGAAAAACACGGCTTCTCCCTCGTCTTCTACCTGCGCATCGTCTGGTTCCCCTTCATCTTCCTCAACTACGGAGCCGGGGCGACGCGCATCCGGTTCGGCGACTATTTCTGGGCAACGTTTTTCGGGATCATGCCCGCCATCGTGATCGCCTCCTACTTCTTCGGGAGCCTGAAGGAGATCATCGCCTCCTACGAGGGGCCGGCCGATCTGTTCCAGTTCAACGTCCTCTTCCCCGTCGGGCTCCTGTTCTTCTCCTTCTTCCTCCCCCCCATCGTCCGGCGGATCCGGGGGGAACGGTCCCCGGAATCCGACCCTGCCACGGGACCCGAATGACCGGTCCCGGGACCAGGCTGTCGGTCTCCGTCATCATCCCTGCACGCAACGAGGCGGGGACCATCGTCGCGACCGTCCGATCCGCCCGTGAGGCGGGCGCCGACGAGGTGATCGTAGTGGACGGCGAAAGCCGGGACGGAACTGCCGATGCGGCCCGGCCCCTCGCAGACACCGTGATCCTTTCTCCCCCCGGGCGGGCGCGCCAGATGAATGCCGGGGCGAGGGCGTCAACGGGGGAGGTCCTGCTCTTCCTGCACGCGGACACGTCGATGGCGAAAGGATCGATCGCGGCGGTCCGGGAGGCGATGGCGCGGGAGGGCGTCCTCGGCGGGGCGTTTTCCGTTCGCCTCGGGGTCTCGGCGGGCGCCCCCCTTTCGCGAAAGGCCGCGCTTCGTCTCACGTCCCGGATGATCACCCTCCGCGCCCGCTTGTTGCGCGCCTACACCGGCGACCAGGCGATCTTTCTACGCCGGGACGTCTTCGTAGACATCGGGGCCTATCCCGAAATCCCCCTGATGGAGGACGTGGAACTTTCGCGGCGTCTCACCCGGCGGGGGAAGACGGTCCTGCTTCCGGTCCCGGTCTCCACTTCCGCGAGGCGCTGGGAGGAGCATGGCACGATTCGAACGATCTTCCTCATGTGGGGGCTGCGCCTGGCCTACCTTCTCGGGATGCCGCCCGCGCGGTGCGCGGAACTCTACGGGAGGAGGACGGAGGGGTGAACCGGTGGTTCCGTGTGGCGGGCGGGGTCTCGATGAACCTGTGCTTCGGCTCCGCGTACTCTTTCAGCATCTTTCTCGCTCCCCTCCAGCGGGAGTTCGGCTGGAGCCGCGCCCAGGTCTCGCTTGCCTTCACGATATCCATCGCCTGCATAGCAGCCGGCGTGCTGGTCGGAGGGCGGTGGCACGACAGGCAAGGGCCGGCCCCGGTGGCCCTCACCGGGGCGGTCCTCTTCTCCCTGGGGATCTTCCTCTCGCGCTACACCCATGCGCTCTGGTGGCTGTATGCCTGCTACGGCATCCTCGTGGGATTCGCCAGCGGCGTCGGGTACGTCTGCCCCCTCGCGGTGGGAATGAAATGGTTCCCCGAGAAGCGCGGACTGGTCACGGGCCTCATGGTGATGGGGTACGGGGCGGGCAGCGCGCTGATCGCCCCGCTGGCCGGCCTGCTGCTGCACCGGTACGGGTGGCGGGACACTTTCTCCTTCCTCGGCCTCGGCTTCCTGGTGATCACCACGGCGGGGTCGTTTTTCCTGCGGAACCCCCCGCAAGGGTGGCGGCCAAAAGGGTGGAATCCCCCCTCCCGGGAGGAGGTCTCGTTTCACACGCCGCGGGATTACCCGCCCGGAAGGATGCTTCGGACGGGGACGTTCTACCGGATGTGGCTCGCCTACGCCCTCGGGACCTCCGCCGGTCTCATGGTCATCGGGCACCTGGCGGCGTTCGCGGAAGGGTCGGGATTCTCCGCCCGTGACGCGGCGCTCTCCGTGGGGGTTCTCTCCGCCGGGAACGGCTTCGGGAGGATCGGGTCCGGATGGCTGTCCGACCACATCGGCCGGACCCGGACGCTCGCCCTCGCCATGGGGGTGACCGCCTTGCTCCTTTTTCTCGAGCCCCGGGTGGGGACGGTCCCCCTGCTGTTCGGGTCGGTCTTCCTCATCGGGTACTGCTACGGTTCCCAGCTCGCTGTCTTCCCTTCCGCGACGGCAGATTTCTTCGGGATCCGGAATCTGGGGAACAACTACGGGCTGCTTCTCACCGCGTGGGGGACCGCGGGAATCATCGGGCCGATGGCGGGGGGGGAGATCTTCGACGCGACAAAGAGCTACCAGATGGCGTTTCTGATCGCCGCCGCGCTTGCCTTTCTCGCCGCAGTCATCATCGCCACTGTCAGGCCGCCGGCTCCGCGATGGCCGGCCCACTCGCCCCCGCTTTCTACTCCCAGGTCAGGAGCAGAGGCGTGAACGGGTTCACGAGGTCGGAGTGGCGCGGCAGGATGCGTGCGGCAAAGCCGAAGCGGCCGCTCACCTGGCAGGGGATTTCGACGCGGAAGAGATCCTCGTTCCCCTCCCGGCCCTCATGGGTCGCCGGGATCGTCCCCCCGTTTCGCACCTGCCCCGCCGCATCCAGCATTCCGTAGAAGATCTCCACGGTGATGTCGTCCGGGGTGAGCGTCCCCAGGTCGGCCCGGACCGTCACCGCGACGTGGGACCCGACGAGCAGATCGCCGGCTGGTTTCCCCCCGTCCACCCGCATCGAGATGCGGGACCAAGCCGACGTGATACGGGACCTCCAGGCCGAGAGCTGCCTCGCGGAGGCGAAACCGTCCTTCGCCAGCCGGACGCCGATCCGGTGGGCGGGAAGGTAGCATTGCTCCGTGTACTCCCGGACCATCCGGTGCGTGTTGAAATCGGCCCCCAGCTTGCGCATCGAGGCCTTCATCATCCGGACCCACTCGCGCGGGACCCCCGCCTTGTCCCGCTCGTAGAACAGGGGGACGATCTCGTTTTCCAGCAGGTTGTAGAGCGCCTCGCACTCGACCTGGTCCTGCTCCTCGGGGTCCTTGTAGATCTCCCCGCTTCCGATCGCCCACCCGGCGTCCGGGACATACCCCTCGCACCACCAGCCGTCCAGGATGGAGACGTTGATCCCCCCGTTCGCCGCGGCCTTCATCCCGCTTGTCCCGGAGGCCTCCAGGGGTCGGCGGGGGGTATTGAGCCACACGTCCACCCCCTGCACCAGGTACCGCCCGACGTTGATATCGTAATTCTCCAGAAAGACCAGCCGGTGCCGGATGCGGGGGTCGGAGGCAAAATGGATGACCGACTTGATGATCTCCTTGGCAGGGAGGTCCTCGGGGTGGGCCTTCCCGGCGAATACGATCTGGACGGGCCGATTCGGGTCGTTGAGCAGGCGGACCAGCCTGTCGGGCTGCCGGAAGAGCAGCCCCGCCCGCTTGTAGGTGGCGAACCTCCGGGAGAACCCGATGGTGAGCACCTCGGGGAGGAGCACCTCTTCCGCCGCCCGCACCGCCGAGGCGCCGGCCCCCTGCCGTATCAGCTGGTTTTTCAGGGACTTCCGCACGAAGAAGACGAGCCTCTCCCTCCGGATCTCGTGCGTGCGCCACAGCTCCACCGGCGGGATCGTCTCCACCCGCTCCCACACGGAGAGGTCCCCGGGCTTTTCCTGGAACCGGGGACCCAGGTAGCGCGTGAACAGTTCGCTCATCTCGTGGCTCAGCCAGCTCCGGGTGTGGATGCCGTTGGTTATGCTGCGGATGGGGACCTCGGACTCGGGAAGTCCGGGCCACAGGTCCCTCCACATCTTCCGGGACGTCTCCGCGTGGAGACGGGAGACCCCGTTCGCGTGCGCCGCGCTGTGGAGGGCGAAGACCGTCATCCCGAAGTCGGGGGTCTTGCTCGACACCAGCTGACCCAGCCCGAGGAATTCCTGCCACGGCACGCGAAGCTCCTCGGCCATCGGGTGGAAGTATTTCCTGAGGAGTTCCGTGGCGAACTGTTCGTTTCCCGCGGGGACGGGGGTGTGCGTGGTGAAGACATTGGAGGCGAACACCTGCTCCCGCGCCTCGGCGAAGGAGATGCCGTGCGCCGCCATCTGCCCCCGGATGCGCTCCAGCACGAGGAAGGCAGAGTGCCCCTCGTTCATGTGGTAGACGGTCGGCGTGATCCCGAGGGCTTGCAGCGCCCGGACCCCCCCGATGCCGAGGATGATCTCCTGGCGGATCCGCATCTCCCGGTCCCCGGCGTAGAGCGTGTTCGTGATCTCCCGCGCGCGGGGGGAGTTCTCCTTCACGTTGGTGTCGAGGAGGTAGAGGGGGACGCGGCCGATCTGGACCCGCCAGATCCTCGCCCGGACCTTCTCCCCCGCCAGGTCCACCTCGATCCGGAGCGCCTTTTCGTTGCCATCCCGCTCGAGCGTGACCGGCATGTTGTACCAGTCGTTGTCGGGGTAGAGCTCCTGCTGCCAGCCGTCGAGACTCAGGATCTGGCGGAAATACCCTTTCTGGTACAGAAGCCCCACGCCGACCAGCGGCAGACCGAGGTCGGAGGCAGACTTCAGGGTGTCCCCCGAAAGGACGCCTAGGCCCCCCGAGTAGATCGGGAGCCCCTCGTCGATCCCGTACTCGCAGGAAAAGTACGCGACCTGGAATTCCTTCTCCTCCCCGTGCTCCTCCCGGAACCATCCCGGGGCCTTGAGGTAATCGACCAGGTTCTGGTGGACCTTCCGGGCGTTGGCCACGAAGCTCTCGTCGCGGGCCGCCTCCTCCAGCTCCTGCTGGGAGAGGGAGCCGAGCATGAGGACGGGGTTCTGGTACGACTTATCCCAGAGCTCTGGATTGAGGCGGAGGAATAGGTGGACGGCTTCCCAGTTCCACGAGAACCAGAGGTTCATCGCGATCTCCTGGAGGGGTTTCAATTCCGGCGGCAGGTTCGGACGGACGTGAAATTCCCGGATCTTCATACGGTCATCCTTTCCCCGTGGTATCGCAATCCCGCCATATCAATAGACAACAGGAAAGACGCGAAAACAAGTGGGAGGTAAGGACTGCGCTCCCAGGAGCATTAAGGTATACAGTATTATATGGTTGGGAGCCGGACACCGACAAGGAGATGGCCGATGGGAAAACCGGTAAGGAACGCAAACGGAGGGATGACGGTGCGCCGTGCGCTGTTCTTCCTGGCTATGGGGACCTTCCTCCTCGCGATAGGTGCGGTCCCGGCACTCGCGGAGGAAAGGACCATCGTCGGGACGGTTGTGAAGCTGGACGCGTCGGACCGCACCCTCACCGTGAAGGACGGGAAAGGGGTGGCCTGGAACTACCAGGTCGACCGGGACGCTGGAATCGACCTCGGGGACTTCAAGACAGGCGACCGGGTGTCGGTGACGATCGGCAGGGCCACGCCTCTCAACATGATCACGGCCGCGGACCGGTTGCGCAAGGGGGATCGGGTCAGGAAAATCCCTTTCTGAACCGGGAAACCGGTATCCCTTCCCGTTATCGTTCCGTTTATTTTGCCTTTTTCAATACCCTTCCCGGAAACACCTTCCGTAACAACCAGCTCCCCGCCCCTGCCAATGCGCTCCTGTCCATCTCTTCCGCCATGCGTTCCAGTTTCTTCGCCATTTCCCGCAGCTCTTTCGCCTGTGCCCTGAGCCTTTCCGCCTGGTCCTCCCCCTTGGGGGAGGTGAAGCCGAGGATGGGCTCGCCGCTCTTTTTAGAGAGCTGCACCTTCACCAGCTTCCCGGCCTCCTCCCGCTCTACCTTTTCCTCACGTTCCCGTTTTCTCCACATTTTCATCTCTTGTCTCCTGCTACAGGGGAATCTCTCCCTCGGGGATCCCATCCCCGCTTCCGCATTGACGCACAGGAAGAAAAAGGGACCAACCGTCATACGGTTGGCCCCATTCGATTTCTGGTGGAGCTGATCGGGATCGAACCGACGACCTCCTGAATGCCATTCAGGCGCTCTCCCAACTGAGCTACAGCCCCGCACGATGTGACAAACCACGATAGGGGATGAGCGGGAAAAAAGCAATCCCCCTATTACGGAAACATCTTGGCCCCTTTCCTTATTTTTCCCTGGCAAAGTCCTCCATGAAGCCCGCGAGCGCGTCCACCCATTCGTAGGACGCCGCGTTGTAGATGGAGGCGCGGATTCCGCCGACGGAGCGGTGCCCTTTCAGGCCGACCATTCCCTTCTTCTTCGCATCGACGATGAACGCCACCTCGAGCTCCTCGCTGGGAAGCCGGAAAACCACGTTCATCACGGACCGGCTCTCCTTCTCCACCGGCGACCGGAAGAACTCCGGATTATGGTCGATCACGCCGTAGAGGCGATTCGCCTTCTTCCGGTTTCTCTCCTCCACCTTCGCCAGCCCCCCCTGGCCTTTCAGCCACGCGAGGACGTTGCGGACCATGTAGATCCCGAAGGTGGGCGGCGTGTTGTAGAGCGACTTGTTCTCGGCGTGGGTGCGGAACTGGAAGATCTTGGGAATGTCCTTGCGTCCCCTGTCGAGCACCTCCTTCGACACCACCGCCACCACCACCCCCGACGGACCGAGGTTCTTCTGTGCCCCGGCGTACATCAGGCCGAACTTCGTCACGTCGAGGGGCCGCCAGAGGAAATCGCTCGACATGTCGGCGATAAGCGGCACGGCTCCGGTATCCGGGAACGGGCGGGAAGCGTCGACGTTGAACTGTACGCCGTTAATCGTCTCGTTGGAGGTGATGTGCAGATAGGCCGCCCCGGCGTCGACCTTCCCCTCTCCGCGGGCGGGTACGCGCGTGTAGCTCTTCCCCTTGCCTTCCCCGACGCCGGTCGTCTGGACCGATATGCTGGCGCCGAACAGGGATGAGACGACCTTGGCCTCGCCGAGCGCCTTCTCTCCCCAGGCTCCGGTGATCAGGTACTGGGCGCTTTTCCCCTTCTCCAGGAGGTTCATGGGGATCTCGGCGAACAGCGACGTGGCGCCCCCCTGGATCAGAATCACCTCGTACCCCGACGGTACGCCGAGGAGCTCACGGACGAGAGCGATGGCCTCGTCGTGAACCGCCTCGTACTCCTTTCCCCGGTGGCTGTGCTCCATCACCGACATGCCGCTGCCGGCGAAATCGAGCAATTCGTCCCGGGCGCGTTCCAGCGCAGGGAGAGGAAGGGCTGCAGGTCCGGCGTTGAAATTGATCGTTCGGCTCATGATGTCCCTCTTTCCGGCGCGCTGGGGATTCCCGCGGGTCGCGCCTCGAACCCGGCCGCGGGCCGGGACGGATCGTCAAGAATGCATCAGCGGGTCCGTCTCCCGTCCGAAAGGAGGTAGACCGCGTTCTCGGCAAAAAGATTCGGCCTGACCCCCCGGAGGATCCGCCCCCCGCGGTCGGTGGATAAATAGACGGACTCTTCGATCCTCACTTCGTGTTTCGCGCAATACTCCCGAAAGTCCAGGATCGAGCAGAAGTGGATGTTTGGCGTGTCGTACCACTCGAAGGGGAGAAACTCCGTCTTGGGCATCCGGCCGTAGGCGAAAAGGTAGAAACGCATCTTCCAATAGGCGAAGTTGGGAAATCCCACGATTCCCTTCTTCCCTACCCGCAGGATCTCCGAGAGGACCACGTCGGGCTTCTTCACCGCCTGAAGCGTCTGGTTGAGGACGACGTAGTCGAAGGAGTTGTCCGGGTAGTCGCGCAGTCCCTTGTCGATGTCTCCCTGCATGACGGTGAGTCCCTTGGCGATGCACGAGCGGACTCCCTCTTCGGATATCTCGATGCCGCGGCCGGTCACCCCTTTCTGGCGGACGAGCTTCTCCAGGAGAGAACCGTCGCCGCAGCCCAGGTCCAGGATCTTCGCCCTTGCCGGAATGAATCCGAGGATGACGCTGTGGTCGATCCGGGCCCCTTCGGCCATCACGTAGACGCGGCCTCCCGGATGCCGTTGCTTTCCGCGACGTTGGCAAGGAAGTTCGTGATGATCTTGGACATCTCCCCCTCGTCCAGCAGGAAGGCGTCGTGCCCGTATCGCGAGTCGATCTCGCAATAGGTCACGTCGATCCCGTTGATCATCAGCGCCTTGACGATCTCCCGGGCCTGGTAAGGGGGGTAGAGCCAGTCGGATTTGAACGAGATGATGAGGAACTTCGCCTTCGTCCCCTCGACCGTCTTGCCCAGCGAGCCGGACGGAAGCGACAGATCGAAGTAGTCGATCGCCTTGGTGATGTAGAGGTACGAGTTGGCGTCGAAGCGGTGGACGAAGGTGTCCCCCTTGTACCGCAGGTAGCTTTCGACCTCGAAGTCGACGTTGAAGTTGTAGCCGAAGGACTTCTTTCCCCGGAGTTTCCGCCCGAACTTCTCGTGCATCGAGTCGTCGGAGAGATAGGTGATGTGCCCGATCATCCGGGCAAGGGCGAGTCCCTCCCGGGGAACGGTCTTGCCGTAATAGTCCCCGCCGCTGAAGTGGGGGTCCGCCATGATCGCCACCCGGCCCACCTCGTTGAAGGCGATCCCCTGGGGGGAGAGTTTCGACGTCGTCGCGATCGGAATCGACGCGATCACGCGGTCCGGGTACGAGACCGCCCACCGCAGCGCCTGCATCCCCCCCATCGAACCGCCCGTCACGGCGAGGAGCCTGTCGATCCCGAGGTGGTCGATCAAGTGCACCTGGGCGCGCACCATGTCATGGATGGTGATCATCGGGAAGGAGAGGCCGTACTCCTTGCCCGTCGCGGGATTGATCGAGGGCGGCCCGGTGCTCCCCTGGCATCCGCCGATGACGTTCGAGCAGATGACGAAGTACTTCTCGGTGTCGAACGGCTTGCCGGGCCCGATGGTGTTGTCCCACCACCCCGGGTGTTTGTCGCTTTCGGAATATCTCCCGGCCGCGTGGCAGTCGCCCGAGAGGGCGTGCAGGATGAGGATCGCGTTCGACTTGTCCCGGTTCAGCTTGCCGTAGGTCTCGTAGGCGAGCGTGATCGGTCCCAGCTTCGCCCCCGACGACAGCTCCATTTCGTGGGGAGGCTCGCAAAAGGTGAAAAACTGTTTCTCGACCAGGCCGACTGAGCCCGGCTCATTCCTGTGGGGCACTGTTCATCCCCCTACGCCTTCCGGCATCCGTTTTACAATGAAAATGTAATTTTTTATTGTATGCCGGCAGAGGAAAACGTGTCAATGGAGGGAAGTTTCCCCCGCCAACTCCGCCAGCCGGTGGAGAATCTTGGCCGTGGCGCCCCAGATCGTGTGGGGGCCGTAATCGAAGAAATAGACCTGGTATTCCTGCCCCAGGAATGTGGTTTCCGCGCACCGGTACCGGTCGTAATCCGCAAAGACCGACAAGGGTACCTCGAAGACCTCCTCCATCTCGAAATCGTCGAGGGAGAACCTCGTCTCCCCGGGGATTTGCACAACGTACGGCTGGATGAAAAACCCGGTCACCGTCGGGACCGGCTCCATCGCACCGATCAGTTCGACGTTTTCCCTGCGGATTCCCAGCTCTTCCCCGGCCTCCCGCAGCGCCGTGGCGAACAGGTCCGCGTCGCCGGGGTCACGGCTGCCTCCCGGGAAACAGATCTGCCCCTTGTGGTGGGGGACGCGTTCGGACCGGCGCGCCAGAACCACCGTCACCTCCCCTCCCCGCTCGCAAAGGGGAACGAGGACTCCCGCGGGACGAAGGCCGTCCGGGGACGCGCCGGGGTCGTCATTCTGCGAGAGAATCTTTTTAAGGCTCTTAAAGAACAGGGCGCTCACCTCCCCGTACCCTCCCCGCCGATCATTCCCCTTCCCCGTGAGAAACCTCTTTTTCCAGGATGATGAACTCCGACCGCTCGAATCCCAACGTTCGGAAAAAGGAGACCAGACCGCCCTCGTTCCAGTTCACCATCGTCATCACCCGTTCCACGTTGTGATTCCGGAAGTAGACGTGGAGTTTCTCGATGAGCGCCCGGGCGACTCCTTTCCCCTGGTATTCCGGATCGACGCCGACGATCTCGATCCAGCCGCTCTTGGGGATGGCGAACTCCCATCCCCGGATGTCGCCGAGAATGAAGCCGACGACCTTTCCCTCCGCCTCCGCGACGAGGCAACCGAGCGGGTGACTCGACAGATGGTCGATGATCTTGGACTCCCATTGCGCCTCGTGCGGCGTCCCAGTGATTTTCTCGTTTATTCGCAGAACGGCCTCCGCATCTTGGGTCCGCATCCTTCGCACCGTGACGCTCATGACCTTCTCCTCTTCCGGTCCGCGACATAGTTCCGGACCACGTCGGCAAGAACGCGGGGACGGGCATACTGACGAAAGATGTTTCGGAACGAATCGTGCCCTGAGACCGCGTTGAACAGGGCGTCGTGTACCCCCTGGTCAACCTGTGCCATCGACACGACCGTCCCGAGCGTCCCCGCGATCTCTCCCACCTTACACAGGTGGCGCATCCATGTTCCGTAATGATAATCCTCCCGGAGCTCCCTCGTCCTCTCTTCGTACCGTCGGAAGGAGGCAGCGTTGAATCCGAACTCCACCATCGTCTCGGCCGCCAGGATGCCGGTATGGATCGCCAGGTTGATCCCCTTCCCCTTGAAGGGGCGCATCCATCCGGTGGCGTCCCCCACCACGAGATACCTGTCGCCCGTCGTCCCGCGTGCGGGCTTCCCGGGGAACTTTCCCCGGTACACCTCCTGGCTGTCCGGGGCAAGAGAAGGCAGGTGGTCCTGCACGATATCCAGCGACAGGAAGGCGAACATGTCCTCCACCGAGGCGCGTCGCCCCGCCACGTTCACGATGATGTGGTCCCCCTTCGGTGTGATCGCACCGAAATCCAGGTTGGGGATCCCAGGGGGAAAGAGATACGCGTAGATGATGCTGCCAAGCTTCTTCTCGATAAAATCGCGGTCCGAGGGAATCTTCACCACAAAGGTGTGCATGTATTTTCCCGGCCTCCGGTACTGTCCTTTGGTGGCCGCCTCGAAGATGCTCATCATCCCGTCGTCCAGCCCGAACGCTCCCACGACAACGTCCGCCTTGAGCATCCCCCCCTCCGTGTACAGGTATACGTTGTCCCGTCCCTTTTGGGGAAAATCGATTGCCGTCACGCGGCTGTGGGAAACCTCCGCTCCCGCCTTCTCCGCACAGGAAAGGAAAAAGCGGTCGAAAAAAACCCTGCGCACGGTGTATGTGGCGCCCCCCCTGTGCTGCCCTACCAGGAGAATCTGCTTGTTCCCGGCGTAGAGGCGGTAGCCGAAGATCTGGCGTTTGAACGTCTCGTACGGGAGCTCGACATCCAAGCGGCACTGAAGGAGTTCCTCGATGGGCGGGGAAAGGACCCCGGCGCATTGGTTGTAGTGGCGCTCGAAATCCTTCCCCTCGAAGAGAACGACGCGAAGGCCGAGGTTACTCTTGCGGGAGAGCTGCATCAGCTTGATGGCGGTCGCGCAGCCTCCCGGCCCGCCGCCGACGATCGCCACCGTCTTGCCGTGAATCTCCCCGCTGGCCAATATCCCTCCTCCCGGTGAATATTGTAAATCAGGCCCGGCGGGGGAGGAAACGCGCCGCAAGCGATCGGTCCGCGGTTGCCGGGGAAGGTCTTCCGGAGGGGGGACCGACTCCCGTTACCCGATATCCTTCCCCGTCAGTATTCTCATCGCTTCCCGGTATTTCTCCGCGGTGTTTGCGATCACGTCCTCGGGAAGCTTCGGCCCGGGCGCGGCCTTGTTCCACGGAAGCGTCAGGAGATAATCGCGGACGAACTGCTTGTCGAAGCTCTTCTGCGCTCCGCCCGGGCAATAGCCTTCCGTAGGCCAGAACCTCGACGAGTCCGGAGTGAGCACCTCGTCGATCAGGATGAGCTTCCCGTCGACCACCCCGAACTCGAACTTGGTGTCGGCGATGATGATCCCCCTTCCACGGGCGTAGTCCGCCGCCCTGCGGTAGATCTCCAGCGAGGCCGCCCGCGCATTCTCGGCCATCTCCTTCCCGACGATCTCCACCATCCTGGCGAAGGGGACATTCATGTCATGCTTCCCCTTCTCCTCCTTGGTCGCGGGGGTGAAGATCGGTTCCGGGAGACGGGCCGACTCGGGCAGTCCGCCGGGGACCGGGATTCCGCAGACCTCCCCCCGTTCGCGGTATTCCGCCCAACCGGATCCGGACAGGTATCCGCGGACGACGCATTCTACGGGAAGCGGCCGGGCCTTCCGGCAAAGCATCGCGCGCCCCGAGAGCAGCTCCTCGTGATTTCTCGCCGCGGGAGGAAAATCCATCACGTCGACCGAGATCATGTGGTTGGGGACGATGTCCGCGAGTTTCCCGAACCAGAAAGCGGAGATCTGGGTGAGCACCTTTCCCTTGCCGGGAATCCCGTCCGGCAGCACCACGTCGAACGCCGACAACCGGTCGGACGCCACCAGCAGGAGCTTGCCTTCCATCTCGTAGATGTCCCTCACCTTGCCCCGCCCAAGCAGGGTCATGCCAGTAAGATTCGTCTCGACTACCGCTTGCAGGGTCATATACGCCGCCTCCGGGGAATGGTGAAAAGATATCCTAATATGAATGTACCGGCGGAGTACACATTTTCCGGATGGGCGCTTCCCCCTACCGCAACCGGAATCATCGCTCCGCGAACTGGAGGGTGAAGAGCCGGTGGTAGATCCCGCGGGCCGCGAGGAGTTCCTGGTGGGTGCCGGTCTCGCGGACCTTCCCCCGGTGCATCACGAGAATCCGGTCGGCCGAGAGGATGGTGGAAAGTCGGTGGGCGACCACGAGGGACGTCCTCCCGGTCAGGATCTTTCCGAGGGCGTCCTGGATCTCTTGCTCGGTGACCGGGTCGACGCTGGATGTCGCCTCGTCCAGCACAAGAATCCTCGGGTCGCGGGCCAAAGACCGCGCGAACGACACGAGCTGCCGCTGCCCGACGGAGAGCCGCCCGCCGCGCTCCCCCACCGGCGTGGCAAGTCCCCCTTCCCAGGCGGCGGCGAACCGCGCAACGCCGGTCGCCTCTACCGCCCGTTCCAGCTCCGCGCCCCCCGCCTCCACGTTCTCCCGGATCGTTCCGGAAAAGAGATACGGGTCCTGAAGAACGAGGGAGATCATCCGGCGCAGCTCCTCCCGGGGGATTTCCCGTATATCCCTCCCGAAGAGCCGGATCTCGCCCCGGGAGATTTCGTAGAACCGGCACAACAGGTTGAGGATCGTCGTCTTCCCCGCGCCGGTGGCGCCCACGATCGCCCCCGTCTCGCCCTCGGCAAGCGCAAAGGAAACGCCGCGCAGGACCATCTCCCGCTTCTCCCCCTCTTCGCCCGTCGCCTTCGGGTAGGAAAACCAAACATCCCGGAACTCGATCGCC
>JBAULH010000048.1:0-10723 GCA_049578085.1 Candidatus Deferrimicrobiaceae bacterium
TAATAGGGCACCGCAAACTCCGTGCCCCATTGCCCGACCAAGGAGGCGTCATGTCTGGAACCCGCCACGAAATCGACGAAAGCTGGCCCCTTTCCGCACTTCCCTCTCTCGCAAAACCCCTCCCCGAAACGATGCACGCCCTGACGATCCATCGGGACCGGTACGGACCGCCCTCCGAAGCTCTCCGTCTGGAGCAGGTTCCGGCTCCGCGCCTTCATGGGCGCGACGCGAATCGCGTGCTCGTGGCGGTCCTGGCCACGGGCCCGAACTTCAACACCAACTTCGCCTCGATGGGTCTCCCGGTGCCGGTGTTCGGAAGAGGAGACACCGCCACCGTTCACGTCCCCGGAAGCGACGCCCTGGGATTGGTGGTGGACGCCGGCACGGCTGTATCGCGCGTAAAAGTGGGACAGGCCGTCATCCTCGATTCGTGGACAGGACACAACATCCGGGGGTACGAGACACACGACGGGTTCAACGCGCAGTTCACGGTCGTCGACGAGGGAAGAGCGATCCCCGTCCCGCCTCCCTTGCGGGGGCATACACCGGAGAGGCTTGCGGCGATGCTCCTCACCTACGGAACGGCCTACCGGGCCATCGTCGAGAGGCTTCGCGTCTCCCCCGGAACTTCCGTCCTCCTTCTGGGCGGAGGTAAGGGGACGAGCTTTGCGGGAGCCCAGATCGCAAAACGCCTCGGAGCCCGGGTGATCCTGTTCGGGTCCAACCCCGAACTTTTCCGATCACTCCACAAACGCGGAATCGCGGACGCCTTCGTCGACAGACGCGCCATTCCCCCGGAGGTCTTCGGCCCCATACCGCCGGATGCCATCTATGAGGAGTGGCTTGCGCGGACGGAACCGTTCCGTCAGGCGGTATACGCCGCCAACGGCGGCCGCCCGGTGGACAAGATCTTCGAGCACACCGGCGCATTCAATTTTCCCCTGCTCGTCTCCGTCCTCTCCCGGGACGGCGCGCTCGTTTTCTTCGGCGCAACGGGAAAAGGCCTGAAGGGGGAGTACGGGGAAACCTTCTTCTACGAAGGGAGAAGGTTCGTCTTCGACGCGCGGTGGGTGTGGATGCGGCAGAAGCAGGTCCTTTTCCGGAAGGGGACCCCGGGTTCGATCTTCTCGGAAATCGGCCTTCTCCCCGGCCGCAGGGGTCTGATCTGGGGGGCCGACGCCTATTCCCGGGGCTTCGCCCGCGCGGTGCTGGAACGGGGAGCGGAACTCGCCTTCGTCGCCTCGCGCTCCACCGAAAAAAAGGGGATCGCCGCGCTCCGGCGGATGGGCATTCCCTCCTCCCGCGTGATCGACCGGGACGGGATGAACCTGCCGCCGGACATGCCCGACCCGCTCACTCCCGACGGAAAGCCGAATCCCGAATACACCAAGGGGTTCATGCGAAACGCCCAGGCTCTCGGCAAGGCGTACTGGGGGATTTTCGGTCCCCGGCAGAGTCCCGACTTCATCGTGGACCGCCCGGACCAGAGCACGCTCCACTACAGCACCTTCATCCTGCGGGACTTCGACGAAAAGAACGCGATGCCCTCCGGGTACGTCCTCATCCGCGGGAAAACAGACCTGTCCCTCCTGGGATCCCACATGTACCGTGCGGACCAGGCGAGGGAGGTCGTCCGGCTCCTGGCCGAGGCAAAGATCGTCATGGAACAGGAGGACCTGGAGATAACCGGCCTGGACGGTCTCCCGCGGATACAGCAGAAAATGCTCGACGGCATCATGGAGAAACCGAAAGGGGTCGCGCTCGTCCAGGCGGACCGGGCCGGGCGGGCAATCCGGGAGTATGAGGAGGCGTTCCTTGGGGAGAGGATCGTCGGTGCTGACCCGAAAGAGAACCGTTTTCTCGACGTGCGCCTCCTGGGAGAGGTGGCCGTCGTGACGATTACCCGCCCGGAGGCGCTTAACGCACTCAACGAGGAACTTCTGTCCCAGCTTTCCGCCATCATTCGGGAGCTTGGATCTCTCGGAACGATCGAGGGAAGACCGGTGCGGGCCGTGGTGCTGACGGGAGCGGGCAGGGCTTTCGTCGCCGGAGCAGACGTGAAGGAGTTCCAGGGCAAATCCGCGGAAGCGATCGGAGCGCTTGCCCGGAAGAACATCGCCGTCTTCACGGAGCTCGAAAAACTCCCCCTTCCCGTGATCGCCGTCATCGACGGATTCGCGTTGGGGGGCGGGAACGAACTGGCGATGAGCGCCCATTACCGGATCGTGACCGAGAACGCAAGCCTGGGCCAGCCCGAGGTCAAACTCGGGATCATCCCGGGGTATGGAGGCATGCAGAGGCTTCCTCGCCTGGTCGGCCCCGCAAGGGCGGCCGAACTTTGCGCCAACGGCGAACCGGTGAACGGATACACGGCGGTTTCGTGGGGGCTGGCGGACGAGTTCGTCCCCTCCGCGACCGCTTTGTCCGTTGCCGTACGGCACGCTCGCGGTTTTGTTTCGGGAGGGAAAACGGTCCCGCGAAAAGACTGGGACGCGGTCGGCGCGAAGCAGACGGATACGCTCCGGCGCCATCTCGAACGAGAGGAGTTCCGCACCATCCTCTCGGCCCCCCATCCGGGCCCGGAGGAAGCGAAGGACATCCTTGCGGCGAGGAAAGCCGCCGCGCGGGGAGCCCTGCTTGCTATGAAATACGGGTACGAGAACGGGTTTGCGGCCGGCCTGGAAAACGACGCCCGGGCGTTCGGCGAGATCACCGCCTCTTCCGGGGGCCAGGAATGGGTGGGCCGGTTTCTCGGCAAGGACCCGAAGCAATCGTCTTTTCTGGAACTGGTCACTGCGGAGCCGAAATGAGGCGGGAGACGGATCGCCCTCTCCGGAAACGCTCCGGCGTAACAAGGAAGCGATACCGGTAGGGCGTCCTCTCCCGTGAGCTCCTCCGCCGGGTCTACTTCATGGTCGGCATGACAAACTCGGCGCCCGAGCGAATCCCCGTCGGCCAGCGCGACGTGATCGTTTTCATTTGGGTGTAGAAGTTTACGCCTTCGGGGCCGTGCACGAAATAGTCCCCGAACAGGGAACGCTTCCATCCGCCGAAGCTGTAAAACGCCACCGGTACGGGGATCGGCACGTTGATCCCGATCATCCCCGCCTCCACACGTCTGGCGAATTCGCGGGCGGTGTCCCCGTCCCGCGTAAAAACGGCGGTCCCGTTTGCGAACGCGTGATCGTTCACCAGCTGCAATGCGCCCTCGAAATCCGAAACGCGCACCAGAGATAGCACGGGGCCGAAGATCTCTTCCTGATAGATCCTCATCCCGGGCGTAACCCGGTCGAACAAGCAGGCGCCGAGGAAGAAACCATTTTCGTGGCCCCGAATCGCAAGCCCCCGTCCATCCGCCACAAGCTTTGCCCCCTCGCTTACGCCGAGGTCAACGTATCGTTTCACCCGCTCCCGGTGTTCGCCCGTGACAAGTGGCCCCATTTCCGCCTCGGGGTCCCGGCCGGACAGGACCTTCAGCGTCCTGATTCTGTCGACGAGCCGGTCCACCAAGGCGTCGGCAACCTTATCCCCTACCGCTACAACCACGGAGATGGCCATGCATCGTTCTCCCGCGGAGCCGTACGCAGCTCCCATCAAGGCATCCACTGCCTGCCCGAGGTCCGCATCGGGCATTACGACGGCGTGGTTTTTCGCGCTGCCCAGTGCCTGAACACGCTTGCCATGGGACGTTGCCATCCGGTACACCTGTTCGCCGACCGCGCTGGACCCTACGAAGCTGACCGCGGCGACCTGCGGGTGCGAGATCAGGAGTTCGACCGCCTCCTTCTCCCCGTTTACCACGTTCAATACTCCCGGAGGCAGTCCCGCCTCGGCGAACAGTTCGGCGAGCCGCATCGGGCAGGAGGGGTCTTTCTCGGAGGGTTTCAATACAAAGGTGTTGCCACAGGCGATGGCGACGGGAAACATCCACATCGGCACCATGGCAGGGAAATTGAATGGGGTGATCCCGACGCATACCCCGAGCGGCTGCCGGAAGGAAAAACTGTCGACTCCGGTCCCCACGTTTTCCGAATAGCTTCCTTTCAACAAGTGGGGAATCCCGCAGACGAACTCCACCACTTCCGCCCCCCGCATCAGGGAACCACGTGCGTCGCTTAGCACCTTGCCGTGCTCGGCCGTGATCAGGGCGGAAAGTTCCTCCGCATGCTGGTCCAGCAATTCCTTGAACCGGAACAGGATCCTCGCCCGCCGGAGGGGAGGTGTGGCCGCCCAGGCGGGAAACGCGGCGGCGGCGGCGGAAACCGCTTCCTCCACTTCATTCTTGCCGGCGAACGCAACGCGGCCGCTCACTTCTCCGATAGCCGGGTTGTAGACGTTTCCGTAACGACCGCCGGAACCGGGTATGTTCCTGCCGTTGACGAAATGACCGATGGTTTTCGGGATCGTGGCTTCCAATTCGATACCTCCTCGTCTTGGAGTCGGACAAAGACTGTCGGATGTTTTCCCATTATCTCCTTGATACCGTGTAAGGAACAAGGGTTTGCCATCTTATTCCTTGGGGTTTTGAGGATACAATAGCGATCGGGAGGATTCCCTGTTGACGGAGCTGCTCCTCGCCCGTGGCCAGATGGCGATGCTTTTCGCCTTCCATATCATCTTCGCGGTTGCCGGGATGGGGATGCCTGTCCTGATGGTCGTCGCGGAGGCCGCCTATCGAAAGACCGGCAAACCCGTATATTTGGAACTCGTGAAACGATGGGCCCGGGGGACAGGAGTCCTGTTTGCCGTCGGGGCGGTCTCCGGGACGGTCCTCTCCTTCGAGTTGGGCCTCCTGTGGCCCCGTTTCATGGAGTTCTCCGGAGGGATCATCGGGCTTCCTTTCGCCCTTGAGGGGTTCGCCTTTTTCACCGAGGCGATCTTCCTCGGGATCTATCTTTACGGGAGGGACAAGGTGTCCCCCCTTCTCCACCTGCTTTGCGGGGTGGCCGTCGCCATCGGAGGAATCCTGTCGGGGATCTTCGTGGTCACGGCGAACGCGTGGATGAACAGCCCCGCCGGCTTTTCCTTGGTGAATGGCAAACCGGTCAATATCTCCCCCCTTGCCGCGATGCTCAACCCGGCATGGAAGACGGAGACGGCGCATATGACCCTTGCCGCCTTCGCCGCTTCCGGGATCGCGGTGGCGGGGATCCACGCCTTCATGCTCCTTCGGGACAGGGAAAACCTGTTCCACCGCCGGGCGCTCGCCATCGCCCTCGGGGTGGGGGGCGTGGCGGCGATCCTGCTCCCCGTGAGCGGGGATTTCAATGCGAGGTTCGTCGCCCGCCACCAGCCGGCGAAGCTCGCCGCCATGGAGGGGCAGTTCCGCACCGAACGGGGGGCGCCTCTCCGGATCGGGGGGATCCCCGATGTTGACAGCCAGACGACGAGATTCGCGATCGAGATCCCGCGGGCGTTAAGCCTCCTCGCCTTTCACGACCCCGACGCGGAAGTAACGGGGTTGTCGGCCTTTCCCCGTGACGAGTGGCCGAATCCGGTGCCGGTCCACCTCGCCTTTCAGCTCATGGTGGCCTCCGGGGCGACGATGAGCCTCCTGGCCCTGCTTTCGGCCCTGTTTGCCTGGAGGAGGAGGGAATGGTTGTACCACCGCCGATTTCTCTTCGCCGTGGCGGCTTGCGGACCGCTCGGAATCCTCTCGGTGGAGGCGGGCTGGGTCGTGACCGAACTCGGCCGGCAACCGTGGGTCATTCACGGGGTGATGCGCACGGCGGACGCAGTCACCACGGTCGGAGGACTCGCGATCCCCTTCGCCTTCTTCTCCCTTCTTTACCTTGCCCTCGGGGTCTCCGCGGCCTGGCTGCTCAAGCGCGAGGTCTCGGCAAGTCCCGCCTTCCCTCTCGACGGGAGAGGCGGCAGCGAGCCCGGGTAGGAGATGCCTTCCCTTCCTTCCCTGCTGGCTGGGAGCATTCTCGTATCCCTTATGCTCTACGCCCTGCTGGGCGGCGCCGATTTCGGCGGGGGGATCTGGGACCTATTGGCACGGGGGCCCCGCGCCAATGCCCAGAGGCAACTGATCGCGCGCGCCATCGGGCCGGTCTGGGAGACGAACCACATCTGGCTCATAGTGGCGATCGTCATTCTCTTCACCGGTTTCCCCTCGGCATTCGCCGCAATCTCCACCGCGCTGTTCGTGCCGATGACCCTGCTCCTCGCCGGGATCGTCCTTCGGGGGGCCGCCTTTGCGTTTCATGCGTATCATCTGCACGAAGAACACGGAGCGGGTCGGTGGGGTACTCTTTTCGCGGGGGCCAGCCTCGTCACCCCGGTTCTGCTCGGCGTCACGATCGGAGCCCTCTCTTCCGGACGGATCCCCGCGGAACCGCTGACCTTCACCGGCGACACGACGAGTTGGCTCGCCCCCTTCCCCCTTTCGGTAGGCCTCCTTACGCTCTCCGCCTTCTCCTACCTGGCCGCGGTCTACCTCATCCTGGAAACGGATGACCCCGACCTGCGGGGCGACTTCCGCAGCCGCGCCCTCTGGGCGGCAGCGGCGGTCGCCCTGCTGTCCGTTTTAGTCCCGGTCATCGCCGCTTCGGGAGCACCCGACTTCCACAATTCGCTTACGGGAAGCGACTGGTTTGTTAGCGTGATGATGTTCTACGCCACCGCCGTCCTGGGGGGCTGCATCTCCCTGATTCTCTGCGCTTACCGCATCGCGCGGATCTGCGCCGCCGCCCAGGTCGTCCTGATCCTTCTTGGCTGGGGTCTGGCCCAGTTTCCGTTCCTCGCCCGGCCGGCCATCACCTTCTCCTCGTTCGCGTCCTCCCCTTCCACGCTTCGCCTCCTGCTCCTGTTTCTCGCGGCAGGGGCAGTGTTCCTATTTCCAGCCATCTTCCTGCTGATGCGAATCTTCAAACGGGGGGCATTGTCCGGCCGGTACCGGGAGACCCCTTGACGGATTTCGACACGTTCCTGGTGATCTGGAAGACGGGATCACTTCCCCCGGAGGCCGCAGCATGGTTCACTCCAGCCTGCTCGTTACTCAACATTTTCCGCTGTTTGGAGCAGAAAGACACATCTATTCCATAACATCACCAAGGTACGCGGCGCGGACCTTCGAAGCGTTGCGAAGATCGGAGGAATTGCCCGACAAGGTGATCGCACCCGTCTCCAGGACATAGGCCCGATGGGCAACGGTGAGGGCCATGAAAGCGTTCTGTTCGACAAGGAGTATCGTCGTTCCGGCCTTGTTGATTTGCCGGATGTGCCGGAAGATCTCCGCCACCAAAATGGGGGAAAGCCCCATCGATGGCTCATCCAGCAGCATGAGAGACGGTTTTGCCACCACCGCCCGTCCGATAGCGAGCATCTGCTGTTCCCCCCCCGAAAGAGTTCCGGCCTGCTGAAATACCCTTTCCCTCAACCGGGGGAACAGGACGAACACCTCCTCGAGGCTTTTCGTCATCTCCTCCCGCGATGTCCGGGTGAACGCCCCCATCTCGAGGTTCTCCCGAACGGTCATATTGGCGAAAATCCCTCTTCCCTCCGGAACAAGGGAAATCCCCCTCCGTACGATCCGGTGCGGGGGAGCGCCGACCAGTTCCTGCCCCTCAAAAAGGATGCGCCCCGAACGGGGTTTCTGGATACCGGAAACGGCCTTCAGTATGGTGCTCTTCCCCGCTCCGTTGGCTCCGATCAGCGCCACGATCTCTCCCTGCCCCACAGCGAAGGAAACATCGTGCAAGGCTCGTATGTTGTCGTAATAAACATTTATACATTCAATATCTAACAACATAATCTCATCCTTTGTATCATACGTTGTATTCTCTCATTCGAACGGAACCTCTTCCCCGAGATATGCCTCGATCACCTTCCGGTTTCCCCGGATCTCTTCGGGACGACCTCTCGCGATCACCTGGCCGAAATCCATGACCGCCAGGCGTTCGCATATCCCCATGACCAATCGCATCTGGTGCTCGATAAGAAGGATGGAGATTCGGAAACGGTCCCGGATCTCGAGGATGAACTCCATCAGTCTCCTCACTTCGAAGGGGTTCATCCCCGCGGCCGGTTCGTCAAGCAGGAGAACCCTTGGCTCCGAAGCAAGGGCCCTTGCGATTTCCAGCTTCCTCTGGTCCCCATAGGAAAGGGTCCCTGCCACCTCGTTTATCCTGTTCTGAAGCGAGAAGATGGACAAATAGTTCTCAACCTTTCCCTGGAGCTTTTTCTCCCCGCGGTAATACCGCCTTGTCCGGAACAGCGCCGACAAGGGCCCGTATTCCCGGTAGAAATGGTGGGCGATTCGGACGTTATCCATGACGGTCAGGTTCCGGAAGAGACGAACATTCTGAAAGGTCCTGGCGATCCCGAACCGGTTGATCCGGTGCGGCGAAACACCCACCAGGCTCTTCCCCCCGAACGTTATGGACCCCCCATCGGGCTGGTAATACCCGGTCAACAAATTGAACACCGTGGTCTTCCCCGATCCGTTCGGGCCGATAAGACCTACGAGTTCTCCTTCGGCAAGCCGGAGGTCCACCCCGTCGACCGCCCGGATGCCTCCGAAACACTTGGTGAGCCCCCGGATCTCGAGCGTCATCGGTACAGCCTCCCCCGCAAATACGGAAACTCCCGCGTCCCGAAAATGCCTTGCGGCCGAAGAAGCATCGTGACGATCAGCAGGATGGGGATCAATACCCACCGAAGCTCCACGTACCCGGGGGGAAGAGCCACCCGCAGCCCCTCCAGCAGGAAGATCCACCCGAACGAGGCGACCATCGTCCCGCTCATGTTCCCCAATCCCCCCAGGACCACGATAACCAGGATGTCGATCGACTTGAAAAAATCGAAGTTGCTCGGGTGGAGGAAGGTATAGAGGTGCGCATAGAGCCCCCCTGCCACTCCGGCGAAGGCGCAACCGATCACGAAACCGACCATCTTGTACCGGAAGGTGTCGATCCCCATCATCTCGGCGGCGATCTCGTCCTCCCGGATGGAGAGAATCGCCCGTCCGTAACTGGAATGGATCGTGTTTCGCACGATCAGGAGCGAGGCGAGAAGGAAGAAGATCACCCAGGGGACGGATGACATCTTTGCGATTCCGGTCATCCCCCGGGCCCCCCCCAGCTCGGGAAGAAAGGTGTCGGCGTTGTCGAAGACCACTTTCATGATGATCCCGAACCCGAGCGTCGCGATGCCGAGGTAGTCCGAAGTGAGCCGCAGCGTGGGCAGCCCGATCAGGTAGGCGACGGCGGCCGCGACGCCTCCGCCCGCCAGCAAGGCGAGGAAAAAGGCCGCCTGGGACTGCCCCCCGTACATCTTCATGAGATAGGCCGACGTATAGGCGCCGATACCGTAGAACGCCGCGTGACCGAGGGAGAACAGGCCCGTGTATCCGTAGATGATGTTCAGCCCCTGGGCCGAAATCGCCACTATGCACGCCAGCTCGAGGATCTGGATCCAGTACGGATTCGCGAGCCCCGTCGCCTGCAGGAGGGTGATGCCCCCTGCCAGAAGCACGTACGCGGAGAGGATCCTGCCCAGATTCCAGAGGGGATTCGTCAAGGCGTCAGACCTTTTCGGACCGACGGGTCCCGAAAATTCCGGTGGGTTTCCACAGGAGCACCAGGATAAGGATCACGAAGGCGATCCCGTCCCGGTACGTGGAGGACAGATAGGCCGACACCATCGTTTCCGACTGCCCCATGATGAGCGCCCCCAGCACCGCACCGGGGATGTTGCCGATCCCGCCGAGGACGGCCGCGGTGAACGCCTTCAGTCCCGGCATGAAACCCATGAAGGTGTTCACCTGGGGATAGGCGATGCCGTACAAAACCCCTCCCACCCCCGCCAATGCCGCCCCGACACCGAAGGTGAAGGAGATCACCATATTGACGTTTACTCCCATGAGTCCGGCAGTTACGTAGTCGTACGACACGGCCCTCATCGCCCTGCCCATTTTCGTCCGGTACACGATGGACTGGAGCATCAGGAGGCAGACCAGGGTGACGGCAAGGATGACCAGTTGGATGTTGGTCACCTGGATCCCGCCCACTTCCCAGCCGACCACGGGGAAAGGGCGGGGAAAGGAGTAGTAGTTCGGGCCGAACACCTGCCGCAGGCTCGTGAAGTACTCGAGGAACAGCGACACGCCGATTGCGGTGATCAGCGAGGCGATCTTGGGGGCGTGGCGCAGGGGACGGTAAGCCAGCTGTTCGATGAGCACCGCGAGGATCGTGCACCCGACGATCGCCGAAAGGAACACCGCCGGGAGCGGAAACTGGAGTCGTTCTATGGTGTAGAGCCCGATGAAGGCGCCGACCATGAACACATCACCGTGGGCGAAATTGATCAACCGCACGATCCCGTAGACCATGGTGTAGCCGAGGGCGATCAGTGCATACACGAACCCGAGCTGCAGACCGTTGATGACCTGTTGGACGAAATATTCCATAAGCAGAATGTATCGCTTCGTCAATCAGGGATTCACGACCTGAAGGAATCTCTGTTTCCCGTCACGGATCTGGATGATGACGGCGCTCTTGATGGGATCCCCGTTCGCATCCATCGTGAATTTTCCGGTGACCCCCTCGAATCCCTTGAGGGACCCTAGGGCATCCCGGATCTTCCCGGGGTCGTCGCTGTTGCCTATCCGGATCGCTTCCAGCAGCATCTTGGTCGCGTCGTAGGTCAGGGTTCCCAGGGCGTCCGGAGTCTGCCCGAACTTCTCCCGGTACTTCTTTACCCAGTTCACGACCTCGGG